>JAAZKF010000087.1 GCA_012799975.1 Burkholderiales bacterium
CGATCATGATGGGTTCCAGCATCGAGGTCAACGAGCTCAGCAGATATTCCACCTCGGTGTCATAGAAGTCGGAGATTTTGGCAAGCATCGCATCGAGGTTTCCGGTCTCCTCCCCGACGGCCACCATCTGGGTGACCATGGGCGGGAACATACCCGAAGCTCCGAGAGGCGAGGCGATGCTTTCACCTTCCCGGATGCTCTCGCGAATCTTGCCGACGGTCATGGCGATGATCTCGTTGCCGGAAGCCTTACCCACGATTTCCAGGGCCTGCATGATCGGCACACCTGAGGAGAGAAGGGTTCCCAAGGTCCGGCAGAAGCGCGAGATGGCCACCTTCTTGTTCAACAAGCCGAAAACCGGAATGTTCAGCTTCAGGAGGTCATATTGCTTCTTCCCGAGCGGAGTGTTGATGTAACGGTTGATGAAGACTCCCCCGACCACCAGGAGAGCGATCAAGGGGAACAGGATCATGGGATTGCGAACCGCCTTCGTACTTCCGATCAGGATCCTGGTCGGCAACGGCAGATCGAGGTTCATCCCCTCGAAGAGGGTGACGAAGGTCGGCAAAATGTAGGTCACCAGGAAAAACACGATACCCAGCGCCATGACCAGGATGACGACCGGATAGGTGAGCGCCGACTTGACCTTCTTCTTGAGCGCGAAGTCCTTCTCCATGAATCCGGCCAGGCGCTCCAGGACCTCGTCGAGCACACCGCCCATCTCCCCCGCCTTGACCATGCTGATATACAAGGTGGAAAAGACTGTTGGGTGTTTGGAAAGGGCGTTCGAAAGGGTCGAGCCACCCTCGACATCCCGGCGGACCTGGATCAGGGTCTGCTGAAGCTTCTTGTCCTCAGTCTGTTCGGACAAGATGTCCAGACAACGAACCATCGCCAAGCCGGCGTTGATCATCGTCGCGAACTGACGACTGAAGACCGTCAAGGCCTGTTCGTTGACCTTCTTGAATTTCTGATACCAACCCAGGACATCTGCCTGGGCCATGCCGCCAGACTGTTCCTTGATGTTGATGACGGCCATCTTCTGCTCTTGCAGACGTTGAGTCGCCATCCGCATGTTCGGAGCGTCGATCTTGTCCTTCTTCAATTGCCCGGCAGCATCGCGGGCTTCATAGACAAAGACGGGCATCCGACCCCAACCTCCTTTGCGGCTAGACCCGACCTGGATTTCAGATCTTGGACAGGGTGCCGACAATGATGATTGCCATGGGCAGGAGCCACCACAGAACGCTCATTGAGACCACCTCCTATTGAACTTTCCGGCTACAAGACCGTGGTCCGCAGCCCGGGGGCACCAGACCTTGAGCGGAAGGGCACCCTCATATCCCGAATTTCCAACATGGTCTTCCAGAAGGAAGGCCCTTCCTCCTCTTCCTGGCTTGGGGAACTTAATTTCAATCAGACTACTTCCGCCCTTGACCCTCGATCATCCGGCGCAGATCTTCCGGATGCATGGTATGGTTCAGGGCATCCTCCAAGGTTATCTGCTTGTTGGTGTAGAGGTCCAGAAGCGACTGCTCCATGGTCTGCATCCCGTGTTTGGAGCCGGTCTGGATGGCGTTATAGATCTGATGGCTCTTCCCTTCGCGGATCAGGTTGCGCACGGCCGACGTGGCGATCATCACCTCAATCGCAGGGACCCGCCCCATGCCGGAGGAATGCGGGATCAACTGCTGGGAGAAGACGGCCTCGAGTACCGCCGCCAGTTGAATGCGGATCTGTTGCTGCTGATGAGGCGGGAAGACGTCGACGATACGGTCTACCGTCTGGGAGGCATCCGAGGTATGCAGGGTCGAGAAGACCAGATGACCGGTCTCGGCTGCCGTCAGCGTACCCGAGATGGTCTCCAGGTCCCGCATCTCACCGACCAGTATGACATCGGGGTCTTCCCGGAGGGCAGAGCGCAGCGCATGCAGCCATCCCTGGGTGTCCTGTCCCAACTCCCGCTGATTGACCATCGACTTCTTGTGAGGATGAATGTACTCGATGGGGTCCTCAATCGTGAGGATGTGGTAGGTCTTCTCGGAGTTGATCAAGTCGAGCATGCAGGCCAGGGAGGTAGATTTTCCCTGACCCGTGGCCCCGGTTACGAGGATCAGACCGTGCGGCCGATATACCATCTCCTCGATGACCTGGGGAAGGTTGAGTTCCTGGCGTGTGGGGATGGAACTGGGGATGGCCCGCAAGGTGGCTCCCACCACTCCGCGCTGACGGAAGACGTTCACCCGGAAACGACCGAAACCACGCACCCCGTGCGAGCAGTCCAACTCCCAGGTCTTCTCGAACCTCTCCTTCTGCTTGTCGTTGAGGATGCTGTAAATCAGGCGCTTGGTATCATCCGGAGCAAGCCGGGGGAACTCGGTGGGCGTCAACCTCCCGCTGATCCGCAAAATCGGCGACAGACCCACAGTCAGGTGCAAGTCAGATGCGCCGCGTTCGACCGTACACTTGAGCAGGTCGTCCATGGTGTAGCGAAGCGGTTGAGGCAGAGCCATCTTATATCCTCCAAACAACATGGAACCCATCCCTCCCGGTCGTCCTCCTCAAGCGGAGAACCGGAGGGGTGGGTCAATCGAAATCGGTCCGCCATGCGGACTTGAAAAAAACTACCACTCGCCAGAGCCTTCGACGTAGACCACTCGGAGACATTCTTCCATGGAGGTGACTCCGGCCAGGACCTTGTTGATACCATCCTCCTGCATGAGGCGCATTCCATCTTCAGTCGCCGCCTGTTTGATCTCCGCCGTCGAGCTTCGCTGCAGGACCAGGCTACGGACCCGGTCGGTCATGGGCATGATCTCGTGAATACCCGTCCTTCCGCGGTAGCCCGTCATCTTGCAGTGGTCACAACCGCGGCCGCGATAGAAACTCAACTCGGAATCCGAGTACATGGCCAAACCGAAGCGCTTGATCGCCTCTGGAGTCGGAACATAGGATTCCTTGCAGTTCGGGCAGATCGTTCGGGTCAGGCGCTGTCCCAAGACCCCGATGACCGACGAAGCCACCAGGAACGGCTCGACCCCCATCTCGATCAAACGAGAGACCGCGCCGGCTGCGTCGTTGGTGTGCAAGGTGGAGAGGACGAGGTGGCCTGTCAAGGCGGCTTCGACCGCGATGCTGGCAGTCTCCTGGTCGCGGATCTCACCGACCATGATGATGTCCGGGTCCTGACGCAAGAACGAGCGCAGTGCCGAGGCAAACGTGAGGTTCGCCTTGGGGTTCACCTGGACCTGATTGATTCCCGGCAACTGGTACTCGACGGGGTCCTCAATGGTCAGGATGTTGGTGGTGCCGGTGTTGAGTTTGTTCAGACAGGAATACAGGGTTGTCGACTTTCCGGAACCGGTCGGCCCCGTCACCAGGATCATCCCATAAGGCTTTTCGACGATGTCTTCAAATATACGCTGGTTCTCTTCCGAGAAGCCCAGCTTGTTGAGACCGAGCATGACCGAACCCTTGTCCAGGATTCGCATGACGACCTTCTCGCCATGGATGGTGGGAACTGTCGAGACCCGCAGGTCAAACTCGCGACCATCGTGGCGAAGGTGGATCTTGCCGTCCTGGGGGATCCGGCGCTCGGCGATGTCCATGGTGGACATGATCTTGATTCGGCTGACCATGGGCGCCTGGATGTGCTTGGGGGGGCTCATCACGTCGTGCAGCACACCATCCACCCGATAGCGCACGCGAACCGAGCGGGCTTCAGGCTCGATATGGATGTCCGAGGCTTTGTCGTTGATGGCCTGGGAGATGATCAGGTTGACCACGCGGACGATAGGTGCCTCGTCCACCAATTCCTTGAGCTTGTCCAGCGCGATCTCTTCCTCGATCTCGTCCTCGACCTCCATGGCGCCGAACTCGGTGGCCGAAATCTCCTTGACCGTATCTTCGACGGCGACCATGTCGGTCACACCGAAGAGGCGGGAGATGGCTTTGAGGATCTCCTCCTCGGTGGCGATGACCGGCTCGATATCGAAACCCGTGATCAGCCGGATATCATCGATGGCCAGCACGTTCAGCGGGTCGACCATGGCCAGGGTCAAACGGGTATCCTTCTGGGCCACGGGGATCACCTTGTAGCGCTGGGCCAGATGTTCAGGGATCGACTTGACCAGGTCCACATCCAGTTCGATGCTGTCCAGGTCGACGAAGGCGACCCCCATCTGCTTGCCCATGGACTCGACGATGTCCTTGTCGGACACGAACCCCATCGCAACCAGGGTTTTCTGAAGAGGCTCCCCTCGGCGCTCGGTGTCAGCCTTGGCCTTCTCCAACTGGCGCTCGGTGATGAAGCCTTCATCGACCAGCAACCGGCCAAGTTCTTCGTTGGACCGCGTAATCATCGAAAAAACTCCGTCCCGGACTGCATCTTTTAACAGACCGTCAACAAGTATAACATGATGTTTGAGGCCTGCGTCAACGGACTTTCACGCCATTGTCGAGGGCCAGGAACCGGCCGGCGATGAAGGCCCGACCGACCAGCCAAGATACTGGCGCCGGCAGTTTTCAACTCCCTCCGGAACATTCCTTCACTTCAGACCCGGACAGGATTCCGAATCCTCGAACCGATACACGGCGCAGAGCTGAAGCGGGTCACTCCACCCCGGTGCCAGCGGGCATGGAGGATGGTTGCCGAGTCTCCGGATGTTCCAGGATCGAGTGGATCTTGGAACACAAGAGGTCGATGGCCACCACGTTATCCCCTCCTTCGGGGACGATCAGGTCAGCATAGCGCTTGGTCGGCTCGATGAACTGCATGTGCATCGGCCGGACGACTCCGAGGTATTGCTCGATGATCTGGTCTACCGAACGCCCGCGCTCGACCAGGTCGCGACGCAGGCGGCGGACAAACCGGACATCGGCATCGGTCTGGACGTAGATCTTGATGTCCATCCGTTCCCGAAGCCGGGCATCCTCCAGGACCAGGATCCCCTCCACGACCAGGATCTGGCCGGGCATCAGACGCCGGGTCTCCTGGGCGCGGGTGTGCGTGATGAAGGAATAGACGGGTTGGTCGACGGCTTCGCCCTGCATCAGGGCATCCAAATGCTCGATCAGCAGGTCATTGTCGAAAGCTAGGGGATGGTCGTAGTTGGTCTTGAGACGCTCCTCGAAAGGAATGTGCGCCTGATCACGATAGTAGGAATCCTGAGGAATCAGCTGCACGACGTCGGGGGGAAAGCTCTGACGCAGCCTCCGGGCCACGGTGGTCTTGCCAGAGCCGGTACCTCCGGCAACGCCGATGATCAGCCGTTCGCCCCGGCCAGGGACTGACTGCCCATAGAAGGGCCCCGAGTTCTCCTGGTCCTCAGCGCTGATAGCGGTCGATGGATTTTTCATGTTCGGTGTAGTTTCTCGAGAAGACGTGGCTGCCATCCCCTTTCACATCATTGCGGACGTAGAAGAGATACTCCGTCCGTTGGGGCCGCACGGCGGCTTCCAAAGCCGCTCGTCCGGGATTGCAGATCGGCCCCGGGGGTAACCCGGGATGACGGTAGGTGTTGTAGGGAGAATCGATCTTCAGGTCCTGATGCATCAAGACCGACTTCTGACGGCCCAGGGCGTACTGCACCGTCGCGTCGCACTGCAAGAGCATGCCCTCGGCCAGACGGTTGAGGTAGACCCCCGCGATGACAGCCCTTTCCGACTGAACCTGGGCCTCGCGCTCCACCAGGGAGGCCAGGACCACCGTCTCAGCACGCCCCAAGGGGGCCTTTTCGGACCATAACGGGGTGAAGATTTCGTCGAAGCGTGAGGTCAGGATGCCGAGGACCTCCGAGGTTGAGCACTTCCAAGGCAGATCGTAGGTATCGGGGAAGAGATAACCCTCCAGATTCTCGGGGAAACCGGGGCCGAAATCCTTCCCACGCGTCCGAGCCATCTCGAGGAAGTCCTGGGCAGGGCAGACCTCGTTCTTTTCCAGGATCCCGGCCACCTCCACCAGGGTCAGCCCTTCCGGCAGGGTCACCCGGCGCTGCATGGTATCGCCCTTCACCAGATGGTCCAGGATCTTCACGGGATTTTCCGAGGCACTCAAAGTATAGTGCCCGGCCCGGATGGCCCCATCCTGCCCACCAAAACGAACCAGTATGCGAAAGGCCAAGGCCGAGCGGATCAAGCCATTGGTCTCCAGGCTCTGGGCGATTCCGGCTGCTGAGGCCCCCTCGGGGATCTCGACCACCAGGGGTTTAGAAATCCCCTCCGGATCTGCGGGCGTCAGGGCTGTATGCAAGAAGTAGAAAGCGAACCCGGCACCGATCAGGAAGGCCAGGCAACCCAGACGGAAGAGCCGCAGCAACAACTTCACGTTGCCTGCATTCTGGACCACGGGCGGCAGCCCCTCCTGCTCACCAGGGGTCCTCCGGAGGCGGTTGGCGCCGGTCCAGGAAAGTCTGCAGAATCAACACGGCGGCCACCCGGTCCACCGCCTTCCTCAGCTCGGCCCCCCGGCCTCCTGCCTCCCGCATCGACCGGTGGGCCTGGACGGTCGTGAGGCGCTCATCTTCCAGGTGGATCGGCAATCCCAGAGTCTGTTCCAAGCGTTCGGCGAATTTCTGGGTGGCCAGGGCCTCGGGGCCCAAGGTGCCATCGGTTCGTCGGGGAAGGCCCAGCACCACCTCCTCCACCCCCAACTCGCGGACCCTGGACCGCAACTGTGCCACCAGGGCGTCGCGGTCCCTGCCGTCGAGGGTCTCCAGGGGGGTCGCCAGGATCCCCGAGGGATCAGAAAGAGCCAGCCCGACCCGACGCCTGCCCAGATCGATTCCCAGAATCCTCATGTCTGTCCCAGCAGACTGCGCAGGACCTCGCGTGAACCGAGAGTCTGCGGATTGTGATACTGCAGATGCTCGAAGAGCGCGCGCTCGACCTCTCGCGTCGCCTGGACGGGAAGGCGTACCCGGAGTGCCGATTCCAGACGACAATCGCGCAAGTGGCGCAAGGCGGCGCGAGCGGGAGGAGAAAGGGCCACGCCCCCCGGGCTCCTGGCACCGCGACAGTTTCGACAAACGGTCCCCCCGCTTGCGGCCGAGAACCAGCTCGGATCGGAAGCACCGCACAGCGCACAGACTTCGAGCTGAGGTGCGTAACCCAAGAATTCGGCCAGGCGCATCTCAACCCAGCGGCACAGGAGCGGGGTCGGCGCCGTCTGCAGGTTGTCCAGGGCCTGGATCAGCAATCCATACAGCTCCGCACAGGGCTCGCCGGGGGCTGAGGCCCCGCCGACCAGATCCACCAGGTAGCTGGCCAGCAACAGGCGTTCCAGATCCCCGTGCAAGTCGGGGCGGGCACAGTGCACCTCGGCCTGGGTCAGGTGATCCAACGAGCGTCCCCGGGCGAAGAGTCCGGACAACTCGGTAAAGGGTTCGATCCGGCCGACCAGGGGACTGGCCGACCTCCTGGATCCCCGCACGGCTGCCTCAAAACGCCCCCGGTCGGGTGAAAGGAGGGAGACGATCTCGTCGGCCTCGCCCAGGGGGCGACGCTTCAGGACCAGGACCAAGGCCTTGTAGAGTCTGCTCATCAGGTCCTGAAGTTCGCCTCAACCGGGCTCCCAGGATCAGTAGTTTCCGGCGCCAGCCGACTCGCCTTTGACGATCTTCACCGAGGCGCTGGCACCGATGCGGGTCGCCCCGGCCTCGATCATCTTCTGGGCTGTCTCGAAATCGCGAATTCCTCCGGAGGCCTTGACCCCGATGTTGCGGCCGACCGTCCGACGCATGAGGGCCACGTGGTGGGCAGTCGCCCCCCCGGGGCCGAAACCCGTGGAGGTCTTGACGAAGTCTACCCCGGCCCGGCGCGCCAGATGACAAGCCCGGACCACCTCGTCATCGGACAACAGAGCCGTCTCTAGGATGGTCTTGACCAGGCGGCCTCCGGCCGAGAGCACCACTTCGTGAATATCACTCTCGACAAGGTCATCCTGACCGTTCTTCAAAGCCCCGATGTTGATCACCATGTCGATTTCATCGGCGCCATTGGCGACGGCATCCCGGGTTTCCATGACCTTGGTGATGGTCGTCGTGGCCCCCAATGGGAAGCCGACCACCGTGCAGACCTTGACGCCGCTGCCCCGCAGGGCCTCGGCCGCCGTCCGCACCCAGGCGGGGTTGACGCAGACCGACGCAAAGCTGTGGGCGCGCGCCTCCTCACACAGGCTGAGGATCTCCTCGCGGGTGGCATCGGGCTTGAGGAGGGTGTGGTCGATCATCGCCCCCACCTCGCGTCCGGTTATCCGGTTGCCCAGGCCGCTGCCCACACGATCGGCACCGGCCTCGATGACAGCCTGCACCTTCTGGGGGATCAAAGTAGCGCAGTGCCCCAGGCCCAAGCACTCCCCGGTCACCTGAGCCGGGCATCCCTGTCCGCAACCGATGTAGGAAACGGTTACACCGCTGCTTGGGGTTGAGGAAGGGATCGGGGTGGGAACCCACTGCGGAGACGAGGGGGCAACCGTCGGGAGCGGTGCAGGGGCATTCGCCCCACGCAGTTCCTGCATGACCTCCTCGGTGATCCGAGCCACCAAGGCTTCAATGTCCACCGGGTTCACCTCCACATGACCGCACTTCCGGGATTCGGGTTCCCCGTCTTGGGGCCGAGGTTCCCCGATGGGAAAGGTTTCGCTGGTTGGAAGCGGACCAACCGCGCCTCCTTCCAGAGCCTCATCCTGGTGGCCTCGAAGCCCGACGGGCACGACGGCTGACCGCCTTCGTCGCACAGGGGGCTTCGTCCTGCGCGCCGGAGGTGGAAACCGGGACGGGCGCCCCCGGGGACTGAATGTCCAAGCGGTCCACGATACCCACCACCACGGCTTCGGCCGGAGTCCGGGGATCGGCCAGGACCTGCCGGGAGGAACTGCCCTCATAGACGACCAGGACCATGTCGCCCGGGCCGCTGCCGACCGTGTCCACGGCCAGCACGGTCAGGCCGCCCATTTCTCCGGTCAGGGCATCTTCCGGGACCACCAGGACCAGGCGGACCGAATCGAAGGATGGATGCTGGGCCGTAGCCCACAGACTGCCGATCACCCGCCCCAGGATCATCTCAGGTCCATCCCGTCCACCAGGCCGACGATGGTGGCATCGATGGGCGCCAAGGGTCGAGGCCAGGGTATGGTCGCCTCCCGTCCCTTGACCAGATAGACCAGGTCGCCCTCTCGCGAGGCCACCGTATCCACGGCCACGATCAAACCGCCCTGATGTGATCCATCATGATTGACCGGCTGTACCACGCGCAGGACGGCTCCTTCCAGGTCCGGGACCTTTCGGGTGGCCACCAGAGTCCCGCGGACCAGGGCCAGGAACATCTAGGTCGGGCCAGCCAGGAAGCGGCGTTCGATCTGCAGCATCTTCTCGACGCGCCGGGCGTGACGCTGTCCGCCGAAGGGGGTGGAAAGCCAGGCTTTGACGATTTCCCGCGCCAAGCCGACCCCGGTGACCCGGCCGCCCAGGGTCAGGACATTGGCGTCATTGTGCTCGCGGGAGTTCCTGGCCGTGAAGGGGTCGTAGCAGGGAGCTGCTCGGACACCGGGCACCTTGTTGGCGGTCATGGCCGAACCGATCCCTGCACCATCCACCATGATGCCCAGGGTACGCTCCGGATCCGCAGCGACCGCGCTGGCCACCAGGAGGGCGATGTCCGGATAGTCGACCGGATCGATGCTGTGGGTCCCGTAGTCCACGACCTCATGGCCGAGTTCCCGGATGAAGCCGATCAGGTCCGTCTTCAGGGCGAAGCCCCCGTGATCGCTGCCGATTATGACTCGCAACTTACTCCTCCGTACAGGCGCTGGAAAGCGCTAAACGGGGCGATACTTCCGCCCTGGGGGGGCGTTCTCCTCTGTAGCGGACCACTCGGGTGCAGGCCGAGGGCAACCAGGCCTTGTCCGGCCGCTGGCGCCCCCGTTCACGCCACAGGACCTGATCCAGGGCCTCCTCCAGGCCGGTGCGGACTACCAGGGGATGGTTGGGCGTGGTCACCAGCCAGACGACCTGGTGGCCCCGCAGAACTTTCAGGTTGTCCTGATTCGGAATATCCAGGGGCGTCAAGCAGGTCGGAGGCACCCCATAGTAGAGCAGGGGAGCAGCCATCATGGAGGGCTGGACCAAGATGACCGCGTCCACCGGAGCATCGCGCCGGATCTCGGTAGCGACGGCTCGCCAATCCTGGTTTGCCGCCGAGGGATGGAGGAGCAGGAGGCCCCAGAAGACCAGATGGACCGATACGAGTCCCCACAGGATGCAGCGCGTCCAACGACCCGGAGGGTCCAGGACCTCCCCTTGGAGCAAGGCCAGAAAGGGTGCGCACCAGACGAAGTATTTGAACTCGAAGACCCGCAACGGGGTAAACTGCGAGACCACCCAGGCCAGAAGCGGCGGGAAAACCAACCACAGGAGCGGATCCAGCCCCCGGTTCAGGCGCAACGCCGCCAGCACAAAGGCCAGTGTGATGGTTCCCAGGAACAGATAGATCGGGGCACCTGCCTCCAGCAGATCGGCTGAAGCCATCCGCCCGGCCAGCTCGGGTAGGGCCCACCCCCCCGGCCGGCCGCGCAGCTCGAGATCCTGAGCGCCCAATTGCCCCAGCAAGGACGGGACCCAGGGCCCGAAGAACAACAAGGCCAGCCCGCTGGCACCCAGCCAGGCTGCCATCCGATCCCGGCGATGTCGCAGCGTCCACAACCCGCTCAACACAGGAGCGAAGAATCCGAAGGAATGGACCCAGAAGGCAGCGGCTGCGAAAACGGCCGACAGGGCCAGCCAGCCCCGTCCCCCGCTGCGGGCGAAGCGCAGGAAGGCTACCAGATGTCCCAGGACCAGCAGCCCCAGCAGCGGGTACATGCGCAACTCGCGGCTGTACTGGATGTGCCAGGCAGACGTGGCCAGGAGCAGGCCAGCCATCACCACCCCGGGCCTCAGCCCCCCCCGCCCTCCTCGAAGCTCGGTCCCCAACCAGACGGTGACGGGGACCGCCAGGACCCCAGCCAAGGCCGAACTGGCCCGCAGCCACGCTTCAGAGTGACCCAGCCGGCCCCAGAAATGAAGAGCCAGGAACCAACCGGGGGGGTGGACCTCATGGATTTCGCGCATGAGCGCCGGTATCCCAGCGGGTTCACGGCTGGCCAGGAAGGCGACGAAGGCCCCGACGCCCTCGTCCACCGTCAGACTGGCGGCCCCCAACTCGACCAGGCGGAGGGCCCCGGCAACAGCGATGAGGGCAACCATGACCCAGGAAAAGGAAAGGCGACCTCCCAGCGGGTGGGGGCCGCCTTGGACCGGAGCCGTCACACTCAGACGATCCGGAAGCGATCGACCAGAACGCAGCGGCGCTGCCTGGTGAAGGATCTCGCCGAGGTGAGCCCATCCCCGGTGGTCCCGGCGATGGTCAGGGTGGTGTGGCCCTCTCCACCGAAGCCCAGTCCGGCGAAACTCGGACCATTCTTGATGAAGATGTTGGTGTTGACCAGACGCGCCATGCGCGAGAGGTTGTCGATGTTGCGCGAATGCATGACGGCCGTATGGTAACAGCGCCCTTCGGCCTCAACCGCCAGGTTGATCGCCTCGTTGACGTCGCGGACCCGGACCACGGGAAGTACCGGCATCAACTGCTCTTCCCGGACCAGGGGATGGTCCGCAGGGGCCTCGGCCAGCAACAACCGCGTCTCACGGGGAAGGTCCAGGCCGATCGTCTTGGCGATGTCAGAAGCGTGCCGACCGACCAGGTCGCGATTCAGGATGACTCCGGTGCGTCCCACTGGAGGAGGCAGGAAGATGAGCCTGGTCAGCTCCTCGAGCTGACGTGGGTTCAACAGATGGCAGCCCTCCCCCAGGGCCCTCTGCAGAAACTCGCGATACACCGGCTCGACGACGAAAACGACCTTCTCACACGTGCACATCACATTGTTGTCAAAGGAAGCGCCGGCCACCGTGTCGCGGGCCGCTTGAGCCAGATCGGCCGTTTCGTCCACCACCACGGGCGGGTTGCCGGGGCCGGCGGCGATGCATTTCTTGCCCGAACGCATGGCCTCACGGACCACCCCGGGCCCACCGGTAACCACCAGACAGTCGATGCCGGGGTGCTTCATCAGGGCCTGGCTGGTCTGCTGGGTGGGCTCGGCCACGCTGTTCAGCAGACTCTCCGGTCCACCCGAGCGAGCGATGGCGCCATTGAGGAGGGCCATCATCTTCAGACAGCAACCCTTGGCGCGGGGATGGGGATTGAAGACCACGGCGTTACCCGCACACACCATGCTGATGGAGTTGTGGATGATCGAGGCCACCGGATTGGTGGTCGGGGTAATCGCTCCGATCACACCAAAAGGTGCCAGTTCCATCAAAGTCAGGCCG
>JAAZKF010000088.1 GCA_012799975.1 Burkholderiales bacterium
GACCGATCTCGAACCACAGACGGGCGCCGTTGATCTCGATTCCGAACAGCATCACCGCCAACTGCAGGAAGACCCCGATCAAGAGGCACGAATACTTGTAGTCTTCCAGGACCCGGTAGTCGCCCGGCACGAAGAGGATCAACACAAAGACCAGGATCCCCAGGGCGATCCACCAGGCTTGCCGCTCGCCCAGCGCCGGCGCGCTGATGGCCGGCCCCAGGCGATAGACCTCCAACCACCCCACGCTGCACAGAAGGGTCGCCAGCGGCAGCAACAAGAAATCCCCCGGGGGCCGGCATAGAAGGCTCAGCAGCCAGCCTGCCCAGAAGACGCCCAGCAACAGCCCCACCGAGGGCCAGGGGGAAGGCGGATCCAGCCGGCTCAAGCCCGCCTGGGCCAGGGCCGCCCCCAGGACCAGGATCGCGCTGACCAGGAGCATCAGCAGAAAGGAGGTCGGACTCCGATTCATGTCCGATGATAGCGGAAGGTGACGTCGCCCACCGCGAAGTGGTCTCCATCCTGGAGCCGGACGGGGCCCTCCAGGCGTTCCTCCCCCCGCCAGGTCCCGTTGCGGCTGCCCAGATCTTCCAGGGTCGCCCCCTCCAGACCCGGCGTCAGGCGGGCATGGTGGCCCGAGACGAAAGGATCGGGAATCCTCACAGTGCAGTCCGCCAGACGCCCGAAAATGACAGGCCCCCGGATGGGGATCCCGGCGGGTGGGGCTTCCATCCCGGCCACCACTTCCAGCCACTCCCGCCCAGAAGTCCCAGGGACCATGGTCGCCGGCTTCAAAGCATCCCGGGAGGGCTCCGGCGAGGCCACAGATTCGGCCTTCCCCTCGGAGGTCAGCCTGGGTGGGGGCGTTGGCAAGCGTCTTCGGCCGGAAGAGGCCTGGTGGGTAGCCAGTTCCTTCGGGGTGGGCAGGGCCTGGGCCATGGCTCGCAGGGCCGTGGCCAGGAACACGTACAGCAGCAAGAGCAGAGGGTATTTCAGGAAATACAGGAGTCCCTCAGAGACCTCGACCGTCACGACTCTCCTCTGATCCGGCCCTGCCGCCCCTGGCATGGGAGCGAGAAGCCCCGCCGGGGGGAAGACCCCATTCTCAATCCAGTGCGATCCCCGCCGAGCGGAAGAAGTTGCGATCGTGGCACCACGCCCGAACCGTCTTCTTGGTGATGCTGTCGGCCTTGAACAAGTTCAGCAGCCCGGCATCCATGGTCTGCATGCCGTATTCCTTGCCGGTCTGGATGTAGTTGTTGATCTGGCTGGTCTTGCCCTCACGGATCAGATTCGAGAACCCGGCCTCGGCGATGAGTATCTCGTGGACTGCAACCCGCCCCTGTCCCCCGGCCTTCTCCAACAGCAACTGGGCCACCACGGCTCGGAAGGACTCGGCCAGCATGGCCCGGATCTGCTCTTGCTGTCGCGCAGGGAAGACATCGATGATGCGGTCTATGGTCTTGGCCGCCGAACTGGTGTGCAGGGTCCCGAATACCAGGGCCCCCGTCTCGGCTGCCTTGATCGCGTTGTAGATGGTCTCCAGGTCGCGCATCTCGCCCACCAGGATGATGTCCGGGTCCTCGCGCAGGGTAGCCCGCAGGGCATCAGAGAAGGACAGCGCATGCCGGCCCACCTCGCGATGATCGATCAAACAATTCCGGCTGGGATGATAGAACTCGATCGGGTCCTCGATGGTGATCACGTGAGCCCGGCGATTATGGTTGATGTGGTTGATCATGGCGGCCAGGGTCGTGGACTTGCCCGACCCCGTCGGTCCGGTGACGACCACCAGGCCACTCTGGAACATGGAGATATTCTTCAGGACCGGAGGCATGTTCAGGCCTTCGATGGTCGGAATCTTGCTGGGGATCTCGCGGAAGACCGCGGCCAGACCACGGCTTTGCTTGAAGTAGTTGACCCGGAACCGGGCCAGGCCCGGGACCTCGTAGGCGAAGTCCAGGTTGCCACAGTCCTTCAAACTGTCGATCTGCTCGGCATTCACCAGGGGGAAGAGGATCGCCTCGGCGTGCTCCTGGCTCAGGGGACGGGCCTTGGAAGTCACCAGGCTGCCATGAATCCGGAAGAGCGGAGGAATCCCTACCGACAGGTGCAGATCGGAACCCTTCTCCGAGACCAGCCGACGCAGGAGGTCTTCCAGGCGGTAGCCCTCCTCCAAGGTGATCTCCAATCGGGGGGCAGGCGGTTCGGGTTCAGGTTCGGGGGTAGACGCGACCACATCGGGAGGCTCCTCGGCAAATGAGGCCACCGGATCGGCAGGAGGGGACTCAGGTTCCTCCTGCATGGTGAGTTTCCGGGTAAATTTCTGGAAGAAGGACATGGTGGCTTCTACTCGCTGGGGCTGTCGTTCTCGTTCTGGCGATAGGGGGCCTTGTTGACCGAACGGGCCATGGCCTCTTCCTTAGAGATGATCCCCTTCTCGAAGAGGTCCAGGATGGCCGAGTCCATGATCCGCATCCCATCCTTGCGCCCGGTCTGCATGGCCATGGGGATCTGGTAGGTCTTGCCATCCCGAATCAGGTTGGCGACCCCGACGTTGCCAACCAACACCTCGACGGCAGGTACCCGCCCCTGACCATCTTTACGCGGGATCAATTGCTGGGAGATCACACCCCGCAGTGATTCCGAGAGCATGGTGCGGATCTGGGCCTGCTGGTCGACCGGAAAGGCGTCGATCAGGCGATCGATGGTCTTGGCGGCCGAATTGGTGTGCAGCGTGCTCAGGACCAGATGCCCGGTCTCCGCAGCGGTGATGGCCATGGAGATGGTCTCCAGGTCGCGCAGCTCGCCGATGAGGATCACGTCGGGGTCCTCGCGCAGGGCGCCCCTCAGGGCCAGGTTGAAGCTCTCCACGTCGCGCCCCACCTGGCGCTGGTTGATCAGGGCGCGCTTGTGGGGATGGATGAACTCGATGGGGTCCTCGACCGTGATGATGTGGACGGGCTTGGAACTATTGATGATATCGATCAGGGCTGCCAGGGTGGAGGTCTTGCCACTGCCGGCCTGCCCGGTGGTCAGGATCAATCCCTGGTGGGAGCTGACCAGACGGGCCAGATCGGCGGGAAGCCCCAGATCCTCGAGGGTGGGCACCTCAGAGGCGATCCCTCGCATGACCAGATTCGGGCCGTTCTTCTGGAAATAGGCGTTACCGCGGAAGCGCCAGGGCCCGCCCTGTTCGGGGGTGCCGTAGGCCAGGGCAAAGTCCAGGTCCTTCTCTTCCTGGAGACGTCGGATCTCCGCATCTGTCAGAATCTCGCGGATCATCGAGACCACATCGTCGGCTGAGAGTTCCTGCTGGGGCAGTTTCTCCAGGGTCCCATGAACCCGCACGATGGGTGGAACTCCCGAGGCCAGATGCAGGTCGGAGGCTTCCATCTCCTGCATGAGCCGGAAATAGTGCGAGATTCCAGGCATCCGTCCTCCAGATTCGCGGGATGGCGCCGGGTTCGGCGAGTAGCAGAGGAGTTCCTCCGCCCTTCTGGCCTCCCGGAGAGGCAGGCATCAGGGCACCGGAGGGGAATGCCTCCGCCTCGTGATCCACTTCACCCCTCCCCCTGAATTCCAACTCGGACCGATCACCCTGAACTGCCATGGTACCTTCTTCCTGTTGGGGGCCGTCACCGCCTGGGTGTGGACCCGAGCACGCATGCCCCGGGAATATCACGCCCACCTGGACAACCTGGCCTCCTGGATGACCCTGGGCGGGATCCTCGGCGCCCGCGCGTTCTACGTCCTGCTCAACCCCTCGATGCTGCTGAACCCGGCATCGGTACTGGCCATCTGGGAAGGGGGACTGGTCTCCTACGGAGGCTTCTTCGGGGCCCTGGCCGCCTGGTGGTCATACCTGCGCTGGAATAAACTGCCCCGAGAACTCTTCAACGATGCCCTCGGACCGCCGGCACTGGCCGGCTGGGGAGTCGGGCGAATCGGTTGTTTCTTGAACTGGTGGAATGAATATGGAACGGTGACCACCGTCCCCTGGGGGCTGGTGGTCGGAAGCGACCCGCCCCGGCACCCGGTGATGCTGTACCTGGCCATCGGCCACATCCTGTCCGCCCTCACTGCCGCCCGCCTGAGCCGGCGCTGGGGCGTGCGCGCTGACGGGCTGGCCTTGCTGGGGTATGGCCTGGTGCGCTTCACTCTCGACTTCTGGCGCGACTACGACCCGATCTCCTTGCGTCTGGGCTCGCAAACCCTGGCCGGAGTCTTCCTTGTAGCCGGGCTCTTCCTGGTCCTGAGGGGCCGGGTTCCCGACCGCTCGGCTCCCTCCCTCTCGGCAGAGTAGGAAGGCTCCGCAAAGGCGCGGAAACGCGCTACCTCAAACAAAGGATGTCTGCTCATGGAGACCGCTCGCAAGTTCTTCGAGGACCGCCGGGTCCTGGTGGTGGCTCCCCATGCCGATGACGAGGCCATCGGCTGTGGGGGCGCGATCCTGCGCGCCTCCAGCCTGGGCGCCCGGGTGGGTGTCCTGATCGTCACGGTCGGCAACCTGCAGAGGGTCGGCGATGGAGGCCGGGTGGTCGAAGGATCCGAAAGGCTGGAAGAGGTCTCCCGGGTGGCCGAATTCCTGGGGGTCCACGACTGGGAGGTCCTCATGACCGACGACCACAACCACATGCGCCTGGACGGGATCCCCCGCCGCGATCTGGTCGCCCCGCTGGAGCGCGAGGCCCGCCTGTCGATCCGCAACTTCAAGCCGGATATCGTATTCCTGCCGTCCCATTCCTATAACCAGGACCACGAAGCCGTCCTGCGTGCAGGTCTGGTGGCCACCCGACCTCACGACCACGGGGCCCTGCCCCAGGCCGCTGCCGTCCTGCTCTATGAGTATCCCCCCAACTCCTGGTGTCTTCCCCACGAACGGGTGGTCCCCAACTTCTACCTCGACATCTCGGACTTGCTGGACCGCAAGTTGGAGGCCTACCGGATGTATCACTCCCAGGCCCGCGAAGGCCTCCACCAGAACTCGTCAGAGAATATCCGCAACCTGGCCCTGTTACGCGGCCGGGAGGTGGGAGTGGTGGCCGCCGAGGCCTTCCAGGCGCTGCGAATCCGGATCTAGGAACGCGGCCGGGAACCTCGACCGAGCGGCACTCGTCGAGAGCCATTGGGTGCCCTGCGCGGGCGCATCCCAGCGGGTGACGAGGCTCCCGAAGCGGTATTCACACAGGTATCTGACCTCTAGCGGGAGTAGGAGCGGGGCTGGAGCAACTGGGCCAGCGCCTGGGGACGGAGAGCCGCCAGGTGCGCCGACTCCACGCTTACCACGCCGTCCTGGACCAGATCGGCCAGGGCCTTCTCCATGGTGACCATCCCCACATCCCGGCTGGTCTCGATCATCGAGTAGATCTGGTGGGTCCGGGCCTCGCGGATCAAGGCCGAGATGGCCGGATTGCCCAGGAGGATCTCCCGGGCCGCGACCCGCCCCGTACCGTCCAGACGAGGCAGGAGGGCCTGGGCGATCACGGCGCGCAACCCCGAGGCCAGTTGCATCCGGGCCTGGGCCTGCTGGCCCGAGGGCAGGGCTCCGATGATCCTCTCGATGGCCCCGGGGGCGTCAGGGCTGTGCAGGCTGGCCAGGACCAGATGGCCGGTCTCGGCCGCGGTCAAAGCCAGGGAGATGGTCTCGGGGTCCCGCATCTCGCCCACCAGGATGACGTCCGGGTCCTGGCGCAGGCCGCGCTTGAGAGCGGTGGCAAAAGAGTCGGTATGGCGGCCGACCTCCCGCTGACTGACGATTCCCAAACCGGGTTCCAGGACGAACTCGATCGGGTCTTCGAGGGTCAGGACGTGAACCGGAGAGTGCCGTAACACCGTAGCGGCAAGACACGCCAGGGTGGTGGACTTGCCGACCCCCGTGGGTCCGGTGGCCAGGACCAGGCCGCTGGGGGCCATAAGGAAGTTCTGGACTTCTTCAGGCAGACCGATCTCGTGGAACTCGGGAACCCGGGTCGGGATCAGGCGCAGGGCGGCTCCCGGCCCGGTGCGGTCGAAGTAGGCGTTCAGTCGGAAGCGGCCCAGGTCGCGGACCTCCAGAGCCGTGTCCAACTCGTTGTTGAGTTCCCATTCCTTGCGGCGGGCGTCGTCCAGAAGCGAGAATATCAGCTCTCGAACGTCCAAGGCGGAAATCGGCTCACGGCCGGGAATCGGCTCGAGGCGCCCCCGCCGCCTCACCATGGGAGGCAGACCGGGCTTGAGGTGGAGATCGGAAGCTGCCAGTTCGACCGCGTCCCGAAGAAGGGGCGCCGCGTCGAGGGGGGGACGGGTCACGGCCGCACGGGGTGCAGTTTGCAAGGTGGCCACGGAACACCTCTCACGCCAGAATACGGCGCCGGTTTGGACGTCGCACGGGCCCGGTTGGCCCCGCCAGAAGAAGGGGTGGACGGGCTGTGCTCAGGAGGTTCCCTCTCCGGGCCGCAGGCTCCTGCCCTGGAGCACTCAGCCCGCGGCCTGCAACTTTCCTGCCCCCTCCCAAATCTGGCGGCGGCCCGCATCCAACAAAGCGCGGTCCTCGAGTTCCCCTGCCTGGCGGAGCAGGGCGAGTCCGTCCTGGAATTCCTGGCACCCGTCACCCAGTCCCTGTCGCCGAGCCTGGTCCAGGAGGCCTTCCAACCAGGTGACCTCGTCCAGGAAGGCCGCGGCTTCCAGGGTTCCAGAATAGAACCCCTCGCATGCTTCGAAGATCCGGGCCAGGTTCTCGGTCATCCGGGTCGGCTGGGAAAGGCCTGCCTCCCCGACCCGGACATCCAGCAGAACCTCCTGGCGGACCGGGGCCACGGGAAGAATGGCTCCACAGTCTTCACAAAGGGTCCTCTCCGAAGAGTTGGACTGCCCACAACGGACGCAAGGCGTGCGCCCCTCGAGGGCCAGCAACCGCTCCAGTTCCCGGAAGATCTGGGCGGCCCGGTTCACGGAGAAGACCAGTTCCCCCCCACAGGCCTGGAGATCATGCTGCGAACCGGCAGCCACCGCCTCATCCAGGTCTGCCAGCGAGGCACGCATGGCCTCGACCTGCATAGAGCCCTCCTGGGCCAGCTCGCAGAACCTCTCCGTGCTGCCCGTGACACCCAAGGCCGAGAATCGGGCAGACAAGGCAGCGACCTCGGAATCCAGTGCCAGGACCCCAGCCGTGTATTCCTCCAGGGCCTCGCCCTGAACCGCCGCCAGGGCCAGATCCAAGACGATGTTGACCTGCGGCGAGGCCGTGGGGCCGGGCACTGCCGCGGCTTCGATGGCCCGGCGCAGATCATCCAGTTTGCAGGAGGAGGGGTCCTGGCGCAGATCCTCGAGGAGCCCCCGGACCTCCGAGAGGTCTTCGGGCAAGGGCAGGCTGGTCATCCAGAGCAAGCGATCCAGGAAGGCCTGGACCTGGTCAGAAACGGACTCACCCGCCTCAAGCCGATGAATCAGGGGCTCAAGACGGGTGAGGGCCTGTGCCAGGGGTGACTCCGAGGCCAGCATGCTCAGGCAACCAGTAACACGTGCCCTACGGAGCCGTTACTCGAGCGTTGTTCGGGTTGTAGGGCGAGCGGTCGATGTATTCCTGAGCCATATTGGACGGCGTCGGGATACGATTCTTCAGGAAGGCGTTGGCCCAGGTCTGGTCGGCGCATTTCTGGATGGCCGTCAGGTCGCGATTGGCCTGGCCGATGTCAGGACTGACCTGACCGGCCTGATACAACTTCTCGAGGTAGGCCTGCCGCGCCAGCATCTGCTCGCGGCTGGTCATCGGTTTGCCCTGGGCCTCTCGGGCTTCGGCCTGTTTCTGAAGTTTGAGCTCTTCCGCCCGCACGGCAAGCTGCTCGGGAAGCGGAGCTTTCTTGACCTTATCGAGGAGCAGGTCAGACTGCTTGCCATACAATTCATCCAGGTACTGGGCCGAAGCCAGATCCTGGCGGTGATCAGTCCAATCCGCCACCGGCGTCCCATCCCGCGAACCATTCTCGCGAGCGAACTTTTGCAAGGCGCGGAACTGCTGGCTGGGCGACTGGTTTTCATCCGGCTGGAAGGTCGCCCGGTTCAAATTGGCCTGCCAGGTCGAGAAGGCCTGCAGGCCCTGCTGCTGTTGTTGGGCGAAGAACTGCTTGAGCTGTTGCATCATCGCCGTCATGTTGTTCTGCATGGAGAACCCGGAGTTGACGAACGAACCGCCCATCATGTTGCCAAGCAGGGTCTGCATACCCTGATTGGAACCTCCCATCGCGGGGAAGCCGAAGGAATTCATCGTACCCAGGGGATTGAATCCCATCATCTGAAGGAAATTCATTTGAGCCTCCTACCCTGCTTGTCCTCTCGATGATACCACGAAAGCGCGCCGGAATGGGATTACATTGTGAACCAAATGTTGCCAGACAATGTCCGGAAAGTTACAATGCGCTCCCCCTGAAAAAAAACTGAAACGAAAGGCCACCGGTTGAAAATTTATAGCAGTGCCCCCCCAGAGGGGGGGCACCGCAACATAACCCCTGAAAAATCCGGGCCACACCACAGAGGCTACCAGTAGACGCCCACCACGGCCCGGGTGACCCGGCCTTCGCGAACAGCGCTGGCCACGCAGCGGGCGCAAACCCCTCCTGCGCTGGTGCGGAAGCCGCACTCCGGGCACAGGCGTAAACTGCGCAGTGTGTCCTCCGAGTAGTAATCCCCGGGGCGGAAAGGAGTCGCGTTTCCCTTCGAGTAATCGAGGGTTTCGCCCGAGGCGCGGGCGACCTGGGTGGTCTCCAGGGAAGCCCGAGCACTGTGTGCGGCCAGGTTCCCGCTTGTCAAGCCCACAGCCGACCGGGCCTCGCCGGAATGACGGACGACGGTAGCCGACTCGGCCTCCTCCTGGCCTGCCGCCCCGGAAGGTACGGCCTGGGCTGGTTCCTTCTCGGCCGTACCCGGCCGCAGGTCGGCCTGGATCAAAGCCGTGGCCACCTGCACCGGGTTTGAAGCCTCCCCTGCCTGAGCCGAAGCCGGAGTCGCTGCCGGCAGGCCCGCCTCGCCCAAGGCCGGCCAGCCTATTCGGACCGGTGTCTCGGTTCGGGCGGCCCCCTGGTCCCGAGCGACGGTCGCGACCTCGGGAGGAGCAGCCAAGGTGGCCTTCATGGGGCGCTGCTCGCCCTGGGGCGCCCCGCCCTGGCCCTGGTGTTGCCCGCTGGAGGCCCCTTCCGGGGAAGCCTGGACCGGAGCCCCGACTCCCAACGAAGGCGTGGCCGAGACCGAAGTCGAGACAGCAGAAGTCGAAGAAGCGGCGTGTCGGGTGCCCATGCCGGCCTGCTCCATCGCCAGGGCGCCTCCCCAGGTCAAGGGCAGGGGAGCGCTGGCGCGAGCCGCGGGTTGGGCCTGAGGGGTCCAGACCCTCTGAATGGCCGATTCCAGCTCGGGGCTGGCTGCCAGGCGGCCACGGAAGATGGCCACCTCGGTGCGCAGCCGCGGGTCCTGAGTCAACTGGTCCAAGGCCCGCGAGAAGCGAGCTGCGGCCGGAGGATTGGCCTCCAGGCGGTTCAACAGCGAGAGCATCGGCCCGACGGACGACGAGTCCCGGGACAGGTTGGCCAACAGTCGGGCCCCCTCCTTGGACCCAGAGATGCCCATGAACAGACGCCCGACACCCAGACCACCCTCACGGGTAGCCGCCATCTGGTTCAGGCTCTCGGCCAGGGCGCGGGCCCCGGACCGGGATTGGGTGCCCTGAGCCAGCATCCTGGCCACCTCGCGCCCTCCCTGCTTGTCAAAGGCCATGTTCTGCAGCATGCGAGCCGTGTCGGCAGCGCCCTGGTGGGTGTCCGACATACGACGGACCAGGTGGGCGAAGCGGACCCCGCCCCCTTCCGTTTGGAGCAAGGCCGAGAAGGTGCGCGTCAGGGCCTGGGACCCCTGGACCCAATCCGAGGAGCGGCCCAAGGCTCCGGCAATCCGGGCTCCGCCTCCGGTATCCTCCAGGGTCGGGGCGGTCAGGGTATCCATCATCTCCCAGAATCCCCGAGCCGAGGCCGGGTTGGTGGCAGCCGCCTGGAGGAACTGAGCCAGATTGATGCCCCCCGCGGGCTCGCGACTCATGGCCGAGAAGAGGCGTCCGACCGACTCCGAGCCACCCGGCGCATCCATGGTGAGCAGCAGGATTCCGACGGCGCGATCGGGGGCCACCTCGACCATCCCCTTCATCAGGGAAGACATGGCCAGGGACTGATCCGGAGAGGAAGCCGCGTGACGGAACACGCCCATCATCATCTCGGGGCCCTTCTTGCCGGTCACCAGGGTCTCGAAGGCATCGGTCAGGCCCCAGAGGCCCTCGCCCTCCTGGCTCAGGGAATGGATAGCCCAGAGGCCTCCGGGCCGAAGCTGTCCGGAAGCCACCCCCTCCAGATGGGCGGAGGCCTCACGGAAGATACCCACCCTCAGAGGGGTCATCCCGGGGTCCACGGGAGGCGAGCCCGGTTGGGCTGCCCCGGGAGCAGCAGAGGGAAGCGCGGGAATGGTGGAGGAGCCGACGGGCGGCAGGGTTGCCGTCGGGGCGGCGCCCCACCCGGGAGACTGCACGGCGCCGGGCGCACCCGCACCCATACGACGCGCGGCCACCCCCTCGAAGACCGAGGCCAGGGCGCCGGGTCGGGTCTGGCATCCGCCGAGCTGCAGCAGCAGCCGCCCCAACGGGGTGCCGGCCTGGACATCGCCGGCCTGCGTGGGATTGCTGGCCATCTGCGCCAGCTTGTTCAGATCAGCACGGGTGACCTGACCGTCTCCATCCAGGTCCAGGAGATGAAGGTCGACGCCGGTCAGGTCCAGGTCTGGGGGAAGGACCTGCTGAATCTCAGCCATGGACAGCGCCGCAGTGCCCAGCGACGAGAAGCCGTTGGCCACATGACCCAACCAGGACGAGACCGTCGACCAGAATCCGCCTCCTCTCGAGGAGTGGCGTGACGAGTTGGGAGTGGAGTTGGTCGGTTCGGTAGAAGGCGTCAAAGTCGAGGGTTTTTGGGGAGTCCTCGGGATGCTGGCGGGAGCCGTGGGAGAGACCGGCCTCCCCCCTCCGGGCGGAGACTGTTGGACGGTCCCTCCGTAGTTCTGGGAACCGGTGGGATTGGTGCCCAGCCAGACCAGCCCTACCGACTCCAGCAGATAGCGTTCCAGCGCATTGCGCTTCCCGAGATCCTCCTGGTAGCCTTCGAAGTTCCCCAGAGCAGCCCGATCGAACCCATAGCGGACCGACAGATCCTCAGGCGACATGGACTGCAGGAACTTCAGGTCGGAAGGCAGGGTCCCGGCCTCGGCGTGGCGGATCAGGGTCGCTATGTCGGGGTCGAAGGACTCGACACGCTGGGCCAGTCCGGCATTCCCTTGGGTCATCTTCTGGAGGGCACCCAGCGAGGCATAGTACTCTTCGGAGTTGCTCAGGGCGTTCTCAGCCCATGCCATGGCATCCGACTGGCTGGCCCCGGGGTTCGCTGCCCGATAGATTCCAGCCAACTCGGACTGATTCTGGGCCAGGGCTTCGGGAGAGGCGGTCACCCGGTTGAAGGCTCGCTCCTTCTCCAGAGCAAAGAACAACTGGTTGTCCCGATGAGCAAAGAGCTCTCCGGTCTGGATGGTATCCGCCATCCGATGGGCTTCCTCGTGGGCCACCACGTCCGAGATATAATACTCGCCGCGGTCTTGGGCCAGGATCTCGGTGGAGTAGAGGACGTTGTTGTTATGGGGAGCGTAGGTGGCAGGAGCCGCCAGGATATCGTCGAGATTAGAAGGCAGGGTTCCGTCCTCGGAAGGGCCGAGAAAACCGTGTTCCTCCAGGGCCCTGCGCTTATTCTCCGGAGAGGTGTCCGTCAGGACGATCGCCCCCATGGAACGCCGGGTCCGCTCGTCGATGCCCAGGGACATGTACTCGTCCAGTACGCCCTGCCGCATCTGCAGCCTTTCCTGGGGATCCGAGACATACTGGTCCTGGACCCGACGAGCGTAGGCAAGGGCCTCCTGCTGCTTCTCAGGTGGCTGGTTGGCCACGTAGTTTTCATACCACTGACGGTCCTGCGGCGAGAGTCCCTCGTACCACGCGGCCACCGCCTGGTACTCGGTGCGCGGAAGATCGGCGACCCCGGGCAGGGCTCCGATGGGTGGATTGGGCTGCGTCTGGGCTGCGGTCCCATCCGTGGTGGGCACGGTCCCAGGCGTGGAAGCAGCGGTCCCAGGTGCGGTGGGCGCGGTCCCATCCGTGGTGGGCGCGGTTCCCGCTGCCGTGGCGGCAGTGGCCAGGGCCTCGCCGAGGGGTTTGAAGGACCCGAGCACATTCCCGATCATGGACTTCAGCAAGGTCCCGCCGGTCTTGCCCTCGGAAGTCGTGGAGTTCGCCGGTTTTTCAGCGGCCGTCCTTGAAGCTTCCTTGCTGAGAATCTTATCCAGAAGGACGCTCAGCGGACCGGAAGCCTCCTGGGGAGTCGGAGCAGGAGTCGGAGTCTGAGCAGGAGTGGGAGTAGCAGCCTCTCGGGTGGGCAGGTTGAAAATCTTGACCAGCGTCCCCAGCACGCCCTCCGGCCGGGAGGGTTCCTGGACGGGGGGCTCCTGAGGAGCTTGCTCCGGTTTTGCCTGCGGAGCTTGCTCCGGTCTTGCCTGCGGAGCTTGTTCCGGTCCTGCTTGCGGAGTTTGCTCCGGTCTTGCCTGCGGCGCCGATTCAGATTCTCCCTGTAGGGCCTCCAGGAGCTCCTGGGTGCTGGAGGTCTCTGGACATGGCAGTGGCCCCTCCGGCTGCCCCAACTCGGAGGAGGGCCCTGATGGGGCTGCGGAATCCGCCGGAACACCCCCGGCCGCTCCGGCTGAGGTAGCCGGATCCTTCACCTGCTGCGCGGGCTTCTCGATCTGCTGTTGGCCCTCGGGAGGGGCGGCGGGGTCTTGCCCCAGCAGGTTCCGCAGCAGGGCTGCAGTGAAGTTGCCGCCTTCCTTCTCCGACTTCTGGCCAGAGGTCGAACCTTCGCCCGATTCCTCATCCGAATCCCGCTCCCGGTCCTTGACCTCTTCCTCCTCCAGGTCGGCGCTCTTCTGGAATCGGTCGGGATCCAGGCGCCACGGGCGCGAGGTGGAGGTCTCCTGGGCGGCGGAATCGCTCCGCGAGGACAGAGTCCTGGAGGAGGACTCGGCGGAGGTGCTGGACCCGGTCGCTCCCGGTTTCGCAGCCCCCGAAGCATTAGTCGCGTCGTTCCCTGCGGACGCTCCCGTCTGGCGGGCGCTCCCGGTCTGACGAGCCACCCGGGCCTCGATGGCGCGACGGGCGCTGGCGATCGGATTGATCGTCTTTCTGGTCTTGTTTTCGCTCACGATTCTGCTCCCCGCATCCATCCATCGATACCCTGTTGAAGGGCGTCAATCCATACCTGGATCACCAGGCAGGATATGGCTCTCTCTGGTTCGGGTAGATCTCGTTCGACCCCGAACCGAAGTTCTCCCAGTTCCGCCTCGGCCTCAGCGAGATCGGTGCAACAGGCCTGGTTACCAAGCTTTGCAGAGATCCCCGCCAGACGCCGCAATACCTCCGTCGCAGGACCTTCCGGTATCTCCTCTTCGCTCGGTTCCCAGGTCAGGAGGTCCTCCACGGACTCCACCTCTACAGCTCGCACCCAGGCGATCAGGAGGGCGCGCAACTGGCGGACTTCGACCAACGGGCTCCAGGCGGGCAGATGGCCCAAGGCCTCCAACATGCACATCCGGGCGTGGGCCGGGAGCAAGTGGCTCAGGGAGGTCAGGACCGACAGGGCCCGGCAGAGATCTGCCAGATCCGGATCCCGGACCACTTCGGCCAACTCTGCCAACCCCGCAGTGTCCTGCATATCCAGGACCTCACGCAAGACCTCCAGAGGTTGCTCGGGATTGGCGTCCAGGGCCTGCGCCAATTCGGCCATCCGAGCCGGGGGGCTCTGGGCCCAGGGGACTGCTGGAAGGGTGCGCAGCGAGTCCGCATTGGCCAGCACCGCTTCCCGGACCAAAGGCTCGGGATCCTGGCGGAGCGCCTCCAGGAAGGGGAAAGCATCAGGATCCTGGGGATTCAAGGCCTCGGCCAAGGTACTACGGACCATGGGCTCGGAGTCGACCAGAAGAATCCTGGTCGTGGAGAGCGGGATCGACTCCCACTCGGCCAGGGTCGAAGCCAGGGCCACGCGGACCCGGACCGAGGGGTCCCGAGCAGCTTCTTCCAGCAAACTCTCCTCCTGCCCTTCCAGATATACGACCGCCGCCGCCCGGACCAGTTCGCGTGGGTCCTGAAGCAACGACGTCTTCCCATGGAAGACGATCAAGCCCCTGACCACCGCATCCAACAGGACGACATCTCCGGACTCGACGGCCTCCTCCAGGCGCTCTTCAAGAAAGCGTTTCAGCTCCTCAGGTGAATCTCCCGGCGCGACCATATGCAGGGCCCGGACCCCGCGCAGGCGTATCTCCCAGGAGGGAGAGGCCAGCAGGGTGACCAGCTCCTCGCGGGCCTGACCATCCCATCCAGCCCGGCGGCCCAGCGCCGCACAGGCGGCCTGCCAGACGCGGGAGGAAGAATCGCGCAACAACCTGTAGGCCAGGAGGCGTTCGTTCGCGTCCCACTCGCGCTGCACGGCCTCCAGGCCCTGAACCTGCTGCTGCCAGGCTTCCAGGGTTTCCTCGTGTTCAGCTACCCCCACGTGTTCCTGCAAACCTCAGCCCTCCTGTCCCGGCCTGCATCCCACCGGCCCCGTAGAAAACGCCTCTTCGGGTCTGCCCCTTATGTCAGGATAGGCTCAAAAGACGTGGGCCCAAACCAAAAAAATGAAACTCCATGTTACATATGTCAACTTTTTGTAACCACATTATAAACCAATTCGGATTTTCCGGGCAGCATAAACCCCTACAGCGAGTCCGGGCGGTCCGAGTCCGTCGACCAGGTCAGGACCGTCTCAGAAGGTCGGTCCACCAGCGTCGAAGCCTTGGGACCTCGAGCAGGGGCCGGCCTGCGGGGAGTGGGACCAGCGGATTTGGTGGACGAAAAATCCGCCGGGGCAGAGGGAGCCCAATCCAGGGGGTCGCACAAGCCCACTTCACAACCTTCTCCTACCGCCTGTGCCAAGGCATGCACGCAGGATAGGAAGAGCGGAAAACCGAGGAAACTGACCAGGGCCAGGCTGGGCAGGTTCCAGGGGACCAGACTGCTCAAGGCGGCCAGGGTCGAACTCCCCAGAGTCCACAGCATCACTACCAGCAGGTAGTTCCGCCCGGCGGCAGTCACCCGTTCGGCCAATTCCAGAAGTTGGAAACAAGAGGCGACCTCAAGGGTTTCGGCAAACCGGGCCAGTGCCATCCAGGCGGCGATATTGAAAGCCAGGTAGACCAACAGGCCGACCAGGCTCAACCAGATCTGCCCTCCGATGTGATTTCCACCCAATCCGGCGCCAAAAACCAGAAAGGCCAGGGGAAGGGAGAGGAGGAGGTACAGGAACCCGAAAACCACGACGTAGCAAACCAGGGCGGCCGCGGCCGACAAACCTCGGAAGAGGATGGAGCCGAACTCGGAGGGTTCCGGCAGCAGGGGCTCTTCGCCCTTCTGCACCACGTTTCGATAGACCTCGACCCCGACTCCCAGGATCGCGGCCCAGCCCAGGACCGGAACCAGACCCACCACTCCCCCCAGGGCCAGCTTGCGAAGCGAATCCGGGTCCTGACGGTAGAAGGTGACGGCGCGCTTGAGATCGATCCCCATATCCACTCCGTAGCAGATTCCCTGTCAAGGTCCTTCTTCGCCACAGGGGAAGTGATTCCCCCGAACCCTCCAGGGTTCCCTCGCGCCTTACTTGAGTCTCCAGCCCAGGATAACGCCGCCCGCGAAACCGACCAGGGAGGCCGACAAACGCCGAACCATCGCCATGAGCCAGGCTCCTGCTGTGCGGCTTCCGTCCTCCAATCCGGTTCCCACTGCGTCCCAATTGACCACGACGAAACCCGACGACATCAAACCATAGAGGATCAGGATTACTATTCCGATCACCAGCAAGGCCAGACGCGTGGTCACCCGCATCGCGTAGCCCACGGCCATGCCCGCCAGGGCTCCGCCTCCCATCATGAAGGCCGTGGAAGTCAACGACCAGGTTCCAGGATTTTCTTCCATGTGAGATATCCCCTCAAGTGGACGAGCGAGCCCCGAACCCGGGGACGGAGGTCAGGGCTTGACAGGGGCCGGCAGACGGACTTGACGTCCCTGGATGCGGATCACCGTCGGAGGAACCATCGAACCTCGCACCTCGACATCCTGGACCTGCCCCGAGGGCAGGAAGTCGACCTGTCGGACCTGCCGAGCCGATCGCCGTTCAAACATGACCGAATTCACCGATGCCCCCTCGCGATAGATGGGGTCGTTGACTGTGCGGAAGTTCCAGTCGGCCTGTTCGGAGCCCAGCACCTCGAGCTCCACTTCCTCCCGGTCGGTGCCGGGCCTGGAGGACCTCGTCGTGGAGGTGGGTCGGGTCTTGGAGCTTCCCTGGGCCACCGTCGGACCCGTCAACCCCAGCACGAGAGCAAGCGCCATCGCTGCAAGAGTGCCAAAGACGAGAATCCTGGACATGCCACCTCCACTCTCGAGCGTTGCACCCGAGCGCAGCGCCATTTCCACCTCGAGCGGGATTCTCCTGGCCGGATGGGGTCCAGGGGGCGTTGGGCCTCTCATTCAGGAGGAGAATGCCATAAGGTGGTAAAAAAACTTTCCTGCCCATAGCGAAACATCGAATTGAACTGCCCTGAAAGCCTGATTGGAGGTTACATGCACCTCGAGACCGTCCCCACCCCACCCTCCGAATGGAAGACGGACCTTCTGGTCCTTGTCCAGGATGCCGGGCCGAGCCCATTTGACGTTCAGGACCCGCTCCTCCAATCGCGCCTCGAGAAAGTGGCGGCTGCCTACGCCGACGAAACCCTGGAAGGCGAATTCCTCTTCGAACCCCGCCACCGGGAGGATCTCGGGGCCGTTGTGGTCTACTCCACCGCCTCCGAGAAGGGCTTCAGCCTGTGGGAGAACGCCAAGACCTTTGCCTCCCGAGCCATCCAACTGGCGACCCGGACGGGGCGCAAACACGTCACTTTCGCCCTGAACGGTCCCGGAGGCGCGGATCTGGTCTCTC
>JAAZKF010000089.1 GCA_012799975.1 Burkholderiales bacterium
ATTCGGATCGGGCTGCCGCCTTCCGTCGGCCGGAGCTGTGGGTTGAATCGCGATTCTTCCAGGATTGTTTCTGGCTCAGGGGGCGGCGCGAAATACCGAGGATCGGCTCATTCCGGCCACGAATCATCCCTCCTCGAATGTGCTTCCCCAGTGGTCTGTGTGGATGTCATGCAGGCCCCAGGAGGCTCGCCAGGTGCTCTGGCCGCATGTGGGCACCAGGATTGCCCTCCTGTGCCGGAAATCGATTGGGAGGTTCATCGCATCTTGAGATCCCGAATTCCAGGACTCCGTCTGTTCCTCTTCCTGCTGCTGGCCTTGCTGGTTTTCGTCCCCTGGACGGCGCGCAGCCAGGCCGATGTCTCTGCCGGACTCTTCTACTATTTCCGGGACCAGGTCATCCCTTTGAACGTCGTTCCCGACCTCGTGGCCGTGCGCCTGGCACCCGGAGCGACCCTGAAGCAGAAGGCCGGTCGGATCCAAACCCCGAGCCAGGGGGCCTGGCGCCTGGTCTCCACCTCCGGCAAGACGGGCGCTTCCGAGCAGGCCCGCGAGATGCTGGGCGAGTCCGGGGTGGAGTTCACCTCGCCGGTGGTCCAGGCCGAAGGGTCTCGGGCCATCTTGACCGACCAGATCCTGGTCCGCTTCCGCCCCGAGGCCACCCCCGAGCAGATAGACTCGGCCTTGCAGGGCTTGACCCCGATTCCCCGCGAGAATCTGGCGGCCCGTTCGCATCTGGTCCGGGCGGCCACCCGCTCGGGCCTGGAGACCCTCCAGCAGGCCAATCGCCTGGCGAAGCTGCCCTTCGTGCAGTACGCCGAGCCCAACTTCATGAACCTGCTGGACGAGGAGCTGCAGCCGGCCCCCGACTTTGAGGCCCTCAAGGCCCGCTTCCCCAGCCCCGTCCGCTTCGACGCCGCCCGCACGGCTCCGATTCCCGAGCCGGTTGACCCGCGCGGAGCTGCTACCTGGACCACCATCCTGGACGAGGACTTCTCCAAGGCCTTCCCCGGCCCGGGCTGGGCCGTCAAAGGCAACCCCACCTGGGGGCGTGTGGGTCTCAGCGAGACCGAGCTCCGGCTGTGGCCGGCCGCCGGCGGGGAGAACGCCGTCCCCTGGCAGGACGGAACCCCGACCCACCTGGCTGCCAAGATGGCCTACGGACCTTTCGACCTCTCTGACGCGCAGTTCGCCCGGATGGTGATCCGGCTGGATGAGAACGTCTCGGAATGGACGGGTGAAGAACTGGGCGTCATGTACTCGACCGACGGAGCGAACTTCTCCGTGGTCGATATCTGGTCCAAGGGGGGCGGCCATGGATATAGCTACAGCTTCAACCAGGACCGCGGCGAGTCCAGGGCTGGAGTGATCGCCGACCTGCGCGGCCAGCCCCAGGTCTGGATCGGCCTGATATACGTCACCCTCGATGAGGCCGGTTCGCCGGGCCCCTTCATCAAGAGCATCCAGATCAAGAAGGCCACCCGGCTCGGGCAGGCCATCTCCAACGATCCCCTCTCGTCCATGCAGTGGCACCTGGACAACGCCGGGCAGACCGGGGGAACGCCGGGCGCGGATATCCGGGCCGTCAACGCCTGGGCCCGCACCGAGGTCGACCCCGACCTGGTGGTGGCTGTGATCGACACCGGAGTCCAGGCGCACGAGGACCTCAACTGGATTCCCGGTTATGACGCCACCGGCGGCGGAGGACAGGGAACCCCCGGCCCCAACCAGGGGCACGGCACCTCCTGCGCCGGGGTGATCGGGGCCATCGGCAACAACGGGATCGGGGTGATCGGCGTGGCCCCGGGCGTGCAGATCATGCCTGTCCGGATTGTCGATGATACCGGAATCTTCGTCGAGGACGACGATGTCGCTGCGGGCATCCGCTGGGCCTTCCAGAACGGAGCCCGGGTGCTGAGCAATTCCTGGGGCTACTCCATGCCCTCCGCAGAGGTCCACGAGGCCATCATCGAGGCCACCGAGGCCGGGGCCGTGGTCCTTTTCGCCTGCGGCAACTCCCAGGACGAGGAGGTCAGGTATCCGGCCCGCTACCCCGAGGCCATCGCCGTGGGCTCCTCCAACCAGTGCGATGAGCCCAAGCGAATCGACGACCAGAGCATGGACCTCTACGGCCACAACTCGGGACCCGAGGTTTCGGTCGTAGCTCCCGGCACCTCGATGGTGACCATCGATCTGATGGGGCAGGAAGGCTACTCCGCCGGCAACTACACCACCAACTTCAACGGCACCAGCTC
>JAAZKF010000090.1 GCA_012799975.1 Burkholderiales bacterium
CAACGCCCTCGCCTCCAGCATCGTCCTGGTCTGCCGCCCCCGCCCCGCCGATGCCCCGCCCGCCACCCGCCGCGAGTTCGTCGGGGCCCTGAAGGCCGAACTCCCCCTGGCCCTGAAGCACCTGCAGAAGGGCAACATCGCCCCCGTGGACCTGCAGCAGGCGGCCATCGGTCCCGGCATGGCGGTCTACACCCGCTACAGCAGGGTGCTCGACGCCGCCGGCAACCAGGTCTCGGTGCGCGAGGCCCTGGCGCTGATCAACCAGGTGCTGGACGAGGTGCTGGCCGAGCAGGAGGGCGACTTCGACGCCGACACCCGCTGGGCGCTGACCTGGTTCGACCAGATGGGCTTCGCCGAGGGCGACTACGGGGTGGCCGAGACCCTGTCCAAGGCCAAGAACACCTCGGTTGCCGGCATCGTGGAGGCCGGCGTGGCCGTCGCCGGGGCCGGCAAGGTGCGCCTGCTGAAGCCCGCCGAGCTTCCCACCGACTGGGACCCCGCCACCGACAAGCGGTTGACCGTCTGGGAGATGACCCACCACCTGGTGCGGGCCCTGGGCCAGGGCGAGGAAGCCGCCGCCGGGATCGTGGCCAGGATCGGCAGCCAGGCCGACATGGCCCGCGAACTGGCCTACCGCCTGTACTCGGTCTGCGAGCGCAAGAAGCGCGCCGCCGAGGCCCTGGACTACAACGCCCTGGTGCAGGCCTGGCCCGAGCTGGCCCGCCTGGCCCAGAGCCTGCAACCCGCCTCGGCGACACCGGTCCAGGAGGAGCTGTTCTAGGGCCGTGCAAAGCCACTTTGATTGCCCAGAGGTTGAGGGATGAATCGTGCAGATTGAAGGACTGGAAATCCGGAACTACCGCCTGTTCCGCCACGCCAAACTGGACAGGCTGCCCAGCCTGGCCGTGTTCGTGGGGGCCAACGGGTCGGGGAAGACCACCCTCTTCGACGTCTTCAGCTTCCTCAAGGAGTCTTTGACGCACAACGTGGCCCAGGCGGTGGCACGCCGCGGTGGATTCCGGGAACTGGTCAGCCGCGGGCAGGCGGGGCCCATCGAGGTCACCGTCAAGTTCCGCGAAAGCGGGGGGCGCCTGGCCACCTACCAACTGGCCGTGGCCGAGGAGGACGGGGCTCCGGTCGTGGCACGGGAGGTCCTGAAGTTCCGCCGGGGGCAGACCGGCAAGCCCTGGCACTTCGTCGACTTTTCCCGGGGGCGCGGCACGGCCATCGCCAAAGAGCCCGCTTTGGGGCAGAAGGATGCTGAGGCCGAACGGGAGGAACACGTGCTGGACGATCCCAGCCTCCTGGCCATCAAGGGGCTGGGCCAGTTCAAGCAGTTCCGGGTGGCAGCCGAGTTCCGAAGCATCCTGGAGAACTGGCACATCTCCGACTTTCACATCCAGGAGGCCCGACCCAGCGCCGAGGCTGGGGAGGCCGCCCACCTGTCCACCCGTGGCGAGAACGTGGCTCAGGTGGCTCAGTACCTGTTCAGGCACCACCGCCCGACTTTCGACCGGATCCTCCAGGCCATGCACCGCCGGGTCCCCGGGGTGACCGGGGTGGAAGCTAAGGAGATGGAGGACGGCCGCGTCGTCCTGCGCTTCCAGGACGGCAGCTTCAAGGACCCCTTCACCGCCCGGTTCGTCTCGGACGGCACCATCAAACTCTTCGCCTGGCTGGTCCTGCTCTACGACCCCAGACCCCACCCCCTGCTGGCCATCGAGGAACCGGAAAATCAGCTCTACCCCGAGGTCCTTCCCGAGCTGGTCGAAGAATTCCGCGACTACGCCCGGCGGGGCGGCCAGGTCCTGGCCTCCACCCACTCACCGGATCTCCTCAACGCCACGGAACTGGAGGAGGTCTACTGGCTCTCGAAACGCCAGGGGTTCGCCACGGTCCACAAAGCGTCGGACTCCGAACTCCTCCGCAGCCTGGTGGCCCAGGGAGACCCACCCGGGACCCTCTGGAAGCAAGGCCTCTTCGAAGGAGCGGGCCTGTCTTGAGCCGCCTGGTCTTCCTCCTGGAGGAACCCTCCTCAAAGCAACTCCTGGATGGCCTGCTGCCGCGCGTCTTCCCGGGCCTGGTCCCAGAGCAGGATTTCTTGTGCATCCCCCACGAGGGCAAGCAGGACCTGATCAGGAGCATTCCGCGAAAGCTCCGCGGCTGGACCGAACCCGGGGCGCGGTTCGTCGTCCTCCTGGACCAGGACCTTGAGGATTGTCACGACCTCAAGGAGCGGCTGTGCGCCCTGGTTCGGGATGCGGGCCGGCCGGAAACCATGGTTCGCCTGGCTTGCCGCGAACTGGAGGCCTGGTATCTGGGGGACCCGGAGGCCTTGGCCGAAGCCTACGAGTGCGCGGGGCTGAAGAGCCTTGCCGACAAGGCTCGGTTCCGGAACCCTGACCAGATCCAGAAGCCCTCACAAGAAGTGGCAAGGCTGGTGCCGCAATTCCAGAAAATCGCCGGAGCGAGGCGGATGGCCGGTCATCTGGACCCGGAGCGCAACCGCTCCCGCAGCTTCCAGGTCCTCTTCGAAGGCCTCCACAAGCTGCTGGAAGCCGGCTGAATCCCCGGCAGCCCCCCTGAAGCTCTACCACGGGAAGTGCACAAGACGGAGGAAGCATGGCCACCACCAACCATGAGCGCGTCGGCAAGGCGATGGAACTCCTCAAGGAGGGCCTGGGCCCCTTCGTCGACCGCGAGATCAAGGCGGTCGGGCCCTCGGCCCTCAACCCCCAGGTCCGCCAGGAGTTCGCGGGCGACCCCATGCTGATGAACCGGCCCCTCCCTGAGTGGGACGTCTCGGCCCTGCTGAAGCTGATGTGGGTGACCTGGAACGACGTCTTCCGCAACGTCCTGGGCTTCGCCGAGCGCAGCCTGGTCAGCGAGTTGCGCGACAGCCGCAACCGCTGGGCCCACCAGCACGCCTTCACCTCCGACGATGCCTACCGGGTGCTGGACTCCGCCGGGCGCCTGCTCTCCGCCGTCTCGGCCCCGCAGGCCGAAGAGGTGGAGCGCATGAAGATGGAGCTGCTGCGCATCCGCTTCGACGAGCAGGTGCGCAGCGAGAAGCGCAAGAGCGCGGGCACGGCCATCGAGAGCACGGTCACGGGCACCCTCAAGCCCTGGCGTGAGGTGGTCACGCCCCACCCCGACGTGGCCTCGGGTCGCTACCAGCAGGCCGAGTTTGCCGCCGACCTGTGGCAGGTGCACCTGGGCGAAGGCGCCGACGAGTACCGCGACCCGGTCGAGTTCTTCCGCCGCACCTACCTGACCGAGAGCCTCAAGGGCCTGCTGGTCAACGGCCTGAACCGGATCGCCGGGGGCGGGGGCGACCCGGTGGTGCAGTTGCAGACCAACTTCGGGGGCGGCAAGACCCACTCGATGCTGGCCCTGTACCACATGTTCTCGGGCGTCTCCGCCTCGGACCTGGCGGGTCTGGAGACCGTGATGGCCGAGGCCGGGGTCAGCGCGCTGCCGCGGGCCCGGACGGTGGTCCTGGTGGGCAACAAGATTTCACCTGGGAACCCGGTCACCAGGCACGACGGCACCGTGGTGCGCACCCTCTGGGGCGAACTGGCCTGGCAACTGGGGGGGCGGGCCGCCTATGAGCGTGTCCGGGCCGACGACGAGCGCGCCACCAGCCCCGGCGACATGCTGCGCGAGCTGTTCAACGAGTACGGGCCGGTCCTGGTCCTGGTGGACGAGTGGGTGGCCTACGCCCGGCAACTGCACGACCAGGGCGACCTGCCCGGCGGGGGCTTCGAGACCCAGTTCAGCTTCGCCCAGGCGCTGACCGAGTCGGCCAAGCTGGCCCGCAACTGCCTGCTGGTGATCAGCCTGCCTGCCTCGGACACCGCGGGCTCGCCGCACACCCAGGCCGACGACGTCGAGGTGGGCGGCCGGCGCGGCCGGGAGGCCCTGGACCGGCTGCGCAACGTGGTGGGCCGGCTGGAATCCTCGTGG
>JAAZKF010000009.1 GCA_012799975.1 Burkholderiales bacterium
TGGATCCTGCCCAGAGCCTGCGCCGAGAGCCTGTCGTATTCTTGCGGGTTCTTCTCCAGGAACCGGATATCGTCCACCACCCGCTCGAGCATGTCCTGGAAGCTGCGGTAGACGTTCCTCAACTCCAGCCACGAGGCATCGGGGAAGAACTCGTCGTTGTAGACCGCCAGGCCCAGCCCTCCCACCTCGAACGGATCGCAGAAGTAACCGTCAAACCCCTCTCCAAAGGTCAGCGAAAACCGGGAAGACGAGACCAGGTGCATATAGCGGTCGAAGGTCAGGCCCTTGACGACCACCTGGCGATAGTCGGGAAGCCCCTCCCGCAACCGGGCCAGGATCTCCTCTTTGAAGGGGTTGGGATCCGGTGAGAGGACCAGCGTCTTGGATTTCCGATCGAAGGGAAGCGCCGGGTACTGGCTTCGATCGATGTGAACGGAGAAATGATGAGTGGGGATCCCCCACTTGTCGCAGACCTCCTGGGTCGCGTATCGATCGTGCGCCGTGGTCTGGGTCAGGTTCGCGGTTGTCCTGTTCCCCCTCCAGGTTGACAGAAGTCCTTCAGGAAATCCCCTGGCTTGGTCTTGCTTTGAGCGCCGTCAGCAGGCCATCTTGGCAGCCGTGGCGAGCCCGAGGTTCTTCGCCCGCCTCTTGCGGGTGTCAGCCGGTCGAGCGCCTGATGAGGGCGCTGGGTGTTGTAGACGTGGAGCCAGGCATCGAGAGCAGCCTGGAGTTCCTCCAGGCTGCTCCAGTCCTGAGTCCAGATGAGTTCGGTCTTGAGGGTCAGGATGAGCCGTTCCACCACGGCGTTGCCGGTCGGACGGCCCACGGGGGCGTATGTGTGCTCGAGTCGCCAGCGCCAGCACAACTGCTCACAGTCGAGGCCGGTGTACTGGGGCCCGTGATCCGTGCGGAGCTCGAGGTCCGCCGGGACGTTCCGGCGCTCCCCGAACACGCCTTCCAGCGCGTGCTCGACCGGGGCCAGGAGGGAGAGAGCCTTCTGGCTCTTGGAAGCCTCAAGAGCCAAGAGCATGCGGTCCCCGCAATCCACGACGGGCATCACAGCGACCCACCCGTCGCGGCTCGTCCAGACGGTGGTCATGTCAGTCGACCAGCGACGGTTCGAGTCGGGTACGGTCACCTGGCCCATCGGCCGGCGTGCGCGCCGCTCGGCCGCCGGGAGGCACAAGCCCATAGAGCGCATCAGCGCCCACACCCGCTTTTGGGACACCCGGCGGCCATCACGTCTCAAGCACGCCCAGATCTTGCGCACGCCCCAGCTTGGGTGGGCCTCTGCCAATGGCCGGATGGCGTTCGAGGCCTCTTCAGCAGTGAGCCAGCGGCTTTGTCGACGTACGGGTGGAAGCTCGGGCGCGATCGCCGGCGTCTGCAGGGCCTTGTGGTAAGCCTGCCGGGAGACCCCAAACACCTCGCACAGATGCTTCACCGACGCCTTGCCCGCAGGGGTGTCCCGGTTCATTTGGCTGATCTCCCTGGCCGTGAAGGGGGGCGCGCCTCCAGGGCCTGCTTCACCAGCTCGTGTCGGATCGCCAGGTCCGTGAAAGCCTTCTTCAGGCCCAGGAGTTCCTTCTCGAGCGCGCGTTCAGAGGACGACTTGCTGTTCCCCTGCCGCATCGCGGCGGCGACGCTTTCGAGTGCGTCCTGTCGCCACTGCTCCACGGTCTGCTCTCGGACGCCGAAGCGCCTGGCGAGGAAGTCGATGGTCGTCTTGCCGCTGAGCAACTCGAGGACAGCCTGGGTCTTCTCTTCAGCCCCACGCCGCCCAGGTCGCCCTCGCGGAGATGGGGAGGCTTCGCCCTCCAACTTGGGGTTCGCCTCGTGGCCTTGCGCATCCATGTTCATGCTCGCTCCTCCCGGTAGTTCGCCGGGGATTTTCCCACGAGGGATCTGTCAACCTCTTCGAGGGGTACGCCATAACGCCGAGGCAACAGGCCCTGAACGCATGCAATATGAATACCGCACCCAAATGACCTGGACGACGAGAAGAAGCAGACCTCCTGCCAGAAGGGAATACCTGGTCCTGAATAAATCTGGGAGCGCCAA
>JAAZKF010000091.1 GCA_012799975.1 Burkholderiales bacterium
CCTGCGCGATCGGGATTTCGGGGTCCGTTCCTGGGCTCTGAGCCGCCTGAACCGCTCGAATACCCAGGACTGAAGAAGCCAGAAAGGGGCAGACCATGAAGGTCGGTATCTTGCGCGGGCGCGAGAATAGCTTTCCCGATGCCCTGATCGCCAACCTGAACGCCCTGGATGCCGGACTGGAAGCAGAGTTCCTGCATGTGGGCGGTACTACGGCGGGCGAGCCCTGTCCCTACCGGGTGATCGTGGACCGGATCTCGCATGAGGTGCCCTACTACCAAGTCTACCTCAAGCAGGCTTCCATGCAGGGGACCTACGTGATCAACAACCCCTTCTGGATGAACGTCGACGACAAGTTCTTCGGATATGCCCTGGCCCAACGCCTGGGGATCCCCGTCCCTCGGACCGTCGTCCTGCCCAACCGGGCCTACCTGGCCGACATCGACGCGGGGTCCCTGCGCAACATGTGGCCCATCGACTGGCCGGCACGTCTGGCCGAGGTGGGTCTGCCGTGCATCATGAAACCCGCCTTCGGCGGCGGTTGGAAGAACGTCCACAAGATCGCCTCGCTCGAGGAGGCACAAGCGGTCTATGAGGCCTCGGGGCCCCTGACCATGACGCTGCAGGAATTCATCGACTGGGACGACTACATCCGCTGTCTGGGCATCGGTCGACGCTCAGCCCGGGCCATCCAATACATCCCGCGTCCCCTGGGCCAGGGCGAATACGTCCAGGACCGCTCGCGCATGAATCCCGAGCATCTGCGTCGGGCCGAGGAATACAGCGTACTCTTCAACGAGACCATCGGCTACGATATGAACGCCATGGAATTCGCCGTCCGGGGTGACACGCTGTACGCCATCGACATCACGAACTACGTGTGCGACTTCGACTTCCACTCGCTGCGGGAGGCCCACTTCAATTGGGCCGTGGACACCATGAGCCGCTTCATCGTCGAGGTGGCCCATTCCGGCGCGCGCAACGCGCCCTGTGCCCACTTCGCTCCACTTGATTGAATCCGGCCGCTCGGAGGAAGCCGATACCGGCTTGGAGAAGGCGCTTTTCCAATCCAGGGTGGAGGTTTCCCATGAAAGAGGGCGGTGCTTGGAGCTCTGGCGGTTTGAATCTGGAGGACTGTCTGGAGCGGAAGATCACCCTGGTGATGCGGGATATAAGCCCTTTTGTCGATTGCAATATCGGGTTCCAGGATGAGAGGTCGCGAACCCTCAGCGGACGGCTGGTCGGTCTGGAGCCGGAGGTCGGCATCTGGATCGAACCGGAGCAGGTGGCCAACCAGGAGAACCCTCCGGAAAAGGGCTGGCGCATCCTGGTGCAGTGGCGGGACATCCTGGTCCTGATGCAGGCCGAGACCAGCCAGCCCCCTACCTTGTCCCGGCTTCCCGAGAAGCCCATCGGCTTCCGCTCTCGAGTGGAGTGAGCCCAGGCGCCCGCGCGGGCCCCTTCTTCGGGTCCTGAAAACCAGCCTGGTCGGCTACCGGCCTCAAGAAGGAGTGCGGACATGAAGGTTCACCAGACCTACGACCTCCTGGTCCTGGGCGGGGGGTCAGGGGGCGTAGCGGCAGCCCGCAGGGCCGGGGCCCTGGGGGTTCGGGTCGGGCTCTGCGAAGAGCGTCAGGTCGGCGGAACCTGCGTCCATCGCGGCTGCATCCCCAAGAAACTTCTGGTCCAAGCCAGTCGGTTTCCCGGCCTCCTGGAGATGGCCGGAGGCCATGGCTGGGAGGTCCCCCCCGCCAGGCTGGACTTTTCGCGCCTGCAGCAGGCGATCCGCACCGAACTGCAACGGTTGGAGGGAATCTACCTCGGCATGCTGGAGAGGGCCGGGGTGGACCTGCACCGGGGGCACGCCCGCTTCCTGGATGCCCACACCGTGGAGGTCGAGGGGGTGCGCCTGCAGGGGCGGAAAATCCTCATCGCCACCGGCGCTCGCCCATTCCTGCCAGAGATTCCCGCCGCCAGGGCGGCCTGCGTCTCGGACGATATCTTCGAGCGCGAGACGCTGCCGAGGCGAATCCTGGTCGTGGGCAGCGGCTATATCGGCTCGGAGTTCGCCAGCCTCCTGCACGCCCTGGGCTGCGAGGTGACGCTGGTCTTCCGCAGCCAGCACCTCCTTCCGGGCTTCGACGGTGACCTCCGCCAGGATTTGACCGAGTCCATGCGGACTCGGGGGATCCGGATCCTGCCCGGCACCCGGCTGGAGGACTACCGCCCGGAAAGCGAGATGGCCTGTCTGACGCTGTCGGACGGCTCGCAACTGCAGGTCGACCTGATCCTCTTCGCGACCGGGCGGGTTCCCAACACCCTGGAACTGGGCCTGGAAAAGGCCGGAGTGCAGGTCAACCAGACCGGGGGCATCGTGGTGGACGAGTTTTCCTGCACCAACCTCCCCCATATCTTCGCGGTGGGCGATGTAACCCAACGGGTTCAGTTGACGCCGGTGGCCATCGCCGAGGCTCGGGCCCTGGTCGAGACCCTCTTCAGGGGAAATCCGACCCCCGTCCGCTACGAACTGATCCCCAAGGCCGTCTTCACCACGCCTGAGGTAGCCTCGGTAGGTCTCACGGAAGAGGAGGCCCGCGCACAAGGGCGCCAGGTCCGCATCTTCCGGACCCGCTTCCGGCCCCTGAAGTTCTCGCTTACCTCCTGCCGGGAGCGGGTCATGATGAAACTGGTCGTCGATGCGGGAGATGATCGGGTCCTGGGGGCACATATGTTCGGAGATGACGCTCCCGAGATCATCCAGGCCCTGACCGTGGCTTTGGAAGCCGGGGTCACCAAAGCGGTCCTGGACCGGACCATGCCCGTTCACCCCACTTCTGCCGAAGAATTCGTGTTGATGAGGGAGCCGGTCGCCGAACCTAATCCCTGAAATCCGGGGAGACCAGACGAAATTCAGGGAAGGATGCCGATGGGACGAAAGCGCCATAGTGTCAAGAAGAGGAATTCCAGTGCCCCCTCCGGGCGCCGCCCGCTCCAGACGGAGGAGGCTTCTCCGACCCCTGTCCCCGTCGAGGGACGGGTCTCGGCGACCTCCTCGAGCTCCGACTCGGCTCCCCCTCCCCTTGCAGAGCGCCCACTGGAGGGACCGACAGCCCCCTCCCCTTCCGCCTTGTCGCCTCAGAGCCCCATCCTCCCTCCCCCCACGCCGGGCCCTCGTCTGGTACGCACGGCCTGCTACGTGGACTTCGAGAACCTCTTCTATCGGGTGTTCGGATCGGGCCGGGACTTCAATACGCCCCGGGCCGTGCGCAGCCTGGTCGCCCTGAGCCGGAAGGTCTGTGGGGAGGGATTCGCCCACACGGCGGTCTACGCCAACTGGGACAGCATCACGGCCTGCGCCCGTTTTGCCCAGAACGACTGGGCCCAGGTCGGCTGGCGGACCGTGGCCGTGCCCACCCGCGAGGATCAGGTCAGCGACCGAGTCGTCAAGAACCTGGTCGATTTCGTGATGAGCCTGGATATCTTGGAGGAAGCACGGGATCGGGGCTTCGAGCACATCTTCCTGGTCACGGGAGATGCCGACTTCTGCGAGGTGGTCGAGCGCCTGAAAAGGTTGCGTCGCCAGGTCACCGTGGTGGCCCTGAAGAGTTCGCTGAGCTATCGGCTCCGCCAGGCCGCCGACCGGTTCTTCCTGTGGGAGGTCGAGGAGATCGCCGGCAAGGCGACCTTCCCGCTGCGGCCAGCCCAACGCCCACCCAAGGTCTCGCCGGGCCTGCACCGCGACCCCGACGCCAGCGAGCTCGACCTGCTTCGCCAGGCCCTCATGGCGGCCCAGGACGATGTGGGCGGGGCCCAGGTGGATTGGGAGACGGTCCGGGACGACTACTACCTTCCCTTGGCGCGATGTGCTTCCGAGGAGGCGGACGCCCTGGTGCGAGACCTGGCCCAGGCCGGGTTCATCCTTCTCGAGTCGCAACGAGTCCGCGACGGCTCGTGGCGGAACTTCCTGCGGATCCCGGTTTGAGGGTTCCCTGAGCTTTCTGGACTCCGGCCTTCCCCGACTGGAATCCACCTGGATTGGAGCTCTACTCAAGCTTCCCAGCGAAACCTGAAACCGGCCCGCTCCTGCAGGCGGAGATTCACCGAGCATGGTTGGCCTGTCCAGAGGGCCCGCCGCCGTCGGCCCGGGTTCCAACCAGACCTCAGGCGGGTAGGATTCCCTTCAGGGGATGGTTTTCCCGCAAGGAGGAATCCACATGCAGGGTGATCGAGCAGCCGTCAACTGGTCTCTTCTTGTGCTTCGCCTGGTCGTGGGCATCATCCTCATGGCCCACGGCGCCCAGAAGCTCTTCGGGGCCTTCGGCGGGCAGGGCATGGAAGGCTTGTTGGGGATGCTGGGGTCGGTGGCCTGGCCGGTGGCCATCGGGGAATTCTTCGGCGGAGCCGGTCTGGTGCTCGGCTTCCTGGCGCGCTTCTCGGCCGCCGCCAACATGCTGATCATGTTCGGAGCCATCTGGATGGTGCACGGCAAGAACGGGTTCTTCGCTTCCTCGGGAGGGTTTGAATACAACCTGGCCCTGCTGGGCCTGCTCTTTCCGATCCTGGTGGCGGGGCCGGGGGCCTTCACGGTGGGGCGCTTCCTCCCCCTGCCCAAGGCCTCGGACGGGCAGAGCCCGTTGAAGGTCCTGGAGTAGGCTACCAGGACAGGACGGGCCAGCCTCGCGACCGGGCCAGGCGGAGCAGGCGCGGGTCAGGAGCCACCACCCGCGGATTCCCGACCCGCTCCAACATCGGGAGATCCGTATAGGAGTCGCTGTAGAAGTAGGACTCCTGAAGGTCGACCCGGTGGTTTTCGGCCCACTTCTCGGCTCGGGCCACCTTCCCGGCACCATAGCAAAACGGTTTCTCGCACGCACCGCTCATCCGGCCCTGGCCATCCTCCAGGGGGCGATTGGCGATCCAGGCGTCAAAACCCCAGGTCTCGGCGGCCTCGCGGGCGGCTTGATGGAAGCTGGTGGTCAGGAGCACCAGCAGGTGGCCGGCCTTCTGGTGCCAATCCAGGGCCCGGCGCGCACCCGGCCGCAAGCGGTGGCGGATTTCGCGGTGGAACCAGTTGCGGGCCCTGTGCTCCAGGTCCAGCATCGACCGGTTCCGATAGTGGGCCAGGGCCATATCGGCCGTCGATTCGGCGTTGACCAGCGAGAAGTGGTACAGTCCCGCCCAGTACAGGACCTTGAGCAATTGGAGCAGCGACAGGTTGCCATCTCGACGCTCGGCTCGGGCCCAGAGGATCGCGCTGTTGACGTCGATCAGGGTGCGGTCCAGGTCAAAAAAGGCAGCAATTCGGCTCATGGGGACCTGCAAGAAGTTCTGTAGAGCCGGCGCGGGACCCTTTGCCGGGATTGAGGTCAGGGTCGGCCCGGCTGGCGCAGCGGAACTCCGACCGGGATCAGATACAGCGGCAGATGCCCCTCGGGCAACCCCAGGGTCTGCGAGACCCGGGCATCGTCGAAAGCAGCCAGGGGAGTGGCCCAGAGCTCCAGGGCGATCGCCTGCAGCAGCAGGTTCTGGGCCGCGTGGCCCGCTTCCAGGTGGAGGTAACGCTCGGTCCGTTGGGTTCCATAGCGCATCAGGACGCGCTGGGGATCCGCCGACAGGGCAAAGATCGCCGGGGCCCGCTGCGGCCAATCCTGCCCCGGGCAGGCGGCCGTGAGCTCCGCCCGCAAATCGCGCCGCGAGCGGATCTGCAAGGCGTGGGACTCGGGCAGGTACTCGCCCAGACCTTCCGGGGTGACTATCCGGAGTCCCAGGGGGTGCAGGGCGCCCGCCGAGGGAGCCGTGCGCAGGCCTCGAGGGTCGCTCAGCCCCTGACAGGCCCAGGCCAACTGACCGATCTGCTCGGGTTTCAGGGGAGTCGGCTGGAAGTCGCGCCGCGAGCGGCGTCGGGACAAGGCGAGTTCCAGTGTGCACGATCCATTGGCGGAACGTGGTGGGGGCAATTCCAGCAGGAAATTTTCGTCCGGGTTCTCGCTCATCGATATACTCCGGTTCGGGTCTGAAGAGGAGGCTGTTGGCCCTTCGCCGACTCCGGGCCTCCTCCCTGGCCCGCCTGGAGGATTACCCGCTCGAGCTCGAAATCCGGGACACCCATGGAAGGACTGCGCGTCGAGAACCTCTCCGTCCGCAAGGGTGGCTTCGAGATCCTGCACCAAGTCTCGTTTGAGGTCGCCCCCGGTGAAAGGGTCGGCCTGGTGGGCGACTCGGGCGCCGGAAAGACCACGCTCTTGCGGGCCCTGGTCGCCTTGGACCCGGACTTCTCGGGTTCCTTGACCTGGCAGGGGAACTCCCTGCGGGACCTGGGTCCGCGGACCTGGAGGCGCACCCTGGTGCTGGTGGGCCAGCGCCCGGCCATGTTCGGGGGCTCTGCGGCCGAGAACGTGCTCGCGGCAGCACGCCATCACGGTCTGGAGGTCGATGAGCAGGCGCTGCTCCGGGACCTGGACCTGGCCGGCGTCGGAGATCGGGAGGCCCAGGCCCTTTCCGAAGGAGAGCGGCAGAGGGTGGCCTTGGCCCGGGCCCTGGCTATCCGACCGGCCATGCTTTTGTTGGACGAGCCGACCTCGGCCCTGGATGAGACCCGGGTCCGCCTGGTGGAGGATCTGCTGACCCGGACCCCGGTGGGCTGGATCCTGGTCAGCCACGATCCGGCCCAGGTCGAGCGCCTTACCGAGCGGCAGATCCGCCTGGAGGGTGGCCACCTGGTGCCCCTGAATCCGGGAGGCCCAGCATGAATCAGGCCTTGGGCTCGCTGAATTTCTGGAGACTGGGCATGCTGGGGTTATACGTCGGGGCCGTGCTGCTCATGATGTTCCGCATGCGCCTGCCGGCCGCACGCGAGTCCTTCCTGGCCATGCTGCAGGGAGCGGCCCAACTGGCGGTCATGGGCTCGGTCCTGCTCTTCGTCTTCGAAGTCGACCACCTGGCCTTGTCGGTGGCCCTGCTGCTGGTGATGGTCCTGGTGGCCGCCCGGACGGCTGCCCGGCGCATCGACCGGCGCGCCGCCACCTTCCGCTTCACCCTGGGGTGCATCGGCCTGGCCACGCTGGCAATCCTGCTTCCGATGACGCTGGCACGGGTCTTCGAACTGCGCCCCAATTTCCTGATCCCCATCTCCGGGATGCTCATCGGGAACGCCATGAACGCCACGGCCTTGGCCTTGGAGCGTCTGCGCTCGGACCTGAAACTACAGAGGGACCGGGTGGAAGCCTGGCTGAGCCTGGGGGCGGACCCCGACACAGCCATGGGATCCAGCGCCCGTTCCACCCTGGAGGCAGCCCTGATCCCCAGTCTCAACACCCTCAAGACCACCGGCGTGGTGCATATCCCGGGGATGATGACGGGCATGCTGCTGGGCGGTCAGAGCCCCTTGAAGGCGGCCGAGATGCAATTGACCATCCTGGCCCTGATCTTCATCGCAGCCCTGTTCAGCGCGTTGCTGGTGACCCGGCTGGCCCGCCGGCTCTTCTTCACGGAACTGGAAGCCCTGGATCTGCCCGACTGAGGGCCAGCTCGGGCTTCTTCTGGCCCCGCCGGCACAGGGAGGTCAACCTCAGCGACAAGCTCTTCCCGGGCACCTTATCCTGAATACGCTGCAACAGATGGCCCTACGGGCGGGCATCGGCCGCCCGGGGCTCGGAGGTGAGCTGGATCTCATGACACCAGTCATCCATCCGGGCGATGGCCTCGCGGTAGCGCTCGGCGATGATCTTGCGTCGCAACTTCAAGGTCGGGGTCAGTTCCCCGGCCTGGATCGTGAAGGGCTGGGCCAGGAGGACGATGCGCTGGACGCGTTCGTGACGGGCCACGTCGCGCAGCAGCTCGTCCAGGGTCTGTTTGACGAAGGCGATGATCTCCGGACGGCCCACCAGGTCTTCGCGCGAATGGTGGGCCAGGCCGATCTGGCGGGCATACTCCTCCAGGCGGCTGAAGTCGGGAACCAGCAGGGCTCCCAGCCACGAGCGTCCTTCGCCCACCACGGCGGCCTGCTCGATCAGGGGACAGGAGGCCAGGCGGGCCTCCAGATATTGCGGCGCCACGAACTTGCCGGTGGAGGTGCGGATCAGATCCTTGAGGCGGTCGGTGATGTGCAGAAAGCCCCGCGAGTCGAAGCGGCCCACGTCCCCCGTCTTGAAGAATCCATCCGGAGTGAAGACCTCGGCGGTGGCCTCCGGCTTGAGGTAATAGCCCTGCATCACGGTCGGGCCCTGGACCTGGATCTCGCTCTCCTCGCCCAGGCGGATCTCGAGCCCTTCCAGGGCCAGTCCGACCGACCCGGGCGTACTCGAACCCAGGGGAGTGGAAGAGAGCGTTGCCGTGGTCTCGGTCAGACCATAGCCGCAATTGATGAAGATCCCGGCAGCGTTGAAGAACTCGTGGACCTTCGTGGAGAGAGCAGCGCTTCCCACCACGCAATGTTTCAGGCGCCCTCCGAAGAGGGCCCGGACCTTGCTGAAGACCAACGCGTCGGCCAGGGCCAACTGCACCTTCTGCCAGGCCGAGGGTTCGCGCCCCTCCCGGCGTCCGCGGGAGACCTCGATGGCCAGGGCTACCAACCTCTGGATCAGGTTCCGGATGGGGGCAGGTTTGCTGTTGAAGGTCTCGTGGACGACCAGATATATCTTCTCGAGGATTCGGGGTACCAGGCACAGGATCGAAGGGCGTGCGTTGCGCAACAGGTGGATCGCCTGGGGGTCGACCTTGCAGTAGTGCTGGGTCATCCCCCAGGCATACTGGATGAAGGTCCACCCCCTTTCGAAGATGTGGCTCAGGGGCAGAAGACAGAAGGACGAGTCCCGGTGATCCAGATCGGGAAGTCGCGAGCGATGGGACTCGATCTGGAAGAGGATGCTCTGTTGGGTCAGCATGGCGCCGCGGACCTCGCCGGTGGTTCCCGAGGTATAGACGATGGTCCAGAGATCCTCGGGCGTGGCGTGCTTCATGCGCTCATCCCAGTCGAGGCGCGCGGGGCAGTCGAGGAAGCGCTCGAGGGTGACGCACCCGGGGTGCTCCCCTTCCAGGAGGACCACGGTCGGGGTCTGCGGGGCGTGGGCCAGCAGCATCGCGGCCAGCTCCGGATTTCCCACGAAGGCCACCCGAGGCGAGGTCTCTGCGAGGATCTGCCGGACCGCTTCGCGCGACGAGGTGGTGTGGATGGGGACCGTGACGGCTCGCACGGCCAGGCAGCCCAGATCGGCCTCGGTCCATTCGGGGCAGTTGGGGGCATACAGGACTACCAGCTCCTGCTCGGCCACACCGTGGTGGAGCAGGGCGCAGGCCACCTTGCCGATCCGCTCCCAGAACCCGGTCCAGGAAACCCCCTGCCAACGCCCGTCGCGGAAGACTCGGTAGGCGTCCCGGCTGGCGAAACGTCGACCGTTCTCCTGGAGGATCGAGAGGTAGGTGGACGGCACTTCAGGAGACCTCCGGTCGGCTGGAGCTTGGGCTTCCTAGAATATACACGGTTCGGAACGGAATTCCAGGCTCAGGGACGGCCTCGGAGGGACGCTGGATGGTCGGTCCGGCGCTGCTGCAGGAAGCCCGGCGACCCGCGGGAAACCGGGCGGTATGGCAATCCTTCTGAGGGGTGGACGGATCTGGACCGGGGACCCCCGCAACCCCTGGGCCCAGAGTCTGGCCATCCAGGACGGGAGGATCCTGGCGGTGGGAGGGGATCGCGAGGTCCTCCAGAGCCTGGCTTCCCGTTGCCCAACCCTGGACCTGGAGGGCCACCTGGTCGTCTCCGGCCTCTGGGACGCCCATATCCACCTCTTCGAGATGGCCATGGCCCGCCGACAGGTCTGTCTGACGGGTTGTCGCTGTCGCGAGGAACTACTGGAGAAAATCCGCGCGGCGGCCCGCGCAAACCCGGGGACGGGGCCCTTGCTGGGCTGGGGCTGGACCTCCTCGGACTGGAGCGATCGCCGGCTCCCCGACCGTCACGAGATCGACCGGGCCCTGGGGAGCGAGCGCCCGGCCCTCTTCCTGCGCTCCGACCTGCACTCGGGGCTGGCCAGCACCTCGGCCCTCCGCCGGGCGGGTTATCTGGACCCTCCGCCCGAGATCGAGGGGGGGATGGTCGAGGTGGGGGCCGACGGTCTGGCCAGCGGCCTGGTCCTGGAGATGGCCCTGGGGCCCCTGCGCGCCAGCTTCGCGCCGCCGGGGAAGGAGGAGGTGCGGCAGGCCCTGGCAGAAACCCTGGCATGGCTGCACTCGCTGGGGATCACCGCGATCTGCGACCAGCGCCTGAAGGACCATTCAGAAGGCCCCCTGTGCCGGCAGGCCCTGGCCGTTCTCGAAGGCGAGGGGCGCCTGGCCACCCGGGTGGTCTCGAACCTGGCCTTCCCCGAACTCGAAGGTCCGCTGCCCGTGCTGACGGGGGAGTTCCTGCGCCTGGGGCACGTCAAGCTCTTCGCGGATGGCTCGCTGGGAAGCCTCACGGCCCGCATGTTCGAGCCCTACCAGGGGCAGCCCGCCAATCGGGGGATCTGGCTTACCGAACCGCGAGGATTGAGGCAGGAGTTCGCCTTGGTCTCAAGTCGAGGTCTGCCGCTGAGCGTGCACGCCATCGGCGACGAGGCGGTGCGATTCTGCCTGGATCTCTTAGCAGGCCTGCCCCGCCGAAGGGGAGGGGCTCTCCATCGCATGGAGCATGCCCAGACCATTGCCGAAGAGGATCTGGGTCGGCTGGCCCGCCTGGGGGTGGTCGCCAGCATGCAGCCGACCCACCTCCTGGACGATCTCGAATTGGCAGAAGCTGCCCTGGGGACGCGAACCCGACTGCTCTATCGGTTCCGCAGTCTCCTGGAGGCGGGGACCACGCTGGCCTTTGGCTCGGATGCCCCGGTTGCCGACCCCAACCCCTTCCTGGGCCTGCACGCGGCAGTCCACCGTCAGCGCCCCGAAAGAATGGAACGGGGCGCCTGGAACCCCGCCGAGAGGATCTCCCTGGAGGAGGCGCTCAGGGCCTACACCTACGGACCCGCCCTGGCCTGTGGACTGGGTGACCGGGTCGGGAGGCTGGCTCCAGGCATGTGGGCCGATCTGGTCGTGCCGGATGGCGATCTCTTCGCGATGGCCCGGGAGGGCGAGCGCCTGGATGGCGTGCGCCCCCTGCTGACGGTGGCTGGTGGGCAGGTGGTTTTTCGGCGCGATCCCTGAAGTGACTTCTCCGGGGTGCCGCCAGAGGGAGTCCAGGCTTCCCCAAGACCCTTCCCGGAGCAAGGAGGACTTCAGCGCTGGCGGGCTTCGCCGGATTCACCGGTGGGAAGAATCAGGTGGAGGAGCGAGCTGACCACCGTTACCACCAGGGCCCCAAAGAAGGCCGGGAAGAAGCCGCTGACCTGGAATCCCACCCCGAAGGCTGAGGCCACCCATCCGGTCATCCAGAACATGAAGGCGTTGATCAGAAGGCATCCCAATCCCAGGGTCAGGATCAGCATCG
>JAAZKF010000092.1 GCA_012799975.1 Burkholderiales bacterium
CCACCACCAGGTGAACCACCACCAGGCGGGTCTTCCGTGTAGCTGGCTGTGGTGTTGTAAAGGATGAACTCCGCCTCGTAACCCACGCCGGTGTCGTCGTAGACCATGAAGGGGATCTGCTCGGTCATACGCTCAGAACCCGACAGGTTACCGCCGGCCTCCTCCGCCTTGCAGGCCGTCAGGTTGACCCGCATGCCGTAGCGCCAGGGCTGGATGAACACTGGCTCCGTGATGACCCCGTCGCCCGCCGCGTCGCCCACCAACTCGAGATAGCCCGAGAAGGATTCCGACTCGCGCACCTTCTGCCAGTAGTCGTGGTTCTCGAAGGCCAGGGTCATGGACCCGGAGGCCTCGCGAATCCCTGACGCGATATTGCGGATGCAGGGGCTACCGCTCAATCCCGGCACGGCCTGGAGGTTGTTGGCCAGGGTCAACTCCAGGGCCTCGAGACGGTCCACGATGGTCCCGTCCACGTAAAACGCAGCCTGCCAGTTCATGAAAGGCTGGGCCAGCTCGAAGCTCGGGGTCGGGTTGTCGATGTCCTCCCAGTCCCGGGCCAGCAGGTCCAGGTCCACCGATACCGGGTTTCCCGCGTCACCCAGCGCAAGCTTCAGGCTGTTCATCCGGCATCCGCTGAACCGCTGCCCCCGGTCGTTGTCCATGAGTTTGGTGACCGAGAACGAGGGCAAGGCGCCGGTTCCCGCGCGGAAGGTGTGCTGGTAGACCGACCCGGTAGGCGGCTGGACGTCGCCCAGGGCCACAGACCCCGTATCCGTGTAGGACTCGTCTCCTCCCATCACGATGGCCAGCAGGCGGGTGCTCTCGGGCGTCCCGCCGACGGCCGTCCGGTAGATGATGGTGCCGTGGTGCGAATAGCCCTCCGGAGTGGACGACGGGTTGACCCAGGCGACGGTGACCTGGTTCTTCCCGTCCCCGCAGACTGCGTCTTCAGAAAAGCCCGTCAGGGTGGTCATGAAGAGGCTGTTGTCAGAGTTCTGCTTCAAGACGCTGCAGACTTGATATTTGTAGTTCCCGTCAGGCAGGAAACCATTTGGACTCGCCGTCACGGTCGGATTCGCTGCTACCGATCCGGCCAGGGGAACGGAGTGCACATTCCCGGTCAGATAGTAGAGCGGCAGGCCCAGGTGCACGGCGTCGCCGTTGAGTTGGATGCCACCAGAGGCCTCGCGCAGGCCGGGCACTCCCATCTGGCGCACCCTGGAGGCGCAGATGGTCGCCGGCATGAAGACGCTGCGACGCCCCCGCACCGATTCCGAGTTGATGGGAAGCCATTGTCTGGGTTCCACTGCCTGCCCGAAGCTCCCCTCGGTCCCGATACCCAGGGCTCCTCCCCAGGATTGTCCGTTGCTCATGTCAGTTCTCTCCCTTCAGTTGGCCCCTACCTGGGGGGCTGTTCATAGCGGATCACCGAGACGGGGATGACCAGGCCGGCCACCCACACACTCTGCTGGGTGGCAAAGCCAAGGCGAGGAGGCCCTGAAACACGCACCAGGTGGTTGCC
>JAAZKF010000093.1 GCA_012799975.1 Burkholderiales bacterium
GATCTGTCCGGCAATACCGAACGGATCCTCCAGACCATGCAGGAGGCCCGAGCCCTGGGCACCGACCTGCTGGCCTTTCCGGAGCTGGCTTTGACTGGCTATCCAGCCGAGGACCTTCTGCTCAAGGCCAGTTTCCTGCGCCAGAATCGCCGCTGCCTGGACCGGATCCGCCAGGCTTCCGACGACATGGTGACCGTAGTGGGCTTCGTCGATGACCCCGACGAGATTTACAACGCCGCTGCCGTGCTGCACCGAGGGCGTCTGGCCGGAGTCCACCACAAGACCTTCCTGCCGAACTACGGCGTCTTCGACGAGGACCGCTACTTCATGAGGGGAAACCGGCTTTCGGTCTTCAGGTTGGGGACTTTGACCTTCGGAGTGGCCATCTGTGAGGATATCTGGTATCCCCGGGGGCCGGGCTACTACCAAAGCCTGGCCGGCGGAGCTCAGTTGCTGCTCAACCTGAATGCCTCGCCCTACCACATCCGAAAGTGGGAGTTCCGCGACAAGATGCTGGCCACTCGGGCCTCGGATAATGGCTGCTACGTCGTCTACGTCAACGCCGTCGGCGGGCAGGACGAGCTGGTCTTCGACGGGGATTCATGCGTGGTCGACCCCGTCGGGCGCCTGGTGGCCCGAGCCCCCATCTTCCAGGAACACCTGCTGGTCTGCGATCTGGAACTCGAAACCGTGCAGAGCCGGCGTCTGGTCGACCCCCGGCGTCGCAAGGGGTTGACAGCCTTCACCGCCCCCGGTGCCGTCACCCACGTTCCCCCGATCGACCGGATCGATCTGGAACCCCGCGATGAGCAGACCCAACGCCCCCCCCTGCCCCCTACTGAGCAGCCTCGACGGCCCACCCTGCCCGAGGAGGTCTTCCAGGCCCTGGTGCTGGGCACCCGGGATTTTGTACGCAAGAACGGTTTTTCGGAAGTGGTGCTGGGCATCTCGGGCGGAGTCGATTCGGCCATCACGGCCGCCATCGCCGTCGCCGCCCTGGGCTCTGAGCACGTCCATGGGGTCTACATGCCCAGCCGCTTCAGCGCCGACATCAGCGGTGAGGATGCGACGCGGCTGTGCCAGAACCTGGGGATCCCGCTGCTGCTCCTTCCCATCGAGGGCCCGATGAGCGCCTTCAGCGAGACCCTGGCCCCCGTCTTCCAGGAACGGCCCAAAGATGTGACCGAAGAAAACCTGCAGGCCCGGATCCGCGGAAATCTCCTGATGGCCCTCTCCAACAAGTTCGGCTGGCTGGTCCTGACCACGGGCAACAAGAGTGAGACCGCTTGTGGCTATTCGACCCTGTACGGTGACATGGCGGGGGCTTTGGCGGTGATCAAGGATGTCCCCAAGGTCCTGGTCTACGAGTTGTGCCGATACGTCAATCGCCAGGGCGAGCGGATCCCCGAACGCATCCTGACCCGCCCGCCTTCGGCCGAGCTCCGCCCGGACCAGAAGGACTCGGACAGCCTGCCGGAATACGAAGTCCTGGACGCGATCCTCTCCCTCTATGTCGAGGAGGATCGGAGCATCGACGGGATCGTCGAGCAGGGCTTCGACCGGGACCTGGTGCGGCGGGTGGTCCGCATGGTGGACCGCAGCGAGTACAAGCGCCGTCAGGGCCCTCCCGGGATCAAGGTCACCCAGAAGGCTTTTGGACGGGACCGACGACTGCCCATTACCAACCGATTCCTGGAGGAATAGGCTGACCACCATCATAGATTTTAAAAGTCTGCAGTGGTGTTTTGGCAGGGATGTCAGGAGCCTGTGTGAGTATCCGGACCGAGCATCGTCGAGGGATCTTGTGCCTTCCGCAAGGCGCAAAAAGTCGTGGTTTGTTTGAGGCAAATGAGAATTTTTGCGACACAGCGGGGGCGCAAGAAACCCGGCGAGGAGACCGACGCGGTATTCACATAGGCTCCTAGGTATGGCATCATGATCCTGAAGTGGACATCAAGGGACTGAACCTAGGCCGGTACGACCCGGGGCATATCGCCGCCATCCAGCGCGAGATAGCCCACAGCGTCAAGCCCAACGTCCTGCGCGAGCTGGACGACAAAGCGACGGCAGCCCTGCTGCTTACTACCGACGCGGTGAACCTCTCACCCGAAGCCAAGGCCTACTTGCGGGAGCTGCGCAAGAGGATGCGTGCGGAGGGGAAGGGCTTCGCCGAACACGCCCGGGGCACCGAGGAGGACTTCCAGGCCTTGCTGGCCGGGCTTGAAGAATTCCGCAGCCAGACCAAGGAAGAGTCCGGTGAACCGGAGGGCAAGCCCGCCTTCCCCAGCACCATCACCCTCTCCAATCATGTCCC
>JAAZKF010000010.1 GCA_012799975.1 Burkholderiales bacterium
TCGTCAGGCGCACCTCTGCGGTGCTCACGTAGTTTCCAACTACGCTCCGCTCCTCGATGCACGCCTTCCTGGCATCCAGACCCGCCTCGATGGCCTCGGTTCTCACGCCAGGCGGCGGATTCAGGATCCTCCCGAAGGGAGGAGGCCGACTCGATCACCCGCCAGCGTATGCTCCGGTCTTCCGACTGGAAGCAGGCCAACAGCGGGACCTGCTGCCCCAGGAAGGCACGCAGGTCGGAGACCTCCAGATAGTCCAGGACGGGGAAGCTTACCAGGACCTCACCGGTGAAACCGAGACCTTCGGCCCTCGCCTGCTGGACGGCCGCGAGGTCGGGCAGGTGGCGGGTGTGGAAGCCGGGCTGCCCCGACTCGAGGAAACGCGCCAGGACTCCCTGCTCGCCCCGCTCCACCAGGCATTCCAGGCCGCGCCAGCGGACCGACTCGTCCTCGTCCCCCAGCACCAGGCAGCGAAATTCCACTTCGAAGGCCCCGGCCACCGCCAGCAGGGCGTACAGCGAGTGGTCTACGAAGGAACGCGCCGGGGTCAGGGCATCGATATCCTCCTCGACCAGGATCCCCGCCTCGAAATCGACGTAAAGGCACAGGGCCGCCAGGGTGTCGGCGTGGATGGTCCGGCCTCTGGCCGCCAGGTAACTGCGCAGGGCCTCCTGCTCGTCGTTGCTCAGGACCTGGTCGGGTGGCACCCGTTCCAACAGACGACGGACCCGGGCTCGGGAGGTCTCGCTGCCCGAGTCCTCGGCCAGGTCCTCCAGGATGGTGCGCGCCGAACGCTCGGCCACGGCGGCCCACAGGAAGCCCAGGGCCCGATCGGCGTCACTGCCGGCGGCCCGGACCGGGCGTCCTCCCAGGAAGCGTGCCGCCGCAGCCGCCGCGTCTTCGGAGATCAGCAGGGGACGGTCCCGGTTCACCAGGTCATCGACATGGGTGCTGTCGATGCGCTCCAGGAAGAGGTCGGCCATCAGGCACAAGGCGATCAGGGTATTCAGGTTGACCGGACGCCCCTGCTGCTCCAGGGCCTGACGGAGCTCCTCGATCAGCGGCTGGTTAAAATCATGGTTGGGGTTGAGGCGGGCCCCGAAGTCGTCGATCCCGGCTCGGACCCGAGGATCCGCGCAGCGGCGGGCCAGCCCCTTCAAACTGCGCAGCGCCGTCCGCCGCTGATGCAGGATGGCTTTCAGGAAGGCGACCATCTGGCTGAGCGGCGGGACCTCGGTGAAGACCGCCTCGACCGGCGCGTGTTCGCGAAAACCCTGCGGCACCAACCCGGGCACCAATTCGGCCAGATAGCGGACCTGGTCCCTCTCGTGGGCGAAGGTGAACTCCAGGGCCTGCCCTCCCTCGGGCTGGCGCTTGCGGGTGGCCCGAACCAGGGCCCGGGCCTGCCCCGGGGGTGTCTGGCCGAACTGCACGCAGGTGATCGTCAGGTCCTGCCCCAGGTGGATCAGGAGCGCCGGGTTCCCTCCCCTTTCGGTGCGAACCGTGCTCGGGCGCACTCCGGGGAAGTTCTCCAAGGTGAAGAGGGGGGGACCTCCAAAGGTCGTCAGGATCGCCAGGTTCCCCTCCACAAAGGTGAAGCGCAGACCAGCCTCGGAGACGACAAAGTCCTGGGGTGCGGCCTCCGGAGCTCGACCCCAGACGGTGGGGAGCAGACGGCGGAGAAGATCGCTCATTTTTCTATCAAGGATCCGGCCCGATGCCGGCTGGCGTGGTAGGAGGAGCGGACCAAGGGCCCGGATTCGACGAAGTGGAAGCCCATCGCCAGGGCCTGGGCCCGCAGTTCCTCAAACTCCTGGGGGGTATAGAAACGCTCGACCGGGACGTGCTTCATGGTCGGCCGGAGGTACTGCCCCAGGGTCAGGATCTCCACCCCCGCATTCCGCAGATCCCGGAAGGTGGCCAGCAACTCGCCGGTGGTTTCTCCCAGGCCCACCATCAGGCCTGACTTGACCGACATGGTGGGATGCTCGTCCTGGCGGAAGCGGTGGGCCCGCGCCAGCAGCTCCAGGCAGCGGGCATAAACCCCCCGCGAGCGCAGGCGGGGGTAGAGCCGCTCGACCGTCTCGGTATTGTGGTTCAGCACATCCGGACGGCTCTGCAAAAGGTGCTGCAAAGGCTGGGGCTGGCCGGCGAAATCGGGGATCAGGACCTCGATCCGGGTCTTCGGACGGAGCTCGCGGATGGCCCGGACGGTGGCCGCGAAGTGGCCGGCCCCGAAGTCCTCCAGGTCGTCCCGGTCCACCGAGGTTATCACCGCGTGTTCGAGTTCCATGGCCTCGACGGCCCGGGCCACGGAAGCCGGTTCTTCGGGGTCCAGGGGGGCTGGACGGCCTGACTTCACCGCACAGTAGGCGCAGGACCTCGTGCACACATCGCCCATGATCATGAAGGTCGCCGTGCCCTCGCTCCAGCACTCGTGGATATTGGGGCAGCGCGCCTCCTGACAGACCGTGTTCAGGCGATGTCCGCGCACGAGCGAGTTGACCCGGCCATAGGCCTCCCCGGTGCGCATGCGCACCCGGATCCATTCGGGGTGGCCCGGACGGGAGTTTTCGCGGGTCGGGTTGGGAATGCTGGGCTGACTCATGGGTCCTCGCTGACCGCTTCGAGCAGCCCTGGATTTCCGGCCGTTCGAAGCGGTCTGGTCTGTCTGGCGGGGAGGGAGTCCCCTTTTTGAGGAATCCGATCGAAGAGCTGGTCCAGGAGGGAAGCCACCTCGCCCCTCAAAACCAGGCGGAGGACCAGCAGAAAACGGGACACGCCCTGGAGGTTCCAGGCTCCACTCCAAGGCCCCTTCCGCCATCGCTCAACGGATCGGGATATCCCTGAATCCGCCTCCCAGCGTGGCATCAGTCCCCAGGTTCTCAGGCCAGACGGTGGATTGGGACACCCTCCAACTCCAACAGGAAGCGCTTGCGATCCAGCCCCCCACCGTACCCGGTCAGTCTTCCTCCGGCGCCCACCACGCGGTGACAGGGGACCACGATGGACAGGGGGTTCCGGCCCGTAGCCCCACCCACGGCCCGGGAGGCGCCGGGTCTTCCCAGCCGACGGGCCAGCTCTCCGTAGGTCCATGTGCTGCCGAAGGGTATCTGGCGGATCTGCTCCCATACCTGGAGCTGAAAGGGTGTCCCCCGGGGGGCCAGAGGCAGGTCGAAGACCCGCAGCCGACCTTCGAACCAGGCCTGCAGTTGACGGCGAACCTCCGCCAGCGCTGCGTCATCGCGTTTCCCACAGGGTTGGTGCTGCCCCTCGAACCAGACTCCCGTCAGGGCTCCCTCCTCGAGGGTGAGCAGAAGCTCGCCCAGCGGTCCGGGCATCCGACTGTAGACCTGCATTGCGACCTCCTCCAGATGGAATCCCGGGCCCGAACCAACTCCGGGGAGTTCCCCGCCGAGAGTTCCTGAAAATCCTGACCCTTCAGGGAATTCGACGGCCTCGGTCAAGGACCCGGGCGCTCCTTGACCCCAACATCTCAAGCGTTGCGCGGTGCCTGAATCCGCCGCCTGGCGTGAGAACCGAGGCCATCGAGGCGGGTCTGGATGCCAGGAAGGCGGGCGTTCTGAGGAGCGGAGCGCAGTTGGAAACTACGTGAGCACCGCAGAGGTGCGCCTGACGACGCAGACGGGCCCCTCCCAGCCACACCCTGGTGTGGGTGGGGTCTCAACGCCTCGACGGCCGAAGGCCACGCCAGGCGGCGGATTCAGGGGTGCTGGTAGGGTGGCGGAAGAGGCAACCGGGAGGGGAGGAGGATTCCACCTGGGGATTCAAACGGAACCCCCTCTTTCGCCAACATGCCCTCGGTGGCCCCATCCGGAGCGGGGTCTTCTGTCCAAGATGAGGTGAGACAGAGGGCCCTGGCATCAAGGTGCCGAGAGCACGGTTCGAAACTGCACGAGGAATGGAAATGGAGGAGAACACCTCTCCACCATCTGGAAGTGGTCAGGAGGCGAGAGGACATTGCTTCCTGCTGGAGGTCCAGAGGGCAGGTTGAAGGGAAACCTGCTGAGGATCAGGACCCCATCCCCCTCCTTCAAGAGGTCCGGCTCAACAAGTTTGCTGCGAAGAGAGAGGTACAGGACCAGACACTCCAGCTCCGGAATGGACTTCCAAAAGGTCACAGGTGCTTTTCTCAGATCGATTTCCTGGTCTAGGAACAAGACGCACATCCGAATCCTGGGCTGAATCTTCTTCCAGATCCAGGGTCGATTTCTCGGTGCATCTGCCATCGGGAAGGAATAGAACCAGCAAAAATCTCTGGGCACCCCATCAGATATTGTATCCAACATCAAGATCGGAATCGGCAACCAGGGATGTCGGCGGTCCTTGATGTCCAACCATCCCAACGTCTGAATCCAGAGCCCTCCCAGAAGGAACAGAGTCACCAAGACAAACGAAGTCTTCCAGCGGGCCGCCCAGATGAAGCCCGGCACCAGGCCCAGAGGGAGGAGCACGACCAGGTATTTCAACACGGGAGGAGCATTCAAGGCCATGGAGACCAGACCGGCAAGCAACCAGAGAGCCGATTTCCTTGCCAATGGCCTGAAATCATGCCAACGGTCAAGGAGCAGCAGACCGACCGTCAGCCACAACAATCCAAGCCAATGGAAAGTGTGCAGAGTCTGGGCAGACTCCACGAAAGCCATGAACATCGACATCCAGGGATAACAAGACATCAAGAACCGATGTTCTTGGATAACTTGCATCTGAATTGACTGCACGGACAGATAATAGGGAGCACTCATCAAGCCTGCAGTGGCGGCCACGACTGCCAACCCTGTGACGGGACACCAGCCCCGTCTTCTGGCATGGAGCCAGGCTGTGCCCAGGAGGAGGAGCAGAAGCAACACAACGCTCCAAGTCACATAGGGATCCAGCCACGCCGAGGCAACAGGCCCTGAACGCATGCAATATGAATACCGCACCCAAATGACCTGGACGACGAGAAGAAGCAGACCTCCTGCCAGAAGGGAATACCTGGTCCTGAATAAATCTGGGAGCGCCAA
>JAAZKF010000094.1 GCA_012799975.1 Burkholderiales bacterium
CGGCGCCAGGTGACCCAGTCTTTCATAGTTCACCCTCTCGTGCGCAGTGTGCTGATCGATGATCCAAAGGTCTCCATCCACCAGGCCCACCAGGAAGGTGTCATACAACTGAGCCAGCGGGATGAAGCGGGGAGGGCTAGACTCGCCCACCCGATCGTTCCGAGCTACCCTCTCGGAAGCTTCGCTCCCCTTCTCCTGCAGCGGACGAAGGAAGTCCAGAACCGCCTGGGTGGGGGGAGGCGACAGGGATGGGCGCGGGGGTGGGAGCGACCTCCGCGAGGAAGAGCCCTCGCCGGCCCCGGTCTGTTCCCAGGCCCCATCGTCCAGGGACCGTTCGAGATGGCGTGGCTGGACCGGATCGGCCCCCCGGGTCTCCAGGGCGTTGGCGACGGCCCGGAACAAGACACTGAAGATCGGCCGGGGGCGAGCAAAACGGACCTCGAGTTTGGTCGGATGCACATTGACGTCCACCTGGGAAGGGTCGACGGTCAAACGGACCAGCCCGACCGGAAAGCGCCCCCTCTCCAGCAAAGGCGAGAATCCCTCCAACAGGGCCTGGGAGAGCGCGTTCGAGCGGATGACCCGACCGTTCATCAGGAAGATCTGGGCTGTTCGAGTGCTGCGCGACTCGGGTGGAAGGGCGACCAGACCGTCCACCAGCAGACCCTCCTCCTGTCCTTGGATGGGGACCAGCCGGTCGGAGGGGACCTTCCACAGGCGCGAGAGCCGTTCCGCGGTGGGCAGGCCGGCCGGGAAACTGAAGAGTTCCTTGCCGTTGGAGGTCAGGCGGAAATGAACCTCCGGCCAAGCTGCTGCCAAACGGCCGACCAGGTCGGCGACCTGTGCGGTCTCGGCAGCGGGGCTGCGCAGGAATTTGCGGCGGGCCGGGGTGTTGTAGAAAAGGTCCCGCACCGTGATGCGCGTCCCGGGGACTCCGGCCACCGGAGCCACCCGCAGGTTCTCGGAGCCCTCGACGCGCAGTTCGGTCCCATGCTCGGCATCCGGTTCGCAGGTCTGGATCTCGACTCGGGCCACGGCGGCGATACTGGGCAGGGCCTCACCTCGAAAGCCCAGGGTTACCAGAGCTTCCAGATCCTCCCATTGACGAATCTTGGAGGTCGCGAAGCGCTGGACCGCCAGCCGCAAATCGGCCTCGGACATGCCGTGTCCATCATCGGTAACCCGGATCAACGTCGAGCCTCCTCCCTGAAGCTCAACGGAGATCCGCGAGGCGGCAGCATCCAGCGAGTTCTCGACCAACTCCTTGACGATCGAGACCGGGCGCTCGACCACCTCCCCGGCAGCGATCCGCTCGGCCACACTCTTTTCCAGGATATGAACCCGCGTCAAATTGCCTCCTGACCCTCGCTGGGTTTCAGGACGAGTTCGAACGGGTCCTGCCGAAGGGTCATTCTGCCGGCCCGGCGTCAAGACCGGAAGCCGGAGGATGCAGCGGACGGACCCAGGGCATCCGGAAGAGCAGGTAATTCGGAGTCTCTGCGACCAGGCTCGCCCGGTGCTGATCCCGGGCCAACTCCACCCAGCCACGGCTGGTCCGACGGACCAGAAGATACTCTACAGCCCGCAGGCCTCGACGGGGGGCCTTGTCCTGGAAGCTGTCGTCATAGGTATAGGCCAGCGGGCGGCTGGAGATGATCAGCGAGGCATCCATGTCCGTAGCCAGGATGGCCTCCACAGGCAATCCTGCCACCAGTGCCCATTCCGGAGCCGGGGGCGAAGTCCCCCAGAGGGCCAAATTCTGATACCGCCCCCAGTCCAGGTTCACCTGCACGACCAGCAAGGCCCCCAACCCGGCCAGGAAGAGCCACAACCCGCGGCGCGCGGCGGTGCGACGATAGCAGAAGCCCGCTCCCAGGATGGCAGCCAGGACCAGCAGGGCAACCAAGGGTGAAATGTGATGGCACATCTCATGCCAACTGGAATCCACCCCCTGGCCCAGAGGAGCGGTGAGGTGGACCGCCAGGACTCCCATCGCCGGAACCAGGGCCGCCGGGGCAAAGACCCCCACCAAATGGACCGGGGTTCCCAAATCGAGATAGAAATCCCGCCCATCCTTCCAGGTCCGGGTGATCTCACGCCGTCCCAGCCAGGTCGAATGCCAGTCCGAGTAATTCGACACCTCTCCCGCAAAGGAGTCGGAAGGCGTGAAGCCAGGCTCTTCCTCAAACCGTCGCGCAGCCTCCATATTGTAGGGGATGGGCGCCAGAATCTTCCGGGCCCGCCCCAGGGCTACCTCCCAGGTGCTGGGAAAGTCCAGCTCCTCCCGGAGGCTCCCGAACGGCGCTTCCGAAGGACTGTAGTCGACTCCCTTGTTATAGGCCACCGACCAGAGAATGCCGAAGTAGAGCAGGACGACTGCCAGCCCTCCAGCCCCCCACCGCAGACGGGCTCGAAAGTCCCCGGGGGCCAGAAAGCCCAGGAAGGGAGCGACCAGGATCCACTCCTCCCGGCTGCAGACCACACCCAGGATGGCCAGGGCGAACCACCAAGGACTGCCGCGCCAGGCTTGATGGACGGCCAGGATGGCGAAGGGAATCCCCAGGATGAGATCCTGATAGTCCGAGAGGGCCAGGACCTGAAGGGGCGGGTAGGCCAGATACATGGCCAGGGCTGCCACACCGCCCAACGGGCGCCCGAAGGCCCGCCAACCCAGACCGAAGGCCGGGAATGCCCCCAAGGCCAGGGCCGCGATCTGGATCCGGCACAGGGTGATCGGCTCGGGAGCCAGGCTATAAAACAGGCTGACTACGAAGAGCAGTGGAGCGCGATGGCCGCCCCAGGTCCAGTCGTCGCTGTAACCGGCGTGGATCGTCTGCTGAAATTGGCCGACCTGGGAGTAGTTCCAGAAGATCTGGTTGAAGACGGCAAACGAGCCCGATCCGGTCACTTTCATCGACTGCACCCGGTTCAGGGACGTAGCCGACAAAAGCCCGTACCAGACCAGGGCTGCCAGAACTGGCAGGACCCACCACCACCACGTGGACTTCTGTTCTGGACCGGCTTTCGAGCCGGGTGCGGTCATCCAGCTCATGGCCCGGGGGGACCTGCCAGGGCATCCAAGCGGACGAAACCCATACCCTTCCGGCGCAGCTCCGGGATCAGGATCTCCAGGGCCCGCACCGTCTGGCTGCGGTTCCCTCCCCCGTCGTGCAACAACACGACGTCCCCCGGGCGGGCCCGGTCCACTACCCGCCGGGCCAGGACCTCAGCCCCGGGGCGCTGCCAGTCCCTGGGACAATTTGACCACAGCGCCGTGGTCATACCCATATTTCGGGCCTGGTTCAGGGCCCAGGGTGGACGCATCCCATAGGGTGGGCGGAACCACTCGGGCTCCTGCCCCATGACCAGGGCCAGACTGCGGCGGCCTTCCAGAATCTCGCGGTGGGAGCGCCCAGGCGTGGAAAAGAGCAGGTTGCAGTGATTCTCGGTATGGGTGCCCACCAGGTGCCCCTCCCGAACCATCCGGCGAACCAGCTCGGGGTGACGGCGGACCTCGCGCCCCAGGCAGAAGAAGGTCGCCTGGACCTTCTCGCGAGCCAGCACGTC
>JAAZKF010000095.1 GCA_012799975.1 Burkholderiales bacterium
TCGTCAGGCGCACCTCTGCGGTGCTCACGTAGTTTCCAACTACGCTCCGCTCCTCGATGCACGCCTTCCTGGCATCCAGACCCACCTCGATGGCCTCGGTTCTCACGCCAGGCGGCGGATTCAGGCTCACCCATGTCATGGAAAGAGCTCCGACTCCGTGCTAGAATACCTTCATCATGATTAATCATAGACATGAGCCTCCCCTCCAGAGCCGAGACCGTGCCCCCCGAGCCGAGGGGTTCACGCTCATCGAGATCATGCTGGCGGTGTCCATCCTGGTCATCCTGGCCATGGTCACCCTGGGCTACTTCCGCGGCATAAACGAGGACGCGAACTTCCAGCAATGCCAGGCCAACATCGTCCTGATCAACCAGGCCATGGAGCGCTACAAAGCCGAGGCCATGTTCTACCCCGAAACGCTTCAGCAGATCATCTACGAGGAATACGGGCTTCCCGAGCTTCCCCGCTGTCCGGGGAGCGGCGACCACCCCGCCAAGGGCGACTATGGCCTGGCCGTACCCGAGGCCGACCTGGAGGGTTACGACTACGTAATCTACTGCACCGACGAGCGCCACAAGGGCAAGGCTCCCGCAGGCTTCCCCCAATACACCAGCATCCCGAATCACCACGGCAACAGATTCCTTACCGGGACAAACGATTAAGAGGCCGGGTCGAGATACGGGGCCACCCACCGCACCGAGGTGACCTCCAGCCGATCGGGAGATTGCTGGACCCGGCCGTGCAGCCGGTTCAATGAGGCCAGGGTCAGCGGCCCGCGCTCCTGGCACTGCAGGCGGATCCACAGGTCGTAGTCGAAGAGGATGGACTCGCCCAGGGCCAGGCCCAGATGCTTCAAGCAGAAGGCCAGGTCCACCCAGGCGTCCAGGTTCTCGGGTTCCTGCTCCAGGGAGGCCATGAAGGCCCGGGCCGCCGCGGCCCAGTCCGCTGCCAGGTACTCCAGGTAACCCGACAGCTCCCAGGTCCGTGGTTCCGGCCAGCGTCGGACCCACTCTCCGGCCCGCCGGCGCAGGTCCGCCAAGGCCTCCGGATGGTCGAAGGCCCACGCAGCAAGCCCCTGGAACACCGTGTCCTGGCGCATCACTCCCGCCTCCAGGGGATTGGCGACCCGAGGCGACAGGGACCACCCCGTGGCAGCCTGGAACTCCGCCTCCAGGAGACCCTCCGGAACCCTTCCCTGCATGATGTCGCCTCCGCTGACTTCGACCTGGTCTTCCCGGTGAGCCGTGGTGGGTCTTAGGCCAGAACGGTCAGATCCGGGACGACGGGGAATACCTGCCGGGCAGGCTTCAGTCCTGGTCGAACTGGATCAGGAAGGGGTGTTCGGGGGCGAACCCCTCCGAACGCGCCTGGATCCGGTCCACCAGCTCGCCCTGGTTGAAGACCCGGACCGTATGGTCTTCCAACTCCAGGGCATCCCCCGGGAGCAGTCTTTCCAGCAGGTCCAGGCCATCGGGAAATGAGTCCGGGTAATAGACAGCACGGTATTCGACCCGATTCCCCTGCAAAGTTCCGTCCAGGACGAAGTGCTTGCGTTCATAGAAGACCAGGACCGGCAGACGCAGGTGGCGATCCACCTGGCGCACCAGCTCCGGTTCGCGGCGGGCCACCTCGCTGCGCA
>JAAZKF010000011.1 GCA_012799975.1 Burkholderiales bacterium
GTCGTCAGGCGCACCTCTGCGGTGCTCACGTAGTTTCCAACTACGCTCCGCTCCTCGATGCACGCCTTCCTGGCATCCAGACCCGCCTCGATGGCCTCGGTGCTCACGCCAGGCGGCGGATTCAGGCTTATTGAACCGGATTGACTCTCCGGACCAGACAGGTCTCCAGCTTGGCCGCGGCGAAACTTTCTCGGATTGACCTTGTCGGCGTTGCCATTCCCCAAAGCCCCTGCGGGATGGCCACCGGACCCCAAGGAGGAACCGAAATGATTGCTGGACTGGGCGGCATGGCCAACCTGAACAACCTAACCAACCTGGCCAACATGAACAACCTGACCACCATGGGCAACCTGTCCACCATGGTCGGCTGGATGCAACAGTTCGACCCCCAGAACCTCTTCGTGAACCTGGGCCCGGAACTGGACCCCAGCGTGGCCATGGGCAACACGGGCACGATGGCCGTCCCCGGGGTCAACTTCGACGAACTGCGCCAGACCATGATGACCCTCCAGGAGACTACCGCCCTCTTCGAAGAGCGGGACCGCCTTTTTGCCGAACGAGGCGAGAAGGACCTGGAAGAAGAGAAGGCTGACTACTTCCGGAGAATGCACTACGAGTGGCCCGACGGGCCTGAAGGCGAGCCCGTCGCGGTCAGCGGCCCGGAGACCTCCGAACAGGCTGTCTTGCGCCAGAAGTATGAGCGACGCAAGCTGGAAGCCTTCCAGGATGCGCAGGTCTCGGCCCGCAAGACTCCCCCCAGTGGCTCCGCCCGCGCCCAACTTTCCGAGCTGACCGGGGACTACACCAAGATGCAGGAGCTCCTCTCTCAGCCCGACGGGCAGAAGCGCTTCCAGGAGCTGGCCGAGCAGGCCCGGGTCGAAGAGGAGAACGCCAGCATCCAGGCCCGGGCCCAGGAACTCAAACAGACCATGCCCCGCGCCCTGCATGGACGGGTGGATGAGGTTCGCGACAACGTGCTCTCCCGCCGGGCCTCGACCCGGGCGCAACTGGCTGCCACCCCTGAGGCCTTGGCCGTGAAGAACTACCAGGAGAGCCTGCAGGAATGGGCCGCAGCACAGAAGCGCCGCATCGCCGAGTTTTCCGACAACTGGAAACCCTACAACCCTCAGATCTTCCAGACCTGAGCGGACCTGGGGGGGGGCAGGAGCCCCCTCCCCAGGTCGCCCTGGTGCGTCCTCCCCTCTTCCAGGTTCCCGGGAGCCTGAGCTGCACCGGTGCCTCCCCCCCCATCGGCTTGGCTTGCATTGCAGGGGCCCTGCAGGAAGCCGGGGTCTTTTTGCAAATCCTGGACGCCGCCGCCGAAGGGCTGAATCGGAGCCACCTGATCTCCAGCCCCATCGGCCCCCTGTTCCTGATCGGCCTGAACGTCCAGGAGATCGTCGAGCGCCTCGACCCGGGCATCCGCATCGTGGGCATCTCCCACATGTACCTGCACGAATGGCCCATCCTCCGCACCCTGGTCGAACTCCTCAAAGCCACCCGTCCGCAGATCCAGATCGTCCTCGGAGGCGAAAACGCTACATCATTCTGGCCCTGGATCTTCCGCCAGTCCCAGGCGGTCGATTACTGCGTGATAGGCGAAGGCGAATACACCGCCGTGGCCCTGGTCCAGGCCTTGCTGGAGAGGCGCGATCCAGAGGTCATTCCGGGCGTCGTCTCGGCCAGGACGGGACCGGGGCCGGCGGTCGAGCGCTGCAATAACCCGGAAGCCCTTCCGGGGCCGGCCTGGGATCTCTTTCCTCTGGAGAAATACCTGTCGGCTCCCGACGGATTCGGAGTGAACCGCGGCCGGGCCATGCCGATCCTGACCAGCCGGGGATGCCCCTACGACTGCAGCTTCTGCTCGGCCCCCCGGATGTGGTCCCGCCTGTACCGGACGCGCCCCCCCCACCAGGTCGTCCAGGAGATGAAGTCCTACATCCAACGCTATGGCGCCCAGAACTTCAACTTCTGTGATCTCACCACCATCCTGCACCGGGACTGGGCCCTGGAGTTCTGCCACCACCTCCGGGCCGAAGGCCTGAACGTCACCTGGCAGTTGCCTTCTGGGACCCGCTCAGAGGCTTTGGACGAAGAGGTCCTGCGGGCCATCCATGCGGCCGGGTGTCGGAACCTCACCTATGCTCCCGAGAGCGGCTCGACCAGGATGCTCCGGATTTTCCGCAAACAGGTGAACCTGGAACGGATGCTGGAGTCCATCCGCACCGCCAGTCGCGTGGGCCTGGTGGTGCGGGTCAACGTGATCATCGGCCACCCCGACGAAGAGAGATCCGACCTGTGGGCTTCCTTGCGCCTCTTGCTGCGCTGTGCCTGGGCGGGGGGCCGAGACGCCGCGGTGATGGTCTTCACTCCGTATCCCGGCTCACGCGACTTCGACCGGATTGTGCAAGAGCAGGGGTTGGAGGTGGATGACCTCTATTGCTACACAGCCCTGGCCCGAGGCGGACGACTGCATGCCACCTTCAACCCTACCATGGGCCGACGCTTCCTATTGATGGCCCAGAAAGCCATGCTGGCTGCCTTCTACATCGTGGCCCTGATTCGGAACCCGCGAAGAATTTTCGAGGTTTTTTTCAACCTGTTGACGGGTCGCGAAGAGACCCAACTCGACCAGTTCCTGCGCACCCGCGGCGGGCCCACCTCGCCGCCCCGGCCCCATCCCGGGAATCCGCGGGCCGGTCCACCCGGAAGCCGTCCCCGTTGAACCACCATGCCCCCCACAGCACCCGGTACGTCTTGCCGAAGTCCTCGTCCTGGTGGTCACTACCGGTACAACGCACCAGTCCTGGCACCACTCATATCGGGGTGCCAGAACACGGAGAAGTAAGCCAGGTTCGAGGCCCGGTGAGGCGAGCGAGTTCCGGCCGGTTTCCTAGAGGGTGTCCAGGGCCTGGCGAGCCACCTCGACCCCAGCCTGGCTCATCCCGAGAAGGGTGGCCGACATGGCCAGGGCATTCCGAGGAACCCCGGAGTCCTCCAACAGGGTCAGGCCCTGTTCGAGATCCATCCCCTGGCGCAGCGATGAGGCGAAGTTCATGATCGCGGAAATCTGCTGCTCCGTCAGCCCCAGGCTTCCGGCCAGTCGCCGGATCTCGTTTTCCTCCGCCTCCAGGAACAGCCCATCCTGCCAAGCCATCGCACACAAATCCAAGGTCAGGGCGCTGCGCAGATCAGTCCCTGCCAGTCGCTTCAAAGTGGCCTGGAGATCCTCGGTGCCCGGCGTGGTCGCCGCCATTACCCGCCCGCGCGCGTCGGGGCCCAGCACGAAGTATTTGCAGAGTTCTTGTAGGGCCAGGATCTCCTCGGAGCTGACCCGTCCATCTGCGCCGGCCATGGAGGCCACCACCGCCAGGTAATCGGCCCGGTCGGATTCGTTGTAGTCCATCAGGTGCAGGTCCGCCATGGAAGCCCCCTGTCTCGATAGGATTTGGCAGGCCTTCGCCGAGGTGGGCAGGCGACCTGCCTGAAGAATTCATCGTTCCGGGGTGGCTTTCCCCGGACCCTCCGGTTCGGCAGTTGGAGCCTGCTCGTCGAGCCGGACCAGCATGCTACCCAACAGTTCCATCAGGTCTTCCTCTTCGTTCTTGCGCTTCTTCCAGGCCCCCAGGGCCGCCTGCAGATCCTCCGAGCGGAGCTGCAAGGCCCTGGCCTCACGCGTCAGTTCGGCGACGCGCTGCTCGAGGGCCGCTCGGCGAGCCGCCACCTGCTGCTCGAGAAGGCGCTCGTAGGTATCCAGGGCCTCATCCCGCCGCTGCCCATCCAAAAGGACCTCCCGGACGGGTGCACCCTTCTCCTGCAGGATGCCCAGGACCACCAGGCGCGCCTCTTCCTCAGAGAGCCCCTGGATCTGCCTATCCAATTCCTCCAAGGAAATTCCCCCGGGTGGGTCTCCCAGGCCGTAGTCGCGGTAGATCTCTTCCCAGGTCTTATCCAGACCCAGACCAGCCGCCTCGCCGCGAGCGTGGTCATGGGTATCCTGAAGCCGGAGTTCCTCCAGACTCAGGACCTGGGTCGGGACCGGAGCCACCTCCTCCTGAGCGGGCACGGAGGGTTCCGCCTCGTGGACCAGCCCGAGCGTCACCAGCAGACGGGTCAGCTTCATGATATTCCCAATTCCCTCTTGAGTTCGTCCAGGCGCCGATCGAGCTCAGCCGCCTCCAGATGGCGGTAACGCTCGGGCAGGAAGGCCTCGTCGGTGCACTCCTTGACCGCCACCAGATCCATGTATTCCAGGTTGCGTCGATGCGGCACGGGGCGATACTGGCCCACCACGTCAGCGAGGACCTCCTTGAGGGTGCGCGTTCCTTCCCCCTGCAGGTCGAAGAGACGCTGGGCCCGGACCATGATGGCCTCCATCTCGTTACCCCCGACGTCCAGCCCGGCAGGAAGCTCCGGCAATTCCTCGGGGGGTAGCCCGACCTTGCGGGCCATGGCCGCGAAAAGCTCCTGGCGCTCGGCATCGCTCTGGGGAGGGAAGAGGGGGATGTGGACATCCAGGCGTCCTGGCCGTTTGAGGTCGACCTCGACCAGGTCGGGTCGGGAGGTGGCGAAGACCCAGACGATCCGGCCCCGGTTGGCGGTGTTGCTCATCTCGGCAGCCAGCATCGCATAGATGCGACCCGAGACCCCGCTATCATCGCCTCCACCGCGCTTGCCCGTCATCTGGTCGGCCTCGTCCACGAACACGATGACCTGCCCCAGGGCCCGCAGTACCTGGAAGATCTTCTCCAGGTTGCCCTCGGTGGCGCCCATCCACTTGTCGCGGAAGTTCTTGAAAACCACGAACGGCACGCCGACCTCGCCCGCGAAGCAGTTCGTCAGCCAGGTCTTTCCGGTGCCGATCCGGCCGGTCATCAGATAGCCCATGGGAACCGAACTCAGCTTGCCCTCGCGGATCAAGCGGGAATCCTGGCGCAGCCAGGCCTTGGCCTCGGCCAGGCCGGCCACATCGTCCAGGGTTCGGCGGGACTCGACGAACTCCAGCAGACCGTAGCACTCCTTCTCGATCAGCTCCTTCTTGAGGTCCGCCAGGTACTTCACCGAGATCTTCCGTTGGTTGCGGACGGCCAGGGCCACCATGTGCAGGATGTTGACCCGGGTCAGGCCCACCAGCTTCGCAGCCATGCTAGCCAGGGGCAATTCGCAGGCCTCTTCCAGATCCGGGAAAGGAACTTTGAGGAACTCCAGATACTCCAGGCAATCCTCCTCGGTGGGCAAGGGGATGTGCACCTTGGCCGAGTAGGGGTTCTCGACCAGCGAGCGGTTCAGGCCTGCCAGATTCTCGGTCAGCAGCACCGTGGCCAGTTGAGCCCCCAGCATGCCGGGGTCGGAAGCCCAGTCCAGGAAGCGGATCAGGGTCTCGGTCGAGCGGTCGTTCATGTGAGCCGGATCGGCCTGAGGCACGATGTACTGCACGAAATCGATAAGCACCGCGGTGCGCAAGGGGCTGCGCACCACCTGGCCCTTTTCCACCACCGTCCGGGTCTGGCTATAGCGCAGGAAGGAATCCATCATCTCCAGGGCCTGGCTGGCCTCTCGGGGCAGACGCCCGGAGGTGAAGGTGGTCTGGGTCCAATCGTCCAGGATCTTTAGGTAGCGCTGGAACTCCTCCTGACCCTTCAGGGGCTTCAGGCCAGCTCCGCGGCTGTAGTACAGGACCACGTCGAAGGTTCCGAAGAGGACCTGGGCCAGGAATTCCTTCAGGGGAAGGAACTTCAAGCCGGAGTCCCCGCGCCAGGGGACCAGGTCGAAGACGTTCCCGGAGACCAGGAACTGACTGACCGTCCCGGCCCGGAAGACCTCGCGCATCTCCTGGACCCAGGCCGGATAGGGCTCGGTGCGGGGCACGCTCATGGTTTCTCCTCTGTGTGCACCATCAGGCCTCTACCCCGAAGATCGGTGGAGGCGCATCCAGTTCGGTCTGGACAGTGCCCAGGATCTCGGAGTTGGCCTTCATCCAATCCTGGGTCTGGGTAAAGGACTGCATCACCTCGTCGACCCGCCCGCTCAAAGAACCCACGTCCCGGGACAAGGTGAGCTCCTGGTTCATCAGCTTGACCTGCTGCTCGATCCTCAGCAACTCGGCCTGGATGAACTGGGCGTTCTCGTAGGCCTTCTCCAGGTTCTCTCGCTGCTTGCGGGTCAACTCCAGGGTGTTGGCCAGGGACTTGGCTATCCGCTCCTTGCCGGGATCATCGCGGACCTCCTCATACTGTCTCTCGTAGCCGGCGATCTCGTTATCCAGGACCTCGCGGCTATTCTGGCGCAGATGGGTATCGAGGACCTGACTGGAGACCAAGAGACGCAGGAAGACCCACAACATGCGGTTCAGGCTCTCGGTCAGGGGTTGCTCGAAGCCCAGGCTGCTGCCGCTCTCGCGGGCCACCTTGAGCATTTCCCGGCAGCGCCGCTCCAGGTTGGCGTAACGGAACTGGCGTTTGTCGGTCAACCCGTCCAGCATGGCCTCCTTGCGGGCCGCCTGGTCACCGCTCTGCTCGGCGGCTACCATCGCCTGGACCCACTTGCGGAAGCGCTCGTCGTGACTGACCAGGAACAGATAGGCCACCTCGGCGCTGGCCCCCAGAAGCCAGAAGCCGGGGTTGGCCAAGCCCAGGACCAGGATGCCCCCGACAGCCAGGACGTTGACGGGCACCTCGCCGAGGCCCTTGACGTGGGGCCTCACGAAGAAGGCCCGCTTGACGTAGTCCCAGAAGGACAGCTCCCTGGCCGCCATCTCAGGTCGTCACCCGCGTGAATTCCCGAGCCACCAGTTGCACGTCCTTCTTGAATTCTGCCGACTCCTGGGCCTGGAGGGGATCCGTCCCTTGACCCCGGGGGGGTTCCTTCTCGATCTGCACGGCCAATCGGCCGGGAGCCGGGGTGAAGATCCAGATACGGTCCCCCAGATATACCGCTTCGGCAATCGAGTGGGTCACCAGGAAGACCGTCGCCTCCACCTCGTGCCACAGGTCTACCAGCAGGCGCTGCATGTCCAGCCGGGTGGGCTCGTCCAAGGCCGAGAAGGGCTCATCCATCAGGATGATCCGTGGTTGCAGGACCAGCGAGCGGGCCAGGGCCACGCGCTGCTGCTGTCCTCCCGAGAGCTGCCGGGGATACTTCTGCGCGTGGTCCTCCAGGCCCACCTTGCGGATCCACTCCATGGCCAGCTCGACGCGCTCCTCGCGAGTGCGGACCGGTTCCTGGAGCAGGTCCAGCCCGAACATGACGTTCTGCAAAACAGTCAGATGCGGGAAAGAGCTGTACTTCTGAAAGACCATGCCCCGGTCGGGCCCGGGGCCCTTCAGCGGTTGCCCGAAGACCAGGACCTCCCCCCGAGTGGGCGGCACGAAACCCCGAAACCCGGCGATCAGGTTCAGGACCGTGGACTTGCCGCACCCCGAAGGCCCCAGCATGGCGATGAACTCGCCCCGACCAGGGATATCCTCGATCTGGAAGTTCAAATCGCGGATCGCCGTGAACTCCCGAGGAGTTCCCCGGTTGAAGGTGTGGCTGACATCGCGGAACTCGACGACGTTGGGAGTTTGACTCATAGGTATCGGTAGGGGAAAAGCCGCCGCCCCAACCAGCCCAGGAGCTGGTCGGCGGCAAAGCCGATCAAGAGGATGATGAGGGCCGTCCAATACATGTGCGGCTTCTCGAAGCGATACGAACTCATGAAGATGAAGCCGATTCCCGCGTCGGCCAGCAGACTCTCGGCCACGATGATCCAGGTCCAGCCGACCCCGAAGGCCAGGCGCGCTGCGTTGTAGATCTCGGGCAAGGCCATCGGGAACAGGACCTTGAGCAGGAGATCATGCCGTCGCGCGCCCAGGGTCTGGGCGGTATTGAGGAAGATCTCCTCGATATCATCGATGGCCGCGATCACCAGGGGAAGCATGAAGAAGAAGCAGGCCATGGTCAGGAAGGCCAGCTTCTGGGACTCCCCCTGGAACCAGGCGAAGGTCAGCGGAATGATGGTGATCAAGGGCAGATAGCCGGCGATCACGTTCAGGGGTCCGAAGAAGGCTCGGACCGGCCCGAAGGCCCCCATCAACAGACCCAAGGGGATGACCAGCAACAAGGCCATGCCCCAGCCCTTAATCACGCGGACCAGGCTGACCTGGATGTTATCGAAGAGCTGACGCCGGTTGATGAGATCGGGCAGGGACTCCGCGATCTCCTGGGGCGAGGGGAGGATCACCGAAGAGACCACCCGTTCTTCCACGGGGCCCCGGGTGATCCCCCACCACGCCATCAGGACCAAGCCCGTGAAGACCAGGGCCAGACCCAGGCCGAGCAGCCCGGGAAGGGGCTGCCGGATCTGGAAGAGGTTGCCGAGCTTCTCGAGCATTCGGTGGGGGCGGCCGCTCACTCGGCTTCCAGTTGGTACACCGAGACTTCGACCCGGCGGTTCTTGAAGTGGTTGTCGGGATCGTCGGAGTCGGCCGGAACATCCCATCCCTTACCCTCGACCACGAACTTGTTTCCGGGGAAGTTGAACTTGTTGACCAGCGCGTTGCGGACGGCCTCGGCGCGCTGGGCCGACAATTCGCGGACCAGCTTCTCATCGACGGCCCCCCTGCGAGAGGAGTCGGTGTGTCCGACGATGGCGATGCGGGCGTTGCCGAACTGACCGGCCAGCTTGGCGGCGCGCTCCAGCACGGCGTCGACGTGCGGGTCATAGAGGGTGCCGGGCTTGGGGTTGCCCATATCGTCGCGGGCCGGCTCGCGCAGGTTGGCTGAATTCGGATAGAATTGGATCTGCAGCGCAGTGGTGACGATCGGGGCTTCGGCCGAGACCTTGGAGTAGGTGGCCGGCGCGAAGGAAGTGGTGGACTCGTCCTTGTGCTGTTTGAAACGCCCTGCGGCATCCAGCTTCTTGACGATCGAGAAGTCGGCCACCTCATCGAAGCGGATCGAGCCGCGGATCAGGCCCAGTTCGCGGTAGACAGTCGAAATCGAGTTCCAGGTCCGCTCGAAATTGGTGGGGCTGTTGGCGTTGAGGAAGAACTCGCGGTTCTCGGCAAAGTTCGTGGTATGGGCGTCGGCCACCATCTCCTGGACTTCCTTGGGGTCCATGCGATAGCCGTCTGCCATCCACTTGATGGCCTGCGCGAAGGTCGTCGAGTCACGGTCCTGGATCATCTCCATGCCCTCGAAGATGCCCTCGACCAGACCCGCCACGATCTCGGGATGGTCCTTGACGAAGTCGGCACGGACTGCCCAGACATCGGCGATCAACTTGTTGGCCTCGGCGGTGGTGGACAGGAGCCGGGTCCCGGGAACCTTCTCGGCGATGTTGTAGATGTCGGGAGCCCAGGAGACGCAGGCGTCGATGCTGGAATCCGAGACGAAGGCCGCGGCGGCTTCGAAGGCCGTGGCCGTGTACTTGACCTGGACGTCCTTCAACGGATTGAGTCCAGCGGAGATCAAGAGGCTGTTGATGTAGTACTGCGAGGGGCTGTTGACGGCATAGACCAGGGTCTTGCCCTTCAGGTCGCGCACACTCTTGATGGCCTCGCGCACGACGATACCGTCTCCCCCGGCGGACCAGTCCACCTGCTGGAAGATCCGCAGGGCCGTCCGCGAGTCCTTGGCCAGCTCCTCCGAGAAAAGGACCATCATGTCCAGGGTGCCCCACAGGACATGGCTCTGCCCTGAAGCGTAGGCATCCCGGGCCTGCACGGCGTCATCGACCAGCTTGAGGTTGACCATGAACCCGTGCTTCTTGTAGAACACGCTGTCGGGGTTGGGAGCAAAGCCGTGATTGGCGGCCACGATGGGCAACCAGCCGATCCATACGTTGATCGGGAACTCGACGATCTTCTTGTCCTTATCCCACTTGTAGCTGCTGACGCCTTTGACGGGAGGCAGCTTCTGGGCCGGAATGTAGCTGTATTCCTGGAAGGTGGTGACCGAGCCGGGTGCCCCGGCGGCCGTCTCGGCCCCGGAGGAGTCCGCAACTGAAGAGACCGGACCTCCCCCGGCCTGGGGCAGGGTCCCCTTACCCACCAGCATCTTGTAACCGAAGAAGGCCAGTCCTGCCACGATCAGGAGTACGACGAGTTTGCCTGCGGCTGTCAGGCCCGTGGGTTTCTGTTCAGACATGGGAAACCTCCTTGAAAATTGGGACGGGGAAGAAAGCGGCTAATCGGGGTCGCGACCGGGCCTCAGGCGCCCTGGGCCGGGCCCAGATCCCGCTCCATCGGCAGAGGTTGGACCGGGGCAGCAGCCGGGGCAGCAGCCAACCCCATGGCCGTAGCGAACTCGGCCAGGGCCTGTTTTTCGAGGGCTGCCTCCTCTTCGGCCTTCAGCTTCCAATCTCCCGTCGAAGCGGCGTCGCTGGCCACGCGGGCCTTGCCCATGGCGTCGGTCATCCGCTGGTCCAGGTTCTCCTCCAGGCGGTCCAGGGTAGCTCCGCTTCCGGCCAGGTCGAAAGAGGTGGCCGTGGCGATCTCGGCCAGTTGGGCCTGGGCCTCGGCGATCTCGGCGCGGGAGAGCTTCTGCTTGATGTTCTCGATCCGCTTCTGGGCCTCGCGCACGTACACGTCGCGCTGCTGGGAGA
>JAAZKF010000096.1 GCA_012799975.1 Burkholderiales bacterium
AGACCCTCCAGATCCGCGGACTTCAAAGCCTCGCCCGATTGGTCCGAGCGGGATTCCAAGGCCTCCAGACGAGCCAACAGACCCTCCGCAAGGTCCGAAGAAACGGCCTGGCGCTCGTCCAGTTGCGCCGAGCGGGACTCCAAGGCCTCCAGACGGACCAACAGACCCTCCGCACGACCCGAAGAGCCGGCCTGCTGCTCGTCCAGTTGCGTCGAGCGGGACTCCAAGGCCTCCAGACGGGCCAACAGACCTTCCGCAAGTTCCGAAGAGCCGCCCACCCTGTCGGAATTCAATTCCAAGCTGCCCAGGCGAACCTCGAGATCGTCCAGACGACGAGACAACGGCTCGAGGCGTGAAACCTCATGGGGTTCCTGCTCACTCTCCTCCGGCAGCGCAGGGCGGGGCTGGCCCACCGCGTCCTGCAGTCGGGCCTCCATACGACGCATCACCGAAGCGACCGCTGAAGAGGATTGACGGTGACTGCGCCGGGATTCCTCGAAGGCTGCGGCCAGGGACTCGACGCGCTGGAAGTGCTCTCCTTCCATGCGAGAGCGAAGGAGCTCGACCTGTTCGAGGGCCCGCGCATCGATTTCAGCCTGGATCTCACGGAGATGCTCGCTGCGCCGGACCTGCTCGTGCAGGTCACGGAATGACTTGGCCATCCCCTCCAGGCGAGCCTCGTGCTCCGCTCTCAGTGTCTGGATCGCGACCACTTCACGGCTTAGGGTTTCCAGATCCATGACCGGAACCGAAGCCCCCAATGAGGACCTTCCGATGGGCTGTGGAACAGCCGTTCCCTCTTCGTGAACTCCCTCGACCCCGCTCTTCCGGGCTCCACCCTTCACGCGACGAACCTGCCCTTCCTCGACCTGGCGACGTGCTCAGAGCAGTTCCCGATTCGAGGAATCGCTTCCTGCTCGAAAAGCCGGGCCTCAGGACTCGTCGGAGTCTTCCTGCTGGCGCACCTTCTGGGCAATCCGCTCGGCCAGGGAGGCCGCGACATCGGTCTCCGCGGAGACCGGTGCGCGAACCACCCGTCCCAATCCCAACTCCTCCAACTGGCGACGGAGTCGACGGCGGCGGCTGCTGCCGCCCGTCGAGACGATCGCCTGCGAGAACCCTTTGGTAAAGCCAAAGGCAGACTCGACCGGGCCCGCAGGGGCACTGGAAACCAGGACCGGAATCGAGGGTTCGATAATTCCACGAATCCCCGCACCGTCGCCGTTCCCGAGGGCGTCGTCTTCCTCGGCCCCTTCCAGATCCGCCAGGGGCAACCACGAGAGGACCTCGGGGTCCGGGGGTTCCTGAATCTGGTCACGAACCGCCCGCATCAGGCCGGGGATGCTCAGCAACAAGAAGGGGAGTGGGTCATGCAGGGTGCCGAGCGCCGGCTGGGGAGGAAGCGGATAGCGCAGGGCCCGATAATCGCTCCTGACCACAGGCTTGGATTCCGGAGCTCCCAACTCCTCCGAGTCATCTTCGGGAGCGCCCAGGACGGTCGAATCGTCGCCTCCTTCAAGCGTGACGTAGAGATCCTCCTCCGAGACGGGAGAGTACAGCGCTTCCTCTGGAAAGGCCTCCGGCTGCTCCGACCCGACCGCCGCAGGCCGGGTCGAAGCGGCAGAGCGGGCCTCCAGGGCGCTGCCGGCATTGGAAAACTCACGGGTGGCGGTGGGGTGTTCGGGCTCAATCTCCAGGACCCGGGCATAGGCCTGCCTGGCCTCGGCAAACTCCTCTAGTTCAGACAGAATATTCCCGGCCAGCAGGAATTCCTTGATGGCATCGCCGGGAAGGCCATTCACCAGGAAGACCTCACCCAGACGGAGACGGGCCTGCACATCCCGAGGGTCCATGGCCAGCAGCTTCTTGAAGGCCAGAACCGCGTCGCGCAACGCTCCCTTGCCCACCGCGGCTTCTCCCAGTCCCATCAGGGCGTCGCGACTTTTCAAATCCAGCCTCAGGGCATCGCGGAACTCGAGCATGGCGTCCCCGAAGCGTTCCTGCAGCATGCAGAGCTGCCCCAGCATCAACGGGATCTCGCTGGACTCTGGCAACAAGACCCTCAGACGACGATAGGAATCGCAGGCTCGGGCCAGATTCCCAGAATCCTTGAAACTCTCACCCAGAAGGCGGAATTGCTGAACCGCCTCCTGCATATGTCCCTGGGCCATGTGAACGTCCGCCAGATCCATCGAAAGATCGATCTGGTCAGGATAGGCCTCAAGGGCCTTGTGCAGGACCTGAATGGCCAGATCGCCCCTCCCCACCTCGACGAAGAAGCGGGCGTCGCGGCGGGCGGCGGTCACAAAGGTCGACTCGTCAGCCGTCCGCTCCAGGTGGCGCAGAATTCCCATACGCCCTTCCAGCGAATACGGATCAAAACGCAAGATGGCCTGGGCGACCAGCCCGGCCAGGTCTCCCCGGCCCTGCTCGAGCAGACTTTCCTGCCAGCGGAAACAGGTCTTCAGCATCTGACGGATCCGGCCTCTCATGGCCTGAATCCGAGCTACCCGGTTCAAGGCATGTCGAGAGTCCGGATCAAGATCCAGAACCTCCTCGTAACGGGCCAGAGCCTCGTCCAGGCGGCGGCAATCAAAGAGTCCATCAGCTTCAAGCAGCAGATGATCCGATTCGTTGGGCACTAGGAACCTTCCCTATGGTTCAAAGTTGAAGACTCTCCGGGCTCGGCCCGGCGGGTCGAAATGGCGCAGATACGAAAAAACCGGGAACTCGAAGCTCCCCGCAAGGAAGCGCCGAGAACGGAATATCCGACCCAGTCACCTCCCAAAGCCAGACGATATGATAACATCTTGCTGGCCAACGTGCCAGGGCTCCCTATCTGAATCCTGCCGACCGGGCCCCTATCACGTGGCATTTGGCCGTCGATCCGGGCCCGTCTGCGCCCCAGGGCACTTCTACGGTGCTCACGTGGTTCCCCAATAGACCCCTTTCCCAGAACGCACGCCTTCCTTGCATCCAGACCCGCCTACTCCCCCGATCTCCAAGGCCGGACTCCGGGTCCAGGACGCTCAACGCCCGCTGCTTCCCAGGCCACCCCGCGCAGTCGGGCGAACCGCGGCTTCGACGAGCTCCACCTGCCAGACGCGGCTGATCTTCATCTGAGCGATCCGGTCCCCCGCCT
>JAAZKF010000097.1 GCA_012799975.1 Burkholderiales bacterium
AGGCGGGGGACCGGATCGCTCAGATGAAGATCAGCCGCGTCTGGCAGGTGGAGCTCGTCGAAGCCGCGGTTCGCCCGACTGCGCGGGGTGGCCTGGGAAGCAGCGGGCGTTGAGCGTCCTGGACCCGCAGTCCGGGCTTGAAGATCGGGGGAGTAGGCGGGTCTGGATGCAAGGAAGGCGTGTGTTCTGGGAAAGGGGTCTATTGGGGAACCACGTGAGCACCGTAGAAGTTCCCTGAGGACGCAGACGGGCCCGGATCGACGGCCGAATGCCACGTGATAGGGGCCCGATCGGCAGGATTCAGGTAGGTCAGGGAGGTGGCACCCTGGCACGTTGCCCAGCAAGGTGTTATCATATCGTCTGACTTTGGGAGGTGGCTGAGCCGTATATTCCGTTCTCGGCGCTTCCTTGCGGGGAGTTTCGAGCTCCCTGGGTCGTTTTCGTACCTGCGCCGTTTCGACCCGCCGGGCCGAGCCCGGAGAGTCTTCAACCATGAACCATAGGGAAGGTTCCTAGTGCCCAACGAATCGGATCATCTGCTGCTTGAAGCCGATGGACTCTTTGATTGCCGCCGCCTGGACGAGGCCCTGGCCCGTTACGAGGAGGTTCTGGAACTTGACCCGGACTCTCGGCATGCCTTGAACCGGGTAGCTCGGATTCAGGCCATGAGAGGCCGGATCCGCCAGATGCTGAAGACCTGTTTCCGCTGGCAGGAAAGTCTGCTCGAGCAGGGCCGGGGAGACCTGGCCGGGCTGGTCGCTCAGGCTATCTTGCGTTTTGATCCGTATTCGCTGGAAGGGCGTATGGGGATCCTGCGCCACCTGGAGCGCACGGCTGACGAGGAGACCTTTGTGACCGCCGCCCGCCGCGATGCCCGCTTCTTCGTCGAGGTGGGAAGGGGCGATCTGGCCATCCAGGTCCTGCGCAAGGCCCTTGAGGCCTATCCCGACCAGATCGATCTTTCGATGGATCTGGCGGATGTTCACATGGCCCAGGGACATATGCAGGAGGCGGTTCAGCAATTCCGCCTTCTGGGTGAGAGTTTCAAAGATTCTGGGAATCTGGCCCGAGCCTGCGATTCCTATCGTCGCCTGAGGGTCTTGTTGCCGGAATCCAGCGAGATCCCATTGACGTTGGGGCAGCTCTATATGCTGCAGGAACGTTTCGGGGACGCCATGCTAGAGTTCCGCGATGCCCTGAGGCTGGATTTGAAAAGTCGCGAAGCTCTGATGGGACTGGGAGAAGCCGCGGTAGGCAAGGGGGCTTTACGCGACGCGGTTCTGGCCTTCAAGAAACTGCTGGCCATGGACCCCCGGGACGTGCAGGCCCACCTCCGTCTGGGTGAGGTCTTCCTGGTGAATGGTCTTTCCGGCGATGCCATCAAGGAATTCCTGCTGGCCGGGAATATTCTGTCTGAACTCGGGGAGTTCGCCGAGGCCAGGCAGGCCTACGCCCGGGTCCTGGAGATTGAGCCCGAACACCCCACCGCCACCCGCGAGTTTTCCAACGCCGGCAGCGCCCTGGAGGCCCGCTCTGCCGCTTCGACCCGCCCTGCGGCGGTAGGGTCGGAGCAGCCGGAGGCCTTCCCAGAGGAAGAGCTGTATCCCCCCGTCTCGGAGGAGGATCTCTACGCCACGCTTGAAGGGGTCGGCGATTCGACCATCCTGGGTGCTCCGGAAGCCGACTCGGAGGAGTTGGGCGCTCCGGAGTCCAAGCCTGTGGTCAGGAGCGATTATCAGACCCCGCGCTATCCGCTTCCTCCCCAGCCGGCGCTCGGCATCCTGCATAAACCACTCCCCTTCTTGTTGCTGAGCGTCCCCGGCCTGATGCGGGCGGTTCGTGACCAGATTCAGGAACCCCCTGATCCCGAGGTCCTCTCGTGGTTGCCCATGGCGGATCTGGAAAGTGCCGAGGAAGACGACGCGCTCGAGAATGGCGACGATGCAGAGGCTCTTGGACTTCTCGAACCCTCGGTTCCGGTCCTGGTTTCCAATGCCCCTGCGGGCCCGGTTGAGTCTGCCTTTGGCTTCACCAAAGGGTTCTCGCAGGCGATCGTCTCGACGGGCGGCAGCAATCGCCGCCGTCGACTCCGTCGCCAGTTGGAGGAGTTGGGATTGGGACGGGGGGTTCGCACACCGGCCTCCGCGGAGACCGATGTCGCGGCCTCCCTGGCCGAGCGGATTGCCCAGAAGGTGCGCCAGCAGGAAGACTCCGACGAGTCCTGAGCCCCGGCCCTTCGAGCAGGAAGCGATTCCTCGAATCGGGAACTGCTCTGAACACGTCACCAGGTCGAGGAAGGGCAGGTTCGTCGCGTGAAGGGTGGAGCCCGGAAGAACAGGGTCGAGGGAGTTCACGAAGAGGGGACGGCTGTTCCACAGCCCAGCGGAAGGACCTCGTTGGGGGCTTCGGTTCCGGTCATGGATCTGGAAACCCTCAGCCGTGAAGTGGTCGCGATCCAGACCCTGAGAGCGGAGCACGAGGCTCGCCTTGAGGGAATGGCCAGGTCATTCCGGGACCTGCACGAGCATGTCCGGCGCAGCGAGCATCTCCGCGAGATCCAGGCGGAAGTCGATGCGCGAGCCCTCGAGCAGGTCGAACTCCTTCGCTCTCGCATGGAAGGAGAGCACTTCCAGCGCGTCGAGTCCCTGGCCGTAGCCTTCGAGGAATCCCGGCGCAGCCAACGTCAATCCTCCTCAGCGGTCGCTTCGGTGATGCGTCGTATGGAGGCCCGGCTGCAGGACGCGGTGGGCCAGCCCCGCCCGGTGTCGCCGGAGGAGAGCGAGCAGGAACCCCTTGAGGTTTCACGCCTCGAGCCGTTGTCTCGTCGCCTGGACGATCTCGAGGTTCGCCTGGACAACTTGGGTTTGAATGCCGACAGGACGGATGGCTCTTCGGACCTTGCGGAGGGTCTGTTGGCCCGTCTGGAGGCCTTGGAGTCCCGCTCGGCGCAGCTGGACGAGCAGCAGGCCGGGTCTTCAGGACGTGCGGAGGGTCTGTTGGTCCGTCTGGAGGCCTTGGAGTCCCGCTCGGCGCAGTTGGACGAGCGGCAGGCGGGCTCTTCGGGTCTTGCGGAGGGTCTGTTGGCCCGTCTGGAGGCCTTGGAGTCCCGCTCGGAGCAACTTGATGAGCAGCAGGCCGGGTCTTCAGGCCGTACGGAGGGTCTGTTGGTCCGCCTGGAGGCCTTGGAGTCCCGCTCGGCGCAGTTGGACGAGCGGCAGGCCGAGGCCTTGACATCCGAGGATCTGGAGGGTCTGTTGGCCCGTCTGGAGGATTTGGAGTCCCGCTCGGAGCAACTGGACGAGCAGCAGGCCGAGGCCTTGAAGTCCGCGGATCTGGAGGGTCTGTTGGCCCGTCTGGAGGGCTTGGAATCCCGCTCGGAGCAACTGGGCAAGCAACAGGCCGAAGCTTTGAAACCCGCGGATCTGGAGAAGCTGTTGGTCCGTTTGGAGGGCTTGGAGTCCCGCTCGGAGCAACTGGGCAAGCAGCAGGCCGAAGCTTTGAAGCCCGCGGATCTGGAGAAGCTGGCCAAGCAGCAGGCCGAAGCTTTGAAGCCCGCGGATCTGGAGAAGCTGGCCAAGCGGGTACGCATCCTGGAACCTGCCCTCAAACGGCTGGAGGTGCTGGAGGCGCACCTGGAATCCCTCCCTGAGTTTGCCGTGCGCCTGGACGTGATGGAGGTGCACCTGGAATCCCTCCCTGAGATTGCCGGACGCCTGGACCAGTTGGAGAATCTCCAGGAGCGTCTGGAAAAGGGTGCCGTCAGCACCGAGGAGAGGCTGACCGAGGCCCTCTCGCTCCAGGTGGATCAGGCCCTGCTTGAAGTTCTGCCCCCCCTGAATGAGCGCATCGATCGACTTCCCAGGGAAGTGCAGGAATTGTTGGATGAGCTGGATTTCTCTGAGTTGACGGACCCCCTGACCCGACGACTCGACGTTTTGGCCGACGAGGTCCAACAGGCCCGCCACCTGGCCGAGTCCTCCGGATTGCAGGAGCGCGTCCAAACTCTGGAGGATCAAGGTCTGGCAGCTCGTCTGGACCGGGTGGAAAGCGAGATACGTCGTCAGGCGGAGCGCATGGAGGAGGAATTGGAGGCCGTCTTCGAGCAGAATCGCTTGCGGGTGGCGGAGATGACCAACACCTTTGACGAACGGATGGCGCTTCTGGAGAATGCGGTAGATCGGGTGCGTGAGCTGGAGGAGACCACCCTTCGCAGCAGGGCGGAGACCGGCCATGTTCTACAGGCTGCCTTCGATCGGATGGAGGCTTTGACCAGCAAGTTGGGGCAGTTGGAGGATCAGGTCAGCGCGGCTTCTCCCCCCCAGGATTCGGAGCTCCTCCACGAGCTTCATGGAGTGGTGACCCACCTCGAGAGTCGGATGCATTTCCTGGAAGCCGCTCCAAGCCACCTGGTTCCGGCCACGCCCGAGCCTGCGCGGACCTTCTCTTCAGGATCCGGAACGGAGGAGGACCCTCAGAAAGGTCTGGCCCCTGCCGAGCTGCACGGCTTGTCAGCCCAGATTTCCGGGGGGGCGATTCCACAGCCCGGAGTCGTACCTCAGGACCTGGAAATTCTGGAACAGAAGATTCAGGATGTGGAACTTCGTCTGGTCGAGCAGAACCTGGAAGCCCTGACCGAGTCACGGCTCCTGCGGGAGGAATATGAGAGGATCGCCTACCACCTCAGCGATCTTTCCGAGAACCTCAACCAACACTTCGAGGCTATCTGGGATCGACTCGAACCGGCTTGAGGACCGG
>JAAZKF010000098.1 GCA_012799975.1 Burkholderiales bacterium
AAGGGTTACAATCATGCTCGAAGGCCTCCTGTGGAATGTTTGGGTGATAAATGCACTTCCACACGGAGGCCTTCGTACCTGCCTGCTATCGAACATATATTTGCCGACGCTCAGGATCAGCACCCGGCCGTGCAGATACCCTTGCATCCCCTTCAGGGTCGTGCTAGAATGGCACGGCTCTGTGCAACAGGGCTTTATTCGTTGGCCTCGGCCCGTCTTTCGAGGGCGGGCCTTCTGCGGCCGTGAAACGGCCTGCGCCATATCCCCGGAGGTGCTCCGTAATGTTCTGGATGGATCTGACTCGCTTCGCCCACAAGAAGGGGGCGGGTTCTTCGAAGAACGGCCGCGACTCGCAGCCGAAGATGCTGGGTGTGAAGCGCTATGGCGGGCAGGCCGTGCAGGCCGGCAACATCCTGGTTCGGCAGCGTGGAACCCGCTTCCATGCGGGCGAGAACGTGATGATGGGCCGCGACTTCACGCTCTTCGCCGTAGCCGACGGCCAGGTGAAGTTCCACAGAAAGGCCAACAAGACCCTGGTTTCCGTCGAAGCGATGGAAATTGCCGAGGTCGGATAGTCTTCTCCCGAAGAACTTGAAGGTGGATCCCGGCTCGCCTGGCGGCCGGGATTTTTGCCTTTGTCCGAGACTTCAGTGCCAAGACTGCCCCTTTTCGAGGGTTTTCCGGCCCGGCTACGAGATCGGCCTCGGCCACTGAGGAGACCATGAGTACGAACTTCGTCGACCAGACCCGGATCTTCGTCAAGGGAGGAGATGGCGGCAACGGCTGTGTTTCCTTCGAGCGTCAGTTGTACGTCCCCAAGGGCGGACCCGACGGCGGAGACGGCGGTCGGGGAGGACACGTCGTGCTGGAAGCCGACGAAAACCTCCACACCCTGCTGGACTTCAAGCGCCGGGCCCACTTCAAGGCCGAAAAGGGCGCCTTCGGACGGGGAGGCCGCAAGACCGGTGGGACGGGGAAGGACCGGCTGGTCAAAGTTCCGGTCGGCACCCTGGTCTTCGACGACCAGGATGGGCGCTGTATCGCCGATCTGGCCTTCCATGGTGCCCGTGTGACGGCGGCCCGGGGCGGTCGAGGGGGGCGCGGCAACACCCATTTCGTCACCGCCGAGCGGCGCGGACCACGTGAGCACGAACTGGGCGAACCCGGCGAAGAACGTTGGCTCCGTCTGGAGCTACGGGTGGTCGCCCAGGTCGGGATCATCGGTTTTCCCAACGTCGGCAAGTCCACCCTCCTGTCGCGTATCTCCAACGCCGATCCCAAGATTGCCGACTATCCCTTCACCACCCTGGCACCGGTCCTGGGCGTGGTCGAGCGCGACCATCAGCGGGCCATCTTTGCCGACATCCCCGGTCTGATCGAGGGCGCGGCCCAGGGCGCCGGCCTGGGACACGATTTCCTGCGCCACGTCGACCGCACCCTCGTTTTGTTGCATGTAATGGACCTGGGTGAGGTCGACGCTGAGGATCCCTTGCAGAACTACGACACCATCCGCGCCGAGATCGAGGCCTTCAGTTCCAAGCTCCGCCGCCGCCCCGAACTGGTCGTGGTCAACAAGATCGACTTGCCCGGGCGCGAGGAGGCCCTCAAGGCCTTGGAACGGGCCCTGCTCCTTCGGGGCAAGGCCCTCTTCCCGATCTCCTGTCTGACCGAGACGGGCCTGGACCGAATGGTCGATGCCGTCTTCCGCGAAATGGCCGAAGCTCCGCCCTTGCCGTCCCGGCTTATCGAGCCGGACATGCCTCCCGAACCGGAGGATTTTCAGATCCTGGTGGAAGACGGGGTGTGGGTGGTTCAAGGCCTTCGCGTCGAGAAGGCCGTGGCCATGACCAACCTGGATGAGGATGAATCCGTGAGCCGTCTTCAGCGGCGCCTGATCTCCTGGGGAGTCGAGGACCGCCTCTCCCAGGCCGGCGCCCGTCCGGGAGATACGGTCCGAATCGGGAATTCGGAGTTCGAGTTCGAACCCGAACCGGTCTGGGCAGACCACGATTTCGGCCCGGCTCCCGTACAGGTCCGCCCCTCCCAACAAGCCCGCCTGGAGGAAAAGAAGCGTCTGCGCCGCGTCTCGCTGGCCCAGCAGGCAGGGCTGCGGGGACGCGGGAGGAGGAAGCGCTAGCCCTTTACACTGCCAGCCGAAAGTTTAACAAAAACGATCGAGACCTGGTAGTACAGCTCAGGCATCCTCAGGGTGAGACAAGTGCGTCTGGAGTTCTGCTTTGAAGATCCAAGGTACCCCCGCTCTGCGTGCTGAACTGAATCCCTCGCTGCCGAAACCGCCCTCTGAGAAACCCTCTCGCTCCGAGGTCGATTCCTTCGAGCACGCTGAAACAAGCTGCCTCCCACGCCTGCCGCTCCCCTCCACCCGGAAGCCCGAGGTCAATCACAAACCCACACGTCTGCCGGCAGAGCCTGCCCCCAAACTGGACAGGCCGGTCCTCTTCGTGCATGGCTACATGGGCGTACCCGAGGAATTCCAGGAAATGACTTCCTGGTTGACCCGTGAGGGGGCCAACCGGGACGGCGGCGTCCTGGACGGAGCTGACCCCGGGCCTGTCGACCCCAATGCAAACCTCTTCGCCATCCGCTACACCCGGCCGTGGCAGACGATGGAGACCGATGCCCAGGAACTGCACAACGTGATCGAGGCCATCTGCAAGGCCACCGGTGCGACGGGAGTCGACGTGGTGGCGCACAGCAAGGGGGCCCTGGACACCCGCAAGTACCTGATGGAATCCAACGAGAAGGTGGACCACGTGGTCATGATTGGGACCCCGAACGCGGGTACCTTCCTGGCCGACGTCGAACTCCTGATCCGAGACAAGCTGGGCATTCCCGTGAAACCCCCGATCAAGGACCCGGAGGTCCAGGCTGCCCTGAACCAGCTCCGCGCCGACCGGGTCGACGGCGGGGGGATTCCACGCAATCCCGCCTTGAGGGAGCTCAACCAGAACTGGGAGACCCAACGGAACAGGGCCGAGTTCCTGGCCATCACCGGTAACGGAATTCCGACAATCAACGAGGTTACGGGCCTCACCTTCCTGGGTGATGGTACGGTAACGCGCCGCTCGGCGGCTCCAGAAGGTATCCCTGCACGACACGCCTGGTTCTCGACCCACGGTTCCCTGGCCGGAAACCATGCGGTGATGCGGGAGACCTTTGCCTTCCTGACGGGCCAACCCCTGAGCGCCACCGAGGACATCTTCGAGACTCCCGAAGACCGGGCCCGGGCCATGGAGATGGGGCTGGACCTCGACACGAATGTGCCGGTCAGCCCTTCAGAGGGTTTCCTGTTGGCGGAATCCGCCCAGGAAGGACGGGGGAAGGCCGACGCCTAGACCGTGTGCTTGGCCACCAGGTCCTGACGCCGCCCGGCTTGACGGGCCAGGTCTGCCAGCTCCTTGGGGATGGTAAAACTGACTTCCTCCGAGACCACCTCCAGGGGTTCGATATCCACCTCGAAGTGAGTCTGGATCCAGCGTAGCACCTCCTGGACGACGTTCTCGGGGGCGGAGGCTCCTGCGGTGATCCCCAGTGTCCGGACTCCCGAGAGCATCTCCGTCCGGATCTGGCTGGAGTCGTCCACCAGGAGCGAGCGGGCTCCCTGGCTGATGGCCACCTCGACCAGACGGTTGGAGTTCGAGGAGGTAGAGGAACCGATCACCAGGATCAGGTCACAGGTCTCCGCCATCCGGCGGACGGCAGCCTGGCGATTGGTGGTCGCGTAACAGATGTCTCCCGAGCGGGGGAGGCGGATTCCGGGGAAGCGCTGCTTCAAGGCGGCGATCATGTGGTTGGCGTCATCCAGGGAGAGCGTGGTCTGGGTCAAGACCGCTACCTTCTCTGTGTCCGGCACCGTCATGTTCGCGACATCCTCCAGGGTCTCGACCAGGGTCATCGAGTCGGGTGCCTCGCCCATGGTGCCTTCCACCTCCACGTGGTGGCGATGGCCGATCAAGGCGATGTGGAAACCCTGCCGGGCGAAATGGATCGCTTCCAGGTGGACCTTGGTGACCAGCGGGCAGGTAGCATCGATAACCCGTAAGGAGCGCCGGGCCGCCTCCTGGCGGACGGCCGGCGACACCCCATGGGCGGAGAATATGGTCACCGCTCCGCGGGGGATCTCCCCTAGATCTTCTACGAAGATGGCTCCTCGCTCACGCAGGTTGTTGACGACGTGGTGATTGTGGACGATCTCGTGGCGGACATAGACGGGAGGGCCGAAGATCTCCAAAGAAAGTTTGACGATGTCGATGGCCCGGTCGACACCGGCGCAGAATCCACGAGGACGGGCGAGATAGACCTTCATCTTCACGAGGGAAGACCTCTACAGCAAGGGTCATGATCGGGGAAGGCCCAGACGGCGATCCCCAAAGCCGGGAGGAAACCACACCACTGGCGGGTCCAGGCGCCGGCGCAGGCCATTCGCCTTGCTCCGGTGGCGTCCTGCCGGAGTTCCCGCACAGGAAACCTCCCACCCTCCGCAAATGTTTCCGCCCAGGAATTGGAGACGAGATATCCGTGGCAGACGAGCACAATCTGGCATTATTCATAGACTTTGAGAACCTGGCCATCGGGGTCCGGGAATCGGGCTACAAGAAGTTCGAAATCGAGCTCCTGACCCGCCGCCTCTTGGAGAAGGGCAAGATCCTCTTCAAGAGAGCCTACTCCGACTGGTCCCGCTATGCCGAATACAAGCGCGAGTTCCATGAAGCGGCCATCGAACTCTTCGACATACCTCAGCGGGTCATCGGCGGCAAGAACAGCGCGGACATCCGCATGGTGGTGGACGCCATGGACCTGTGCTATTCCCGAGCCCATATCGACACTTTCGTGATCGCTTCGGGAGATAGCGACTTCTCTCCGTTGGTCTCCAAGCTTCGCGAAAACAACAAACGGGTCATCGGCGTGGGGGTGAAGAACTCGACCTCCGATCTGCTCTTGGAAAACTGCGACGAATTCATCTTCTACGAGGACCTGCTGCGCGTCGGGGGCGGTGCCTCCTTCTCGCGTCTGGAGAACCTTCCCAAGAAGAAGCAGGAGTGCTTTGAGCTTCTGGTGGATTCGGTCCTGGCCCTGGAGCGTGAAAACAAGGACGTCCTCTGGGGTTCGATGGTCAAACAGACGATGCAGCGGAAGAAGCCGACCTTCAACCAGGAATTCTACGGCTACCGGACCTTCTCGGCCCTGCTCCAGGATGCCCGGGAGGCTGGAATAATCGAAATCAAGAAGGACACCAAGAGCGGTACCTACGTGGTGACCGATCTGCTGGTTTCGGAATGATGGCCCCTCCTCTGGAGGGGCGAATCAGAAGCCTCTCCGGAGTCAGGGCTTCACGAGCAGTTCCAAAGCTTTTTCGAATTGCAGATCCCCGGAACCGGCTGTAGCCCGGACCGTCGGGTCCGGCATGGGGACCTCCAGGTCTGCACGCAAGCCGCCCTGCCACAACATCTTGCCCAGAGGCAACCGATAGTAGGAAATCGTGACTGTCGCCACGCTGCCATCGCCGAGTTCCTCGGCCACCTTCTCGAAGGCCTGCATCTCCTTGGGGTCGGTGTCCTCTCCGACCAGGATGGCCCGACCGTGGTCGCGCAGGGCCCCGGCGACCAGGGCGGCGGCACCGCTCGTGTAGCGATTGATCAGGACGACCGTGGGCAGTTTCAGGACTGTAGGGTCGGAGGTCTTCCAATCGGTCTGGTCGGCCCGTCCGATTTCGGTCATGACCAGCCTGCCCGAAGGCAGGAACAGGTCGGTCAGGCCGATGGCTCCGGCCGGTACCCCGGGGCAATTCCTCAGATCCAGGATCAGGCTTTTGGCCCCCCGAGCCTGGAGGTCCTCGATCTGCCGGCGCACATCGTGGTGGAGGCGATGCCCGAGGTATTTCACCTTGACGTAGCCTGCCCGGGGATGGACCAGGCGGGACTCGCTGCCCTTGGGGTTGGGATTGAGCCACTCGCGGGTCAAGCCATATCGTTTAATCGGGCCATCCCCACGCTGAATCGCCAACTCGATCCGGGTTCCCACCGGCCCCCGGACGATGTCGATCAGCTCGTTGACCTTCAGGTCCGCGGTCGGCCTCCCGGCCACCGCGACCAGGCGGTCCCCTCGGCAGATCCCCTGCCTCTCGGCCGGGAAGCCTTCGAATAACTCGACGATGACCAGGCGTCCCTGTTCATCTTTCTCTTCATCTACGAAAAAACCGACGCCTCCCAGAGAATATCCCAGCTCTGCCAGCGTGGCGGCGTAGGCTCCGGGTGGATGGAGCCGGGTGCCCGGGTCTTCCAGGCAGGCCAGGGCCTCGGCCAGACCAGCCCACAGGACCTGCCCCTTCTCCGCTGCGGAGCGACCGGCCAGCAGGCCATCCAGGGCCCTTTCGATGGTCATAATGTCGGCCTTCAGGTCGCCGGTCAGCTTCTGTTCGAAGAGCGAGTCACCGGCCAGCCCCATCTCCTGCATCTGGCGCACGGCTCCGCGCATTCCGGCCCGGACCAGGAAGGCCGGCTCGGGCGGGGAAGGATGTTCGCCCTGTACGCGCACCAGCGTGGCCAGCACCTCGGCCATCTGCAGGGGCTGTCTGGAGGGCTTTTCCGGCTCGGCCGAAGCAGGAGCCAAAACGACCAGCAACAGAATCAAGGCGAGGGCCGCCTGGAGGCGGGAAAACATCGGGGAAGACCTCCCTTTCGCGTCTCGAAGGCCCGTAGATTCGGAAGTCATGAGCGGCGCTCCTCCCCCTGGTGGAGAGCCTGCTCCGACTCCCCAGGCTCGGAGGCCAACCCATGTCGGCACGGATCCTACTCTGCGCAGGTCTTCTCCTCTGCCTGGGTCTGCAGGCCCAGGCCACTCCACGCACCCCTTCCGCCCTGGTCAACGGCTCGGATCACCTGGCCCAGGTAGCCCGCAAGGGCCCGGTTCGCCTGAGCTATGATGTTCGGGCCCTGGGGGCCTCAGGGGTCCGGGTGCTGGTCCATCGCTGGCCCTTGCAGAAAGCCGACGACCCGCCAGTATTGGAGTGGTGCTTCCAGCAACCGGTCGGGAATCCCCTGGTCCGATTCCACAGCCTGCCCATAGGTGTCTATCGCGTGCGGGCCATCGCCCTGGATGCCCAAGGCCACGAGATGGGTCGCCCATCCTACCCGGTATACGTCGAGTATGGTGGCCCCCGGGCCTGGGATGGCATGGTTCGCGACCTGGACCTGCGTGCCGAACCTCCGCCCCTGGCCGGAGTGGGCGTCAGCTACGTGGCTTCCGAGGACCTCCCCCGAGTCGAGCTCTCCCCGGCTACCAGTGTCCTGAAGCCGGGACAGGAGGTCGTCTTGCGCGCCCGGGTCTATAACCTGCCCCCGGAAACCCGGCTGAGCTGGCACCTGGACGGGCCCGGAGACCTGAAGGTCCTGGAGGAGGGCCAGGCCAGTTACACAGCCCCAGACTCCTCCAAGAACCAGATCACACGGATTCGCTGTGAAGTCCCGGGAACCGCTGCCCAGCCTGGGAGGGCCACCGTCCTGACGACCAGCGCCCCGCTCGAACCCTGAAGAGCCAGACTCCAGGTCGGGCGCTGCAGCCCCTCCAGGGAAGGGCCTCCGTCCCAGATGCCGAAGCGCCCCTTCTTTTTTCCGAGGAGATCACCATGAAGCCCAGGTTTGAGAAAATAAACCCCCGCACCCCCTTCCCTGAAATCGAGGAGAAGATCCTGCAATACTGGCGGGAGGAGGGGGTTTTCCAAAAGTCGCTGGAGGCCCGCCAGGGAGCCCCGGAGTTCATCTTCTACGAAGGTCCGCCCACCGCCAACGGCAATCCGGGAATCCACCACGTCCAGGCCCGAGCCTACAAGGACCTTTTCCCCCGCTACAAAACGATGCGGGGCTTCCGGGTCCGCCGCAAGGCGGGTTGGGATTGTCACGGTCTCCCGGTGGAGATCGAGGTGGAGAAACGCCTGGGTTTCTCGGGCAAGCAGGCGATCGAGACCTACGGGATCGAGTCCTTCAACAAACAGTGCCGGGAGTCGGTAATGACCTATGAAGGCTCCTGGCGGCGCATGACCGAGCGGATTGCCTTCTGGGTGGATCTGGACGACGCCTACATGACGATGTCCAACGACTACGTCGAGAGCGTCTGGTGGTCCCTCAAGCGTTTGTGGGAGAAGGACCTGCTCTACCTGGGCTACAAGGTCGTCCCTTTCTGTGCTCGTTGCGGGACGCCGCTCTCCACCGCCGAGGTGGGCATGGGCTATGAGGACGTCGAGGACCCTTCGATTTTCGTCCGCTTCCCACTCCGGGATCCCCAGGCCCTGGGCCTGCCGGAGGAGGCCAGCCTTCTGGTCTGGACCACTACCCCCTGGACGCTGCCGGGGAATACCGGAGCCGCTGTCCACCCTGCCTTGGAATACGTCGCCGTCCGCCAGGGCTCGGACGTCCTGGTCCTGGCGGAGTGCCGCCTGCAGGCCGTGCTGGGCGCTGAGGAGGGCCTGGAAGTCGTCCACCGACTCAAGGGTTCCGAACTCCTCGGAGCTCACTACCAGGCCCCCTATGAATGGTTCGATTTCGCGGGCAAGGAAGGTCACCGGGTAGTGCCGGGAGACTTTGTCACGACCGAGGACGGCACGGGAATCGTGCACCTGGCCCCGGCCTTCGGCGCAGACGACCTGGAGGTGGGCCTCCGGATGGATCTGCCCGTGGTGCATTCGGTACGCCCCGACGGGACCTTCCGCAAGGAAGCTGATTTCCTGGCCGGGCTGTGGTTCAAGGAGGCGGATCCGGAGGTGATCCGGGACCTCTCCGAGAGGGGACTGCTCTTCCGGATGGAGCGCCACGTGCACTCCTATCCCCATTGTTGGCGGTGCAGCAACCCCTTGATGTACTACGCTACCGACTCCTGGTTCATCCGGAATACCAGCCTCAAGGAGCGACTGATCGAAAAGAATCAGGAGATCGACTGGCACCCGGCCCATATCCGAACAGGTCGCTACGGGGACTGGCTGAACAACCTGGTGGACTGGGCCATCTCACGCTCGCGTTTCTGGGGGACTCCACTTCCCATCTGGGTCTGCGAGGGATGCGACCACAAGGAGGTGATCGGCTCATTCCGGGAGCTGGCCGAACGGTCCCGGACTCCATTGGACGTGGAGTCACCCGGGTTCGATCCCCATCGCCCCTTCGTGGACGAGGTGGTCTTCGAATGCCCCCGATGCTCGGCGGAGATGCGGCGGGTCGACGACGTGATCGACTGCTGGTATGACTCCGGTTCGATGCCCTTCGCTCAATTCCACTACCCCTTCGAGAACCGCGAAGTCTTCGAATCCTCGTTCCCGGCCGACTTCATCTGCGAGGGTCTGGACCAGACCCGAGGCTGGTTCAACTCCCTGCACCAGATCGGGGTGATGCTCTTCGACTCCATCGCCTACAAGACGGTGATCTGCCACGGGCTGGTCCTGGACGAGGACGGCAACAAGATGTCCAAGAGTCGGGGGAACGTGGTCGACCCCTGGGACGTCCTCAAAGCCCACGGAGCCGACGCGTTGCGCTGGTATCTGTATACCTCGGCTCCGCCGGAGCACAACCGCCGCTTCTCGCTCGCCCTGGTGGGCGAGGCGGCCCGCCACCTGAATACCTGGTGGAATACCTGGCAGTTCTTCCTGCTGAACATCAATGCCTCTGAGGTCGACCTTTCCCGTCAGGTCCCCTCCCAGGATCGGCCCGAACTGGATCACTGGATCCTTGCCCGTCTGAACCAGACCACCGGAGAGGTGACCGAGGCTCTGGACGAATTCGACCCCACCCGTTCAGCTCGTGCCTTGGAAGCTTTCGTCGACGACCTCTCCAACTGGTACGTCCGTCGCAGTCGCCGTCGTTTCTGGGAAGGCGATCCGGCTGCCTTTTGCACCCTGTACGAGTGCCTGGTAGCCCTGGCCCGCCTGCAGGCTCCCTTTACCCCCTTCCTGGCGGAAGCGGCCTGGCGAAACCTGGTCCTCCCGGTCGACCTGGAAGCCCCCTGCAGCGTCCACCTGGCCGACTGGCCGGTCTTCCGCCCCGAATTGGTGGATTCCCGACTCCTGGCCGACGCCGCGGCGGTCCAGGCCGCCATCTCGGTGGGGAGGGCGGCTCGCAGCGCTTCGCGGCAGAAGGTCCGCCAGCCCCTCTCCGAGGCACTGGTACGGGCCCGCTCACCTCAAGAACAGGAGGGCATCGAACGCTTCAGGACCCACCTGGAGGAGGAACTCAACGTCAAGAGCCTTCGCTTCCTGGGGGCCGACGAGCCCTTCCTGGATTATGAGATCAAGCCCAACCTGCCCCTGCTGGGCCCTCGCTACGGAAAGCTGCTGGGTGGAATCCGCCGTGCCTTGCAGGCGGCAGACCCGCGCCAGATCGCTCTGCTGGCCCGCCGGGGCGAGAACATTCCTCTGAAGGTGGATGAAGAAACCCTCACACTGAAACCGGAAGAGGTCCTGGTGGAGGTCCGTTCTCCGGAAGGCTATTCGGCCGAGGAGGATTCCGGACTGATGGTCGCAGTGGCCACCACCCTCACCGACGCACTGCGCAAGGAGGGCCTGGCCCGCGACCTGGTCCGTCATATCCAGGAATTGCGCAAGACGGCGGATTTCGAGATCAGCGACCGGATCGAGACCTGGATTGCCCAGGCCTGGGATGAACTGCGGGACGCGATCGAGGCCCATCGGCAGGTCATCGCCGAAGAGACGCTCAGCGTGAACCTGGGCTTCGGCGAGCCGCCAGAAGACGCGGTGACGACCGAGGTGGAACTGACCCGGGGCGGGCCGGTCTTCCGCCTGGGGGTCCGTCGGAGGTTCGGGGGGAAACCGGTACCTGAAGCCCCCGACAAGTACTGATAGTTGGCCAGACACGCTGGCACGGAGGATGAAAGTGGACGGAATCTATGTCTGGGAGGAACGGACTGAACAGGACCGTTTCCTGCTTAAAGGGTACCTAAAAGAGGAACCCCTGGCCTGGAACGCCCGGATCGTCGACAACCTCGGCCAGGTGCGCTGGGCCGAAAAATTCGGGTCCCGCGACAAGGCCCGGGCCGCGCTGGTGCAGCGAGTGCCGGACGAAGCCCGCTTCTTGAAGGGAGCTGAGCCGCCAGAATAGGGGGGGGAAGCCCCCCTGACTCGCCTCGCATCCGCACAGGGTGCGGGGCAAGTCAGGGGTTTCCGGCCGGGTTCCTAGCCCCGATCGACTCCGGAAACCATTTTCTCGAAGGAATCGGCCATGCGGCCGAGATAGCCCAGGATGCGGGCGCCTTCCTCGGGACTGCCTCCCTCCAATTCCATGGTGTCGACCAGGACCACCTGTCCTTCGAAGAGCGCAAAAGCCCCGTGCGTAAGGCTGGAATTGAGTTCCATGGCGGTCCTCAGGATCTGCTTGGGAAGATCGGTGATCTTGCCGATGGAAGTATAGAACCTCAAGTAGGAACGGCCGTCCTCATCGAAAGGATAGGCCCGGACCATCTGGCGACGTCCTCCCGGAGTGGAAAGGGTCAGGACGGTCTCCTCGGACTCGCTCTCCTCGCACGAGGTTACAGAAGCCATCTCAGAAACCAGGCTGATGAATCTCTCGAATTCCATGACGTCTCCCGTCTGGCGACCCGGAGGCCGCAGGTCTTTAAGTCAATCCAGGTTCGCGGCTGCCTGGTCCGCCCCTTTTTCCGAGAATCCACGGTTTTCCTGGCCCACATAGGCGAGATCTGATATACTTCCTGCGCTTGAAGTCCGCAATAGGACCGGGTGGGGAGACCGATCCAGGAATAGTCTTCCGGAAAGGGCATTACATGGCATTCCCGGAGCCTCAGGTCAGCAGAAACGGGAATCCCTCGAATTCTGCTCCGAAGGGATGCACAGGTTCCTCGTGCCAGGAGTGGACGGAACCCTTCAACTCCTTCAACTCGTGGAAGGGATTACTGTATCGCGAGCACTACGAGGCCATCCTGCAAGGACGCTTCCTGCCCCCGATCGAGGTGGCCCTCGATCCGACCTATACCTGCAACGTCGACTGCATCTGGTGCAACTCCAGGCGCATCCTGAAGCAGGAAGACCTCCTGGGCCAGACGATGTCTGCCGAGCATATGCTCCGGCTGGTCTCCTTCCTGGCCGACTGGGGGGTGAGGGGCTTCTGTTTTGCCGGCGGAGGGGAACCCACGCTTCATCCGGCCTTGTGGGACGCCCTGGAGCTGGTCCGGGACCGAGGGCGCCAGAGCGCGATCCTGACCAACGGAATCGAGATCGACACGGATCGCAGGCGGGAGATCGCGGTCAGCACCTGCCGTTGGATCGGCGTCTCGCTGGATGCGGCCACGCCTGAGAGATACGCTCGGATCAAGGGAACCCGTCCAGAGAACTTCGACCGGGTCCTGGAAAATATCCGGGCCATGGTCGAAAAGGTCCACCGTCGCGACCTGCGCTGCGAAATCGCGATCAAATACCTGATCCACCCCAGTAACTCCGACCAGATCCTGGCGGCTTGCGAGCTGGCTCGAAACCTGGGGGTTTCGCACTTCCACGCCCGTCCCGCCGCGTCTGAGAATATCGAAGGTCTGGGCGAGAGGCTCGATTTCCCGATGGAGGAGATCAATCAGCAACTGGAAGCCTGCTTGGCCCTGCAAACCCCGACTTTCAAGACTTTCGGGGTCCGGCACAAATTCACCCGGACCTTCAACCTCGAGCATGGATTCTCGCGCTGCCTGGCCGCCCCCCTGGCCATCCAATGTGGCGCGGACGGCCGGGTCTATCTGTGTATCGACTGGCGGGGCAGTCCCCGACATGTCCTGGGGATGCACTGGCCCGAACCGGAGCAGATCCTGGAGTTCTGGGGCTCCCCCGGGCATATCGAGAAGCTGCGAGCCGTGCAGGTCGAAAAGTGCCCACGGTGTACTTACGGGATCTACGCCCGCCAGATCGAGAACGTCATCGAACGCGATGCCATGTGTCTGAATTTTCCTTGACCTTCGGGGGAAAACCCTACCGCCAAGGCGAAATTCCGGTCTGATGTATGATCGCATCGTGGTTCCGGTGGATGGATCGGACCTCTCCGAAACCGCCCTGCCCCACGCCGTGGCCGTGGCCCGAGCGATGGGGTCTTGTCTGGAACTGATCCGCGCGGTGGCGATTCCGACACTGGTTGGAACGATGAATGAGATCGCCTTGCCGGCCTCATTTGATCCGACGAACGAGACCCGGGCGGTGGAGGAATACCTCGAGGGTCTGGCCGAGCCGATCCGTCAGCAGGGCGTGCGCGTGGTCTGCAAGGTCCTCCAGGGAGTCCCGGGGCACGTGGTTACCCAATACGTGCGACACAACCGACCTGATCTGCTGGTAATCTCCTTCCACGGCCGGCGTGGTTTGCGCCGCTGGCTGGCGGGAAACACAGCCGAACGCATCTCTCGTCGGGCGCCTTGCCCGGTCCTGGTGGTCCGGCCCGGGATGGATGGACCCGGACGCTGAGCTCCCGACGGGCCCGACTCAGCCCCCCGGGTACCTGAATCCGCCGCCTGGCGTGGCATTCGGCCGCCGAGGCGTTTGAGACCCCACCCACACCCGGGTGTGGGTGGGAGGGGCCCGTCTGCGTCGTCAGGCGCACCTCTGCGGTGCTCAGGTAGTTTCCAACTACGCTCCGCTCCTCAGAACGCACGCCTTCCTGGCATCCAGACCTGCCTCGATGGCCTCGGTTCTCACGCCAGGCGGCGGATTAAGGGGGCTAAAACTGCTTGCGCGTCCGAGGGAGACGGTGTTATAATCGCGCTCGTGTGACCCCGAGAAGGGGTCGCAGCCCCTCCGGCCTCAACCGGAGCGGGTCCTTCCTGCCCGGTCTGTCCGGCGCGGCGTACGCGGCGGGATTGAACCGGGCCTGAAAGGCCAAAGGAAGGAGGTGAAAGACGGTGCGCAAGTACGAGATCACGTACATCCTCCGTCCAGAACTGGGAGAAGAGGCCATTCCTGGCCTGGTCGAGAAATACTCCCAGCAGATCGTGGACCAGGGCGGTCAGGTGGTCAACGTCAACAACTGGGGCAAGCGCCGGTTCGCATATGAACTGGGCGGGCGCATGGAAGGCTACTACGTCGTCATGCGTTTTGACTCCGAAAGCCCGGTCGCCGAAGAGCTTCGTCGCGTGATGAAGCTCAGCGACGACGTGTTGCGCAGCCTGGTGGTCTGCGTCAACTAGACCTTCTGCGCGGGTTGCCGGCGGGGCCCATCCCGTAGGAGGCACTACAGGCAGATGCCGCGCGGAAAGGGTGAGTTCATGTCCAGTCTGAATCGAGTTATCCTGATCGGTCGAGTGGCGACGCTGCCAGAACTGCGCTATACCACGACCGGCAAGGCCGTGGCCAGTTTTCGCATGGCCGTCGATCGCCGTGGGCGAAGCGGTGGCGAGAGCAACGCGGACTTTATACCGATTGTGACCTGGGAGCGCCTGGCGGAGATCTGCAACGAGTTCCTGACCAAGGGCAAGCTGATTGCCATCGAAGGAAGACTGCAGACCCGAACCTACGAAACTGCGGATGGCCAGAAGCGCAGCGCCTTTGATGTCGTCGCCGACGACATGCGGATGCTGGGCAGCCGCAGCGATAGCGAAGGCGGGGGAGGAGGCCAGTACAACCGGTCTCCCCGCAGCAACGAGGCTTATCGCTCTCCCCGCGAGGGAGGACCTCCACCTGCCTCTGCCCCCGAGCCAAGGCAAGCGGGACCTTCCCACGACTTCGGTGATGATTTCGAGGCAGGCCTGGGCGTGGACGACGAAGTCCCATTCTGATTGAGAGGCCGTCCCGGATGGGGCGAGCCGTCCTGGAGGTTCAAACATGGCCCGTGGAGAGCGCCGAGGGCGTCGCCCCCGGCGGAAGGTCTGTCACTTCTGCGCCAACAAGATCGAAGACATCGACTACAAGGATGTCCTCACGCTTCGCAAATACACCAGCGAACGCGGTAAGATCCTGCCCCGGCGCATTTCAGGGACCTGTGCGCGGCATCAGCGCAAGGTCATGAACTCGGTGAAGCGGGCCCGCTTCATCGCGTTGCTCCCCTATACCATCTAGTTCGTACAAAGACGGAACCCGGCCCCGAGCTCTGGAGTGCGCCCCGGAGCCCGGAGTCGGGCTCTTTGATCTCTGGCCCACTTCCGGGCCCGTCCGAAAGGAGGTTCGAGATGAAGGTGATCCTGCTCAAGGATGTCCCGAAGTTGGGGAAGAAGGGCGAACTGCACGAGGTCTCCGATGGCTTCGGACGCAACTACCTCTTGATCCGCGGCCTGGCGATGGTCGCCACCGAGGGAAAGATCCGCGCCATCGACAAAGAGAAGGCGGACCGCTCTGCACACGAAGCCCGAAAGTTGCAACAGGCTCGTGAACTGGCCGAAACACTGCGTTCCAAGCCGTTGCAGGTGCTGGCCCGTTCCGGCGAAGGCGGGAAACTCTTCGGCTCGATCACCTCCAGCGACCTGGCCGAAGCCCTGAAGACCCAGCACGGATTGGACTTCGATCGACGCCTGATCAAACTCGATACCCCCCTGAAGACCCTCGGAGAACATCGGGTAACCCTGAAGCTGCACCCCAAGGTCAAAGCGGAGCTGCTCGTCTGCGTCAAGGAGTCCTGAGGTATTGTCGTCTGAAGCCGACCCCGATGACCTGGCTGCGGCCGGACTGGATCCGGAGCGCCGCCTGGGCATCCTGCATGGATTCCTGTCCAACCTCTTCGGCGCCGATCAACTGGTTCTGAAGGCCCGCAAGATGGGCGTCCTGAACCTGATGCGCTCCCCGCGGCTCGGAGAGCGCATCCTGGCTTTGCAGCGGCTGGTCTTCGAAGACCCCAACCTGGGGAGCGTCCCACCCAAAGAGGAGCAACTCCATATCCTGGGCCTCATCGAAGACGAGGTCGCCGACCTGGCTGCCCGCCGCACCTTCGAAGAGGACATGGACCAGAGAATCATGGCCCGGATGCGCGACAAGCACCGGGACTACGTCAAAGACCTGCGCCGGGAGATCCTCCGGGAAGAACAAGGTCCCGAGAATGCCGCGACCCTGAAACGCCTGGCGGAGTTGGACGAAATCGAGAAACGGGGCCTGGGGGTCAGCGCCTTGTCGGTCCTGCGGCCGAGCCGGCTCTCTGAGGTGGTCGGCCAGGACCCGGCCATAAACTCGCTCCTGGCCAAGATCGGGACTCCCTATCCGCAGCACGTCCTGCTCTACGGCCCGCCCGGCGTCGGAAAGACCACCGTGGCCCGCCTGGTACTCGAGCAGATCAAGAGCTCGGGCCGCAGCCCCTTTGACTCCGAGGCCCCCTTCATCGAGGTCGATGCCACCACCTTGCGCTGGGATCCCCGCGAGATCACCAATCCCCTGCTGGGTTCGGTTCACGACCCGATCTATCAAGGCTCGAGAAGGGACCTGGCCGAGGATGGAATCCCCGAACCCAAGCTGGGCCTGGTCACCAAAGCGCACGGCGGAGTTCTCTTCCTGGACGAGATCGGCGAGCTCGATACCCTCCTGCTGAACAAACTGCTCAAGGTGCTGGAAGACAAGAAGATCGTCTTCGAATCCTCCTACTTCGACGAAGAGGATCCCCGGGTCCCGGAGTACGTCCGCAGGCTCTTCACCCAGGGAGCTCCCGCCGACTTCATACTGATCGGCGCCACGACGCGCTCGCCCGAGGATATTCCCGTGGCCATCCGTTCGCGCTGCGCCGAGGTTTTCTTCGACCCCCTGACGGCCACCCACATCCAGCAGATCGTGAAACAGGCCTCGGCCCGGCTGAAGGCCACCGTGGAGGCAGGAGTACCCGAGGAGATCAGCCGCTACACGGTGGAGGGGCGCAAGGCCATCCAGATCCTTACCGATGCCTTTGGCCTGGCCTGGCAGCGGATCGGTCGAAGGCGGTCCAAGCCGAAGATCACCCTGGAGGACGTCCACAGCGTGGTCCGGACCAACCGCCTGACCACCGCCGTCCCCGTCGTCGCCGGCGACAAACCGGTAATCGGACGCATCTTCGGTCTTGGAGTCTCGGGCTTCCTGGGCTCATGCCTGGAACTGGAGGCAGCCGCCTATCCTGCTCGCGTGCCTGGTAAGGGAAGCCTGCGCTTCAACGAGGTGGCCCAGGAATCAGCCCGGGACTCGGTCTTCAATGCCGGAAGCGTGATCCGCCTTCTGCTGGACAAGGACCTCCAGGATTTCGACGTTCACGTCAACGTGGTCGGCGGGGCCACCCTCAATGGCCCCTCGGCCGGCCTGGCCATAAGCCTGGCCCTGGTCAGCGTCCTGGAAGGGTTGCCCATCCCCCCGGATCTGGCCGTGACCGGTGAGGTATCGATCCAGGGCCGGGTCCGTCCGGTCGGAGGGGTTCCCGAGAAGCTGTACGGAGCTGTGCAGGCCCGAATGAACAAGGTTCTGATCCCCTGGGAGAATCGTCACGAGATCCCCGATGATCTGCCCTCCGGGGTCGAGGTGCTGGCCGTAGCCACCGTCGAGGAGGCGGTCCAGCGGATCTGGGACCGGACCCTCCCAGAGGTCAAGGAGGTCTCGTCCTGATATGCTGGCCGCCCCTTCCTTCGAGTTGAGCCACCTGCCACCTCACAGCATCGAAGCCGAGCAGGCCTGCCTGGGCAGTTGCCTGATCGACCCCGAGGCCTTCGACAGGGTCTCGGAGATTCTCTCCGGAGCGGATGACTTCTACCGGGAAGCCCACCAGGAGATCTACTCGGCTATGGTGGCCTTGGCCGAAGGCAACCAGAACATAGACCTGATCACGGTAACCAACCGCCTGCGCAACCAGGCCAAACTGGAGAACTGTGGTGGAGCGGCCTATCTCGACGGCCTGATCGGGATCGTGGGCAGCTCGGCCCATGTCAGCGCCTATGCCCGCATCGTGGCCGACAAGGCCACTGAGCGACGCCTGCAGCAGGCCGGGAATTCCATCGTGCGGCTCTCTTTGGACGGCGAGATCGACACCGCCAACAAGGTGGACCAGGCCGAGGAACTGGTCTTCGCGGTCGGCAACAGGCGTTCCCGGACCGAACTCGAGCAGATCAAGGCTACCCTCCAGGACACCTTCGAGACCCTCTACGAGCGCTATCGCAACAAGATCTCGATAACCGGCGTGGCTACCGGTTTTGCCGACTTCGACGACCTCACCGGCGGCCTGCAGCCTACCAACCTGATCATCATCGGGGCCCGGCCCAGCATGGGGAAGACGGCCTTCGCTATGTCGGTGGCCATCAACGTGGCCTTGAATCGCGAAAAGCCCGGAGTGGCAGCCGTCTTCTCGCTGGAGATGTCGCGCCAGGAGCTCTGCCAGAGGGTCCTGTGCTCGGTGGCCCAGGTCAACTCCATGGATGTCCGGCGCGGGAATCTGCGCGACCAGGACTGGCAACGCATCGGCCGGGCCATGAATCAGCTCAACGAGGCCATGCTCTTCATCGACGACCAGGCCGGTACCACGGTCCTGGAGATGAAGGCCAAGCTGCGCCGCCTCCAGAAGCGCCACGGCCTGGACCTGGTGATCATCGACTATCTGCAGTTGATCCGGGGGAGTGGGCGGACCGACAACCGGGTCAACGAGGTCTCCGAGATATCCCGGCAGCTCAAAGGTCTGGCCAAGGAACTAAACGTGCCCATCATGGCGCTATCCCAGGTCTCAAGACAGGTCGAGGCGCGCCAGGACAAGCGCCCGGGGCTTTCAGACCTGCGCGAGTCCGGAGCCATCGAGCAGGACGCCGACCTGGTCGCCTTCATCTATCGCGACGAGTACTACAATCCCCAGACCCAGGACACCAATACCGCCGAGGTGATCATCGCCAAGCAGCGCAACGGCCCGGTGGACACGGTCAGGCTTTCCTTCGTCAAGCGCTACGGCAGCTTCCACAATCTTTCCCGAGAAGTGGTGGAGGACGACTACGCCGCCTATCCTACCGGATTCGGAAGCCGGGCGGAGGAGCAGTATCTGCCTGAAGTCCCGCTCTGAAAATCCAGGTTCACCGGGAAGGGGGAGTTCCCAGCTTCTTCTCGATCAACTGCACGTAGGAAGCCATACCGCTGCGAGCCTGCATGGCGTCCAGAGGCGACATGTCGAAACGCCGCACGACGAAATTCAAGCCCACCAGCAGCCGGACGGTCTTGTCATAAAGGGGCAACCCGACCTGGGGGTTGGCCTTCCACTCCCGATACCTGCGCTGGGCCCAGACGTAATCGGGATAACGATTCGGAATCTTCACTCCGACCAGGTCCTGGTAGAGAACCTCGGGGCTCACCTTGGTCCGGAGGAAGAGCTCCTTCCAACTGCGGCCCTTTTTGCGCATTTCGTTGAGGGCCACCGGATCCTCGCCAGAGGCTCGGGCCAGGAAGAGCGTAACCAACAGGTCGTCGGCCTCGGCCACGTTCTGCATCACGGTGACCGTCTGGATGGTCTCGAATCCATAGACCTCCGAGACCACGGGGACCAGGGGATTATCCTCGATGTCGGAGTACTGGGCTCGGACGGGGAGGGCTCCCATCGTCAGGACCCCGACACCGACAACCCCCAGGACGAGCATCTTCAGCGAACGCATCAAACCGTTCATTAAGGCTTCCCTCTCTTGTTCAGCAGATGCCGGCATCCGGGTAGAAAACTCCTGCACAGCCTGGATGCAGAAGGTTGAATCCCAAGGGCTACCGGGGAGTTTCGAGCCAGGGGCTCAGAGGTGCAGGACCTTGGAGGCCTGCCCCATGACCTGGATGATCTCATCCATACCGCCCACCTCGCCCAGGACCCGGTCTTCCGGGATGCCGTAGTGGGCCAGGCAGGTCCGGCAACACAGCAGTCGGACCCCCAGACCGCCAAGCATTCCCACGGGGAGCTCGAAAGGCCCTCCCCGAACCGCCACCCGGACTCCCTCGGTCATGAAGAGCAGGGCACGCGGACGGGATGGTTGCTTTTCAAGACTGTGGAGGAACTTCTCCAGCATCTCGGCTCCGAAGCCCGAGTCTTCTGGAAGAGTGGTGCCCAGAGTGGGCTTGCTGATGACGATGACGGTATTCTGCATGGCCGAAAGGCGTTCGCGGCCGGGCGCGCTGTTCCCCCGTCCCATCAAGAGGAAGGTCTGCTTTTCTTGAATGGGGGCGGCGGTGCTCCGGCTCGGGGCACCAGCCTCAGGTCCAGTCGGGCTTCGATCTCGAAGACCCGAGGCCAGGGCAACACCACCTCCAGGCGCATCTCCGCAAACTCCACCCAACGGCGCAGGGCGGGAACCAGATATTGCCTCCCCTGCAGGCGCTCCTGCCAGACCTGACGGGCCCAGGCCACCGTGTCGGTCCGGGCCTGAAGCCCCGCCGGGCCGTACAGGTTCAACAAGGGGTCCGGATCTCGTGGCAACCCGCGCACCGTCTGGCTCAGGGTCGGGCGGATCACGGCCTGATAGGCGAAATCGTCCAGCAGGCGGGCCAGGGTGAAGGCCTGCTGGGTCTTCTCGCTCTCAAGGACCCTCTCCAAGGACCAGCCCTGCCCCCGGGCCCGGGCCACCTCCCGGACCACCGCCTGGGCCACGGCGGTCCCCAGGGCATTGGAGGGGGTGTTCCAGGCGGCGTAGGCCTCCAGCTCCCAGAGAGGGAGGTGCTCCAACAACTCCCGAGCCAGGACCGGATCGGCGCGGTTCACCAGACGCAGGTCCGCGACCCCCAATCGGCGCCCCCTGGAACGGACCTGCTCCAGGCGATTCTTGAAGGCCTCAGCTCGCTCCAGGTCCTCGGCTCCGACTTCCAGTGCGGGTGGTTCGTAGGGTTTGTCAGAGGGGACTTCCACCAGTAGGACGGTCCCCCGACCCGACCCGGAGCGGGCCCCGCTCAGGGAGAGGTGCTCTTGGATCGTCTCTTCCAGGGGACGGCTCTCCATGGGGGGGATCCGTTCCCCGGCCCCTTCCTCGGAGTAGAGGATCTCCAGGACGGGCTGGAGACCTTCTCGTCCCGCCAGCCAGCCGGCTACCAGGTTCATGGCCAGTTCATCGGCCCCCGAGATGATCCGGACCCGCTCTTCCACTCCCAGACTGCGGATCTGCTCTTCCAGGAGGCGCTGTTCCTGGATGTGTGGCCCCCGCGGAGCGGCATCATCCTGCCCTAGCACGAGGAATTCCAGGTCTCCTCGGGCCACCTGAGCGACCAGGTCCGCCACCACCTGCACGTTGCGCCTGCGCACGGCCAGATACTCCTCGAAGATCTCGGCCGGGACATTCTCGGGAGGAGATTCGCTCCCCGCGGCCGCCCAGTTGGCCAGGGTCCTCTCGTAGGGAGCCTGGGCCTCGGAAGTCCGCAGCGAGAGTCGGGGCAGGATGGCGAAAGCCACCACGGGGATTCCCGAGCGCTGCAGCGTCTTGAGGACATCCAGACGCGCCAAGGCCTTTTCGGTCGTGCACCCGGCCGTCCGCGAGGCCACCAGCCCTCCGTAGGCCAGCATGTCCACCGAGACCAGTGCCCTCTCGGTCCCGACCATCGCCTGGCGAGCCCAGGAAGCCAGATCTTCCGGCCTTCCCGGGGTCCAGGCCCTTCCCAGGAGGTGGCGCGAAGGGACCCGCAAGCGACCACCGCCGATGCGGGCGATCTGCTGGGGGAAGAGCCAGGTCGAAGGGCGGTCGTCGAGGGGGATGAAGAGCGCCGTGGGAAGGGGCTGGCCGGGGAGAGGCGGCACTTCGGCGCGGCCTGGTGCGACCGCCAGGGCCAGGAATAGCAGGGCGAAGACGAAGGCCCGCCGGAGGATGGGCGAGAAGAAGGTCGACATGATCCGAGCCATTCTCCTCCTCTTGTCGACCACCCTGGTCCTGGCCTGGGGGCTTCCCGTAAAGGCCCAGATTCCCGCCTCCCGGGTCGGAGTCACCTGCGCGCTGGACGGAAACCTGGTCCTGATCGATGCCCACAGCATCCGGGTCACGCACCGCCTGGGTGTCTGCCGGAATCCCGGCGCCCTGGCTGTCTCTCCAGACGGCCGGATGCTGCTGGTGGCCGAAGGCGGTGGGACCGCACTGGCCCTGGTCGACCTGCTGAGCGTCCGCTTGCAGGCCCCGGTGCGCAGCGACCATCTATTCGACTCCCGGGCCTTGACCTTCTCGAAAGATGGCTCGCGCCTCTACCTCCTCAACCCGCGGCTCCAGGCCCTGTTGGAGCTGCAGGTGCCCTCCTTCAAGACGGCCCGTCTGATGCCCCTGCACCTTCCCGGTCCGCAGGCTCTGACCCTGAGCCCGGACGGAGGACGCCTCTTCATCGCGCATGGAGAAGCGGGCACGGTTTCCGTCGTGGACCTGGCCGCCTGGCAGTTGCTGGGCCAGCACCGACTGGCCGACCGGATCGGCGGAATGGACGTGACCGCCGATGGGACCCGGATGCTGGTAGCCCTGCCGGAAAGCCAGGAGATCGGGATCTACGACATCCAACGCTTCATCCCGCAGGATCGGGTTCCCGTCGGTCAGGAGCCCTCCGTGGTCCGAATCGGGCCGGACGGACGGGCCGTGGTCATCAACTCGATCAACCACGACGTCTCGGTCTTCGATCCCGAGCGCCCCTCCGGTCGATTCCGAATCGGGGTCGGGATCGGACCGCGGGATTTGACCTTCTCACCGGATGGAGGTGCCTGCTTCGTCGCCAACTACGACACTGGGGACATCTCGGTCCTGAACCTGAAGGAAGGGCGCCAGTTGGGACGCCTGGCCGTGGGGAAGGGCCCAAAAGCCCTGACCTGGATCCCCTGAAGGTAGGTTTTCCGGCTCTGGCGAGGAACTGCTGGCCTTCTGAACCCAAGATCAAGGCGGCGATCCTCAATGTTGTACGACCCCAAACAAATCGAAGCACGCTGGCGCGCCACGTGGGAAGAGAAGGGCCTGCACCGCGCGACCCGTGAACCGGGAAGGCCCAAGTATTTCTGTCTGGACATGTTCCCCTATCCCTCGGGGGAGGGTTTACACGTCGGGCATTGGCGGGGCTATGTGCTATCCGACGTCTGGAGCCGGTACATGACCTTGCAGGGTTACCGCGTCCTGCACCCCATGGGATGGGATGCTTTCGGGCTTCCGGCCGAGAACGCGGCGATCAAGAAGAAGGTCCACCCCGGCCCCCATACCCGGGCCGCCATGACCAACATGAAGCGTCAACTGGGCGAGATGGGCGCCATGTACGACTGGAGCCGAGAGGTGAACTCTTCGGCCCCGGAGTACTACAAGTGGACCCAGTGGACCTTCCTGAAACTCTACGAGATGGGCCTGGCCTACAAGAAGGGAGCGCCCATCAACTGGTGTCCCTCCTGCCGCACGGGCCTGGCCGATGAGGAGGTCAAGGACGGCCTGTGCGAGCGCTGCGAAAGCGTGGTGACCAAGAAGGACCTGCCACAGTGGTTCTATGCCATCACGAAATACTCCCAGCGCCTGCTCGACGACCTCGAAGACCTGGACTGGCCCGAGAAGGTCAAAAAGATGCAGGCCGACTGGATCGGCCGAAGCGAAGGGGCAGAGGTCTGCTTCAGCGTGGAGGGGCACGACGACAAGTTGTGGATCTTCACCACCCGTCCAGACACTCTCTTCGGGGCCACCTACATGGTGCTGGCCCCGGAGCATCCCCTGGTGGAAGCCTTGACCACGCCCGAGCAGAAGGACGCCGTCGAAGAGTACGTGACCAGGACGCGCACCCGCAGCGAGGTGGAGCGCCAGGAGCAGAAGGAGAAGACCGGGGTCTTCACGGGAGGGTATGCCCTCAACCCCGTCAACGGCGAGCGCATTCCGATCTGGATTGCCGACTACGTCCTGATGGGCTATGGAACCGGTGCCATCATGGCTGTTCCGGCCCACGACACCCGGGACTGGGAGTTCGCCAAGGCCTTCGACCTCCCCATCCGCCAGGTGATCCTCGACCCCGAGGTGGCCCGGGAACTCTCTGGCGGGATTCTGCCCGATCCACCATCCCCACAGGCCCTCGACCTGGCCTATCAGGAGAGGTTCCCCGAGCTGCCTCTCAGCGAAGCCTTGACCGAAACCGGCATCATGGTCAATTCCAGGGAATTCTCGGGGCTCTCTTCCGAAGCAGGCAAGACGAAGGTGGTACAGCGACTCGAAGAGCAAGGCCTGGGTCGGACCCGGATCAACTACCGCCTGCGGGACTGGCTGGTTTCCAGACAGCGTTATTGGGGAGCCCCCATCCCCATCGTCTACTGCGATTCCTGCGGGACGGTTCCGGTTCCCGAGGACCAGTTGCCCGTTCTGTTGCCCCACGTCGAGAGCTATGAGCCCTCGGGCACCGGCGCCTCGCCACTGGCGAACCTAGAAGATTTCGTCCAGACGGAATGCCCCCGGTGTGGAGGGCCCGGCCGCCGCGACACCGACACGCTGTCGCAGTGGATCTGCTCATCCTGGTACTTCCTGCGCTACGCCTCTCCGGATGCGACCGACGTGCCCTGGCGGCGTGAGGAAGTGGATGAGTGGCTGCCCGTGGACATGTATGTGGGCGGGATCGAGCACGCCGTGCTGCACCTGCTCTATTCCCGCTTCTACACCAAGGTCTTCTTCGACCTGGGCTTGATCGACTTCAAGGAACCCTTCAAGCGCCTCTTCAACCAGGGGATGATCACCCGGGTGGGCACGACGGGCCGTCTGGAGAAGATGAGCAAATCCAAGGGCAATTCGGTCAATCCAGACGACCTGGTCGAGAACTATGGGACCGATGCCCTCAGGGCCTACCTGCTCTTCATCGGACCTCCCGAACTGGACGCCGAATGGAACGACTCCGGCATCGAAGGCGTCTACCGCTGGATCCGGAGGGTCTGGAACTTCGTCACTGCGGGGGGCTTCGCTGAAGGCCCCGAGAAGAATGAGGAGGTCCTCCGGCTGAACCATCGCTATCTGAAGAAGATCACCGAGGACATGGAGCGCCTGCACCTCAACACGGTGGTGGCGGCCCTGATGGAATGGCTGAATGCCCTGGGGAACCAGCGCCAGAAAGAAGAGGTTCCGATCACCCTGGAGACGGTTCGGACCTACCTGTTGGCCATGGCTCCGGTGGCTCCACACGTGGTGGAAGAACTCTGGAAATACCTGGGAGGGCAGGAGTCGGTCTTCGAGGGGCAGATGACCTGGCCCAAATGGGAACCGCAGTACCTGGTCGAGGACCAGATCGAAATCATAGTCCAGGTCCACGGAAAGGTCCGCGACCGGATCCGT
>JAAZKF010000099.1 GCA_012799975.1 Burkholderiales bacterium
GGGCCCGTCTGCGTCGTCAGGCGCACCTCTGCGGTGCTCACGTAGTTTCCAACTACGCTCCGCTCCTCGATGCACGCCTTCCTGGCATCCAGACCCGCCTCGATGGCCTCGGTGCTCACGCCAGGCGGCGGATTCAGGTACCAGGGCCCTTCTTGACCGACACCACCTCCTGCGCTCAGGGCCCGGAGGGCATGGGAGAAGTTTCCCTTGCAGAGGAGCGGGGCCGGCAGATGGACTTCGCTGGGCGGATGGCGAGTGGTCCGCTGCAGGACATACCTGGGAATGGCCGACAGCGAAGGGAGAACTCGCTCGAGGCAATACGCCTTCAAAAGCAGGCCTGACGGAACTTCGCGAGGGTTCGAGACAGGCCCTATTCGCCGATGACCTTGACCAGGACCCTCTTGCGCCGGCGGCCGTCGAACTCGCCGTAGAAGATCTGTTCCCAGGGCCCCATGTCCAGTTTGCCGGCGGTCACCGCCACCACGACTTCGCGGCCCATAACCGTGCGCTTGAGGTGGGCGTCGCCGTTGTCTTCACCGGTGCGGTTGTGCTGGTAGCGCGAGAGGGGCTCGTGGGGGGCCAGACCCTCCAGCCAGCGCTCGAAGTCCTGGTGAAGCCCCGGCTCGTCGTCGTTGATGAAGACGCTGGCGGTGATGTGCATGGCGTTGACCAGGCAAAGGCCTTCCTGGATCCCGCTTTTGCGGACCAGGGCCTCGACCTGGGGGGTGATGTTCAGGAAGCCCCGGCGGGTGGGGACCTCGAACCACAGGTGTTCAGTCAAAGCTTTCATGCCGGGGGATTCCCTCCGGAAGGGGCCGCGCCCTGCCAAGGAGACCCACCCTGCCAGGGCAGGGGAGCCCTCCGGGGTGCCGAACCGGCTCGACATGCAGATGCGGGCTGCGACGCGGCTGATTCTGCCCCTGATCCTGCTGTTGGGGCTGGCCTTTCGTTTGGCCGCCGCCACGGTGCCGCGCATGAATCCCGATGAGGGCTGGTCCTACTATCTGTGCCGGAATCCGGTTCCCCAGGTCCTGGATTATCTCCAGGTGGATCGTCATCCCCCGGCCTCCTATCTGTGGTTGGCGGGATGGTTGCGAGTCGTGGGACACGACGAGGTTCCGATGCGGCTCCCCTTCGTCCTGTTGGGAACCCTGGCCGTGGGGCTGACCTTCCTGTTGGGACGGGAACTCTTCGACGAACGGGTGGGTCTGTGTGCGGCGGGTCTGTACGCGGTGGTCTATCCGGCCTGGGAATACGATACCTGGATCCGCAGTTATGCCCTGCTCAGTCCCCTCTCGCTCCTGGCTTCTTGGATGTATCTGCGGACCCTGAAGACTGGGAGCTGGACCTGGGGCCTGGGGCTGGTACTGTCTTCAACCTTACTCCTCTACAGCCATTACCTGGGCTTTTTCGTGTTGGCCGCCCACCTGGCCCATGCGGTGTGGAAGGGGCGCCACCGCCTGGGTCTGCTCGCCTTGTGCTGGGGCTTGTGCGCCCTTCTGTACCTGCCCTGGCTTCCCTGTTTCCTGGGGCAGTTGCAGAATCGCTCGGGGCGGGATCTGCAGGCCGGGCCAGCCCCGGCTCTGGCTCTGAGCCTGGCCGGGCGGATGATGTTGATGGAGACGGGTCTGGAACACCTGGGCGGCCTGACCGGGGGACGGCTTCCCCAGAGGGAGCTGGAGATCCTGGGCTCACTGCTCTTGTGGGGACTGCTCCTGATGGGGCTGGGGGCACTCGCGCAGCGAAACGGGATGCCGCTTCTGGCCTTGTTGCTGGCTCCCATGATAATAATGCTGGTCGGGATCGCCTTGAAGTTCCCCGAACTCTCCCGGCCGCGCTATTACGTCTTCCTGATCCCCTACCTGGGCATGCTCCTGGGGGCGGGGGCCCTGGCAGCAGGACGTTGGCGCCCGCTGGCCTGGACCGTGTTGCTCCTGGTGGGGCTGGTGAATCTGGCCCTGATCCGGGACTATCGGACCTCGAGCTATTTCCGCTCGGGGGGGTGGGACGCTCCGGCCCGCTGGATCCGGAGTCTGGGAGGGCAGGCAGATTCGTTGGCCGGCTTCGATAACTACGCGCTCCACCCGCTCCTGTATTACTACGCCCGCGAGAAGATCTTCTATCGCCTGGAGCCCAGGGGCTTTGCCTTCTACGAGTATGCCCCCGACTACGCTGCCTCTGGTTTGTTGCCGGTGCATCGGTTGTGGGTCGAGCAGGTGGCCAATAATGAGATTGAACGAGTCATGGAACCCTTCTCCAGGCCAGTCCTCCTGCTCTGGTTGGATGGTGGGATGAGTCCGGTCCGCCAGTGGTTTGGTCAGCGCTATGGAGTACGCGACGCACTGGTGGTCGAGAACTTCGCTCCGGATGGGGTGACCGAGGCTTACTTCCTGCAGAGGTTTGAAACTCCCTGAAGCATTTCGCGTTCGGGAAGGTCCGAGGCTTCAGTGGGGGGCTCAGGCCCCATCCAGCCCTCCGGCGCGGATCCACTCGATCAGGCGTCGGGTCCCTTCGGCGCCCGAGACCTGCGGCTCGTAACCCAGCTCGCGCCGGGAAGCCGAGATATCGAACCAATGGGAAGTCGCCAGTTGCGAGGCGACGAAGCGCGTCATCCGGGGTTCCCCGGGCAGGCGCAGCAGGGTGTATAACCCCTCCATCAACAAACCCAGAGCTCGAGCCATCCCGAAGGAAAGCGAGCGGCGCACGGGCGGGATCCCCACCTCTTCCAGAACCCCGGCGATCCAGGGCCACAGTGTCACCGGTTCACCATCACTCAGGAAATAGGCGCGTCCGCCCGCGGTCTGGATCCGGTCACCGGCCAGGATATGGGCCTGGGCTGCGTTGTCCACGAAGGTCAGGTCTACCCGGTTGGTCCCGTCTCCCACCTGGAAGAGGCGGCCTTCGCGGGCCCGCTGCAGGACCCGTGGGATCAGGTGGGGATCTCCGGGGCCGTAGATCAGGTGGGGGCGCAGGGAAATCGTGCACAGACCCTTCTGGCCGTGGGCCTCCAGGACCATCTTCTCGGCCCGGGCCTTGGTGCGCGCATAGGCACACTCGAAGCGGTCGGGGTAGGGGAGGCTTTCGTCCACCCCTTCGATTCGGATTTGGGGATCGTAGATCACGCTGGGGGTGCTGGTATAGACCAGAGCGGGAACCCCGGCTTTCAGACAGGCGTCCAGGACGTTGCGGGTCCCTTGGACGTTGGTGCGTTCGTATTCGGAGTCCGGGCCCCAGATTCCGGCCTTGGAAGCCGTGTGGAAAACCATGTCCCGATCCCGGCAGGCGTCGAGGGTGGCTTGGAAGTCTGTGATATCACCCTGCAGGGACTCGGCTCCCATGGCCTCGACGGCTGGATGGCGCTTGCGGGCCAGGACGCAGACGCGGTCCCCGCGCTCTCGCAAGAGTCGGACCAGGGCTTTCCCCAGGAAACCTCCGCCTCCGATGACCAGGCAATTCCTCATTGTGCAGCCAACTGTTCGGCGGCCCAGACGGCCAGTTCTTCGCGGTGGATCTTGGCGTTGTGCCGTGGGTCCACGGGGAAGCCGGGGTGGAAGAGGACCCTACGGATGGCCCGGAAGGTCTCATGCTCGTCGTAGCGGGCCAGTATCTCGCGAATCAGCCGCTCTTCATGCTCGAGTTCCTTGGGCAGGTGGCCGGGCTCCAACTCCACGACCAGGACCGGCTCCTGCTGACCTGGGGCTCCCACGCCCACCAGGGCGGAGCGGAAGACCGACGGGTGGTTGTTGGCCATCCCCTCGGCCTGCACGGGGAAGAGGTTCCCCTGCCCGGTCTGGACCCGGTGGGCCTTGCGCCCACAGAACCAGAGCCGGCCTTGCTCGTCGAGATAGCCCAGGTCGCCCATGCGGTGCCAGACCGAGCCGTCGGCTCCCGGGATCTTGGCGGCGCTGGTCTCGTCGGGAAGTCCGGCGTACTCGCGGGTAACCACCTCACCGCGGACCACCACCTCGCCGACCTCACCCGGGGGTAGGACGAGATCGTCGTCCCAGGTCGTGATCGGTTCGTCACTCAGGCGCAGGGTGCGCAGCTCGATTCCCGGAGCGGGCCTTCCTACGCACGTTCCCGCCCCTTCGGTGGCGCGCTCGGCGGTCTCCTCCAGGATTTCCCGGCCCGAGATGAAGGCCACCGGCAGGGCCTCGGTGGCGCCGTAGGGTGTGAAGACGTCTCCCTGCTCGGGAAGGATCTCGCGCCAGATATCGACCAGATCCCCCGAGATGGGGGCTCCAAAGGTGATGACCCGGCGCAGGTTCTCGAAGACCACCCCGTGCTCCAGGCAGTGTCGTCCAACCCTGTTCCAGATGGCGGGTGAACCCTGGCAGGTCGTCACCTGGAAGCGCAGCATGGCCTCGACCAGGCGGGCCGGGTCGCAGGAGGCGGGGCGGCTGGGGTTCAGCTCGGGGATCACGCTGGTCATGGCCAGCGCCGTGTCGAAGAGGGCGAAGAGCGGATACCCCGGCATGTCGATCTCGCCGGGCTGGAAATCGAAGAGGGCCTTGAGAGCTCGCACCTGCGCCTGGAACATTCCGTGCTGATACACCACTCCCTTGGCGGGGCCGGTGCTGCCGGAGGTGAAGAGGATGGCGGCCGTCTCCTCGGGGGGGACCTCAACCAACGGGAAGTGTTCGGAGATCCCCTCAGCCAGCTTCTCCAGGGTCGGGGCTCCGGGGAACCAGCCCTGCAGGGTGAAAGACCGGCGCACGGAGCGGAAGGATCGGGGGAAGAGCCAGCGCATGGCCTGGGCCGGAGGGATCCCCAGATAGAGGTCTGGTTGGATGTGGCGCACGCAGCGCAGCATCCTCTTCAGTCCCATCCCCGGATCCAGAAGCACGGGACGCACCCCGAGCTTGAAAAGGGCAAAGGTGGCGGCGATGAGCTCGGGTCCGGAGCGGACCATCAGGAGAGCCTTGTCGCCTCTGCGGGCTCCCGCGCGGGCCAGGGCGTGGGCATAGGCGTCACAGGTCCGGTCCAGTTTCGCGAAGGACCAGGACTGGTAGGACTTGCCCCTGAGGAAGACGACGGCGTCGTTCTCGGGATGGCGCCGGGCCACTTCGGGCAGGTGGCCGGCGATATTCGCGTTGGGTCGGGTTGGCGAAGTCATGAGGGCCGGGCCAGGAGGTCTCGTAGTCTCATCAGGACCCGCTCGGAGGCGTCCTCCATCGAATAGTGACCCACGTCGCCGAAGCGGACGAAGTCGGCCTCCGGGAAGATCTCCTTCCAACGTTCCAGGAAACGATCGTCGAATACCCGATCCAGCGCACCCCAGGCCACGCTGATGGGTTTGTCCGCCAGGAGCGGCAGGCCTTGCTCGATCTCGGTCAGGGTCTGGTAGGAGGGGTGGCGAGGGGTCATCGGTATGTCCTGCACGAAGCGCAGGATGGCCACGCGGTTGGCCCACGAGTCATAGGGCGCCTTGTATCCCGACCATACCACCGGGGGCATGGTCCTCTTGGTGCTGGTCAGCAGGGCGCCCAGGACGAAAGCGTTGAAACCCCGGATCAGGAGCGGGGCCAGGATCGGGCAGCGAGCCAGTAGCAGGATCCGTGGCATGATCGGCATTCGGAAGGCGGCGGTGTTCAGCAGCAGGATCCGCTTGACCCGCTCGGGCTTTCGTACAGCCAGGCCCATCCCGATGGCGCCTCCCCAGTCATGCATCACCAGGTTGAAGGGCTCGAGGTCCAACCGGTCTACCAGGGCTTCCAGGTTGTCGATGTGTTGAGTCAGGCGATAATTGTAGTCCTGGGGTTTCTCGGAGAACCCGCAGCCGATGTGGTCGGGCACGACGACGCGGTATTCCGTTCGCATGGCCTTGACCAGCTCCCGATAGTAGAAGGACCAGGTGGGGTTTCCGTGCAGTGCCAGGATCGGCTCACCCTCTCCCTCGTCCAGGTAGTGCATACGTGGCCCCGAGGGGAGGTGGATCCAGTTGGATTCAAAGGGATACAGGGGAAGCCAGGGGGATTTCCGGCTCGTCTTTTCTACCACACTATCTCCATCATGGCGCAGTTCAGGCCGCTTCCGATTCCCATCAATCCGATCCTGTCTCCGGGAACCACATGGCCTCGCTCGTCTGCCATCGCCAGGGTCAGGGGGACCGAGGCAGGTCCCACGTTGCCCAGGAAGGGGAAGGTCTGGAAAGCCCGGTTGGAGTCCAGGCCCAGGGTTTCAAAGAGAAGCTTGTGGTGCCGGGCTCCGACCTGGTGGCAGATGAACTGTTTGATGTTGTCTCGGGTCCACCCGAAGGTGCGGGATGCCAAGGCCCAGGTCCGGTGCGCCAGTTCGATTCCACCCTTCATCAGGCTGGTCTGGTCGGTGAGCATCTCACTGACCTTTCCGATGCAGTGCTTGCAGTAGCTGGTATTGGCCAGGGTCACCAGGCCCACGAGCCGGTGCGTGCTTCGCGAAATAGACGAGTGGGTCAGCACCGCCGCCACGGCTCCCGAGCCCAGGGTCAGGGCGGCAAATTCTTTGGAGAACGCCGGCAGTTTGATGTCCGGAGCCGTCAGGCGTTGCAGGGTGGCCTCGGAGATGGCCCGAGAGCACTCGGCGTCCACCACCAGTCCGGCCTGGATCTGCCCCTGGTCGATCATCCGGGCCACCAGGGACATGCCGCTGAGAAAGGCCAGGCAGGCATTGCCGATGTCCATGTTCAGGGCTTCGGGAGGAAGCCCCAGGTCATGGTGCACCATGCAGGCCACCGAAGGCTCCAGGAACTCCTTGTAGACCGAGGTGCTCAGGATGCAGCCGACCTGCTCGGGGGCTACCCCGGAGCGTTCCAGGGCCTTGCGTGCTGCCCGGGAGGCCATGCTCGGGACGAAGGTCCCCGGTTCCCAGAACCTGCGTTCCTCTACTCCAGAGAGGGAAGCCAGCCACGCGCCGGGGATCCCCAGGCGTTTGAGCGTGGGGGCCAGACGCTCATAGAGCGAGGTGGTCAGAACGACGTGGGGGGGGAGTTCGTAGGCCAGAGCCTCGAGATGTACGTTGGAATGCAGCATCAATTTCGGCCAGGGTCAAGATGGAGCCATGAAAGTTCGTGAAAAGACCGAGAAGTCCTTTCCCGCCAGCCTCGGTGTGGCTCGGGACTGATTCAAGACCCCGGTTCAGCCTCCAGGGCCTCCCGCAGGGCATGGGCAGCCTGGTCCAGGTCTTCGGGCCGGGCTCCAGAATCGGCCCGGGCGAAGTCCAGATCCCTCTCTGCCTGGATCGGGACCACGTGCAGGTGGGTGTGGGGTACTTCCATCCCGGCGATAATCAGGCCGATCCGCTTGGGTTTGAAGGCTCGCATCTGGGCTCGGCCTATCCTCCGGGCGACCTTCATGCACCAGGCGGCCAGGTCCGCATCCAGGTCGACCCAGTGGTCGATTTCCTGACGAGGGACCACCAGGGTGTGTCCGGGTTGGAGCGGCGCAATCGAGAGGAAGGCGGCACAGCGATCGTCCTGGTAGACGAAGCGGCCCGGGAGCTCTCCTTGCAGGATCTTCGTAAAGATGGTGCTCATATTCGACCTCCTACAGGGTTCGGGTCCATTCGGCCAGGCTCTCGGCGTAGTCGGGGTCGCCGGCGTGCTCGGCCTGGAAGGTCAGCAATTCATCCAGGCCCTGGAAGCCGACCTGTTCGGCGGCCTCGCGCAGGGCCCGCATGGCCTCTTCTTCTTCCTCTTCCCAATCCTCGTCCTCGATCAGGTCCGAGAAGAGGTTGGCCAACAGGCCCTTCTCGCTGGTGGCCAGCAGTTGCCAGTTCTCGGGGTCATTGGCGTCGAAGCCCAGATACTCCAGGTGAGCGTCCCGCCGACGCGCCGCGGTCACCCACCAGTCGAACTGCCAGAGAGGCTCGGCGGGAATCCCTTCAGGGAAGCGCATGGCCTCCGGGGACTCGACCTCGCCGCAGCGGAAGAAGAAGAGGTCCTCGCCGTGAGGTTGGCTGGCCAGCCACAAGATCGATTCCGGCAGATCCAGGTCCCGCAGCCGTTGCATCCGTTCGTCCATGTCCGACCTCCTCGTCGGGCCCTCCTTTCGCAGCCCGTTCCTGGTTGCCTGCCAGGGGGAACCGGGTCGGTCTCGGGAGAATTTCCAGGTCATGAAGAAGGGCATCCATGAGTTCGAGGGGACTCCGGGCGAGGTGATTTCCCGCCTGGAGGCGGCACAACAGGAGGACCGCAAGGCCGAGCGTCGGGGGACGGGCTTCGGGTGCGGCGCTGGGATCCTGTTCTTTCTGGGCGTCGGCCTGCTGGGGTTGTCCTCGGACATCTCCTGGCTGGCCTGGCCCGGTGCATTCTGTCTGGTGGGGGCGGTGGTCTGCGTCCCGCTCTTCTTCCGGGCGGATTCGCAGGACCTGGTGGATTCCCACTATCTGGAACCTTTGCGCTTCCTGCGGGTGCTGCGGGCGGATCTGCCGCCCGACCGTCCCGTGCGCCTGAAGGTGGACTTTCGCGACTACCCCATGCAGGTCTTCCAGGTCTCCCGGACGCCCGAAGGCGGAGGGCGGACGCGCCTGACCTACCGGCAGCCGTGGATGGAGTTCCAGGGCCGCCTGGCCGACGGCTCCAGGTTGAGCCTGGAGGCCGTGCGCAAGGCCGAGCGCCTGGAGTCCTACAAGACCCGTCGGGGCAAGACCCGGCGCCGCTGGAAGGACAAGGTGGAGGACCGGATCTCGTTGCAGTTGCAGGTTCCAGGGCTGGACCTGGGCAACCTGGTGGCCCAGCTCCGACCGGGCCTGCCTCATGGGATGGTCGGGCGGGACATGAAGATCCAGGGCGACATGGTGCGCATGGTGGTGCAGACTCCACAGGCCCGCCGCACCATCCATCAGAACCTGACCCCTCAGGACCTGGCCAGCGGAGATCGTTTCTTGGCCCTGCTGCTCTGGGTCTATCAGGGGGTCGGCCGGTTGCGCCCTGCGGCCAGCCAGGCCGGCTGAGGGGCGTTCAGGCGCCGAAGGCCCGCGTCAAGGCGCCGCCCGCGCGGCCCCCCAGTTCGGTTCCCAGGGCGTAGCCGCCCAAGGCCCCGATGACCAGCCCCACGGCACCTCCGACCGGGCCACCCAGGTGGTAGCCTGCCAGGACTCCGCCGTAGGGACCGGCAATCGACCCGGCCACGCCGCCCAGCGCTCCACCCGCGGCCACGCCCAGGGCGCGGACGCGCTTGGTGTCGGCGTCGGGGAAATCCTCTTTGAGGGGGTGGAAGGGTTCCAGGATTCCGACCTTGGAACCGGCCGCCCGGACGACCTTCTCGATGGGGTCGCTCAGCGTGCGAACCCCGGCATCGGCGTCCACGGTGGTCAGTTCACCTCGGGCCACGGCCCGGTTCAGGGCCCTCTGGGCGCTGTGGACGGCCATCCCGGGAAGGCCCAGCAGGCCGCTTCCGAACAGGACCCCGGCGGTGAGGTTCAGGACGCCCTGATAGTGGTGAAGGGGATCCCGGGTCTGGGAAGCCTTGCGCAACTGGTCCATGCCGTGGACCGCCTGGATGCCGCCCGCCAGCGAGTGCACGACCTGCAGGCCGTTCCGGGTGGCCTGGTTCTCGGCCAGGTTCTCACCCAGCCAGCGGCCCGTCTCGCGGAACTCCTTGCGGTCGATCAGGCGCTCGACGAAGTCGGGCTCTTCCGACTTGCGGATGGCCTCGAACTTTTCGGGAACCTCTTCTTGAGTCCGCTTGGGATCGACGTGGTAGTTCGCGTAGGTCTCGGCGTAGTCCTCATGGCGGTTGGTCTTGGCATACTCGCTGATGTGCGGGCCTTCGCCGAAGGGCTTCTTGCTGGACTCCTCACCGACCAGGTTGAACCAGGCGCTCTCATAGTCCTTGGTGTGGCCGATCTCGTGGATCAGCACCTTGCGGAAGTCGGCGGGATTCTGCAGCTCCTTGCGCGAGAGCTCGATGTAGTTGGTGACGTTGAAGTCCCATGCCCGCCCCCGGGTGACCCATCCCGGCTTGTTGTTGGCGATCTCGGGCACCATCGTGATCGACTTGACCGAGTTGACGTCCTTGAGGGGCAAGGCGTCCAGGACGTCGTAGATCTGGCTCTGCTCGGTGGCGCTGGCGTTCAGGACCGTCGGGTAGATGAAGCTGGGGAAGGCCTTCAGGCTGCGGGTCAGCGCCAGGGTCTGGTTGATCACATTGGCGGCGCTGGGGGCCTTCCCCAGGAGGCCCTTGTCCGGGGATTCGCTTCCCCGCTTGTAGAGCAGACTTTTTGAATCGCTCGTCCGTTCCAGGCTGTCCACCGGTCCGGA
>JAAZKF010000100.1 GCA_012799975.1 Burkholderiales bacterium
CCCCGAGAGCCTGAACCGCGACCGGGCGCGAATGCTCTGGCCACCAGGGCAGACCGACGTCCGGGTGATCCTCTTCCCATTCGGGCTCTCCGACCGGCCTGTCGACCAAGACCTGCGGATCGTGGAAAGGATCTGGTTGCTCGATGACCCCCTCGTCCAGAAGGAAACCCTGCTCGAAGAGAAGGAGATGAAGGTCGGCGAAAGACAGGCCCGACTCGTGCGGCGCCTCTACACCCTGAAGGACGACGACCGGACCTTCCTGGTGGTCACCACCTTCGTCGTGGCCCGCCCCAAGGGTTTCGCTGTGGCCCTATTGGGCCCGCAGGACCTGGCAGATCAGTACCTGTCCGACTACGAGCGCATGGTGCGGACCTTCGTGGCCTGGAACCCGGAACAGACCCTTACCCCCCACCCTACGGCCCTGCCGGGTTCGTCGTTGCCCCTGCCTCCGGACTTCACTCAGCCCCAGAGGGACGGGGCCCACGGGTAGACCCCCGGCCGGGGCGCCATGACAGGCATGCCTGACACCATGCTCCTGACCTGCCCGGCAGAAAAACCTCCCTGACCACTCGCGACCTCCGATGGTCCCGGCTCGAACTCCGAACTGTGGACCATCTTCCGGCTGGTCCGATAACCTTGCCCGGCTATTGAGGGTCTCCCGACGTGCTCAGGCTTCCCGAAGGAGGACCGGGCGCTTCAGATACTTCTGGAGCAGGGCCGCCAACAGGACCGGAACCCTGGCCATGACCTCCGGTGTTTCGACGAAGGCCACCCGCATCTGGGTCCTGCCTGGATTGTCGTCACCGGACAGGGCGCTGTAAAACTCGGGCATGGGGGCCATAAGCAGGGTCCAGGGCTCGCCGTCCAGGTCCACGACCCCCTCCTCGGCGCACCACATCACGAAATCCTGGGAGTCGAAGTCGGGACCGACCAGACGGCGCAGATCCACCACGGTATACAGGGCTGCCGAGGGCAGCCCCACCACCACGCCCGGCAACAATTCGCGGGTGCGCGCGGCGAAGGCCTCCATCATCGGCCGATAGTATTCCCGCTGCTTATGGAACCAGGCGCGAAGCTCCTCATGGCTGAGCTCGGCCAGGGCCCCGAAGACCCACTGTCCCGGGGCATTAGAGCACAGATTGGCGGTATTCTCGGCCTCACAGCGGGTATGCATCTCGAGGTTGTCGGTCACCAGGGCTCCGATGCGCAAGCCGCAACCGTTCCAGACCTTGGAAGCCGTCTCGATGCTGATCCTCCGACCGGTGATCCCGGGAGCCTCCTCCTCGGAAATCGCCCAGATGCTGGTCGGCCTCCCCCCGGTATAGTACAGCTCGCGATAGGCCTCATCCGAGACCATCCACAGATCGTGCTCGACGCACAGGCGTGCCAACTGCACCATCGTCTGGTGGTCATAGTACTGTCCGGTGGGGTTGTCGTAGGGGATCACCACCAGGGCTCCGGGGCGATGCCGGCTCAACATTTCGCCGATCTTCTCGAGCCGGGGCAGGGTGAAGCGTCCATCGTCCTCCAGCATGCGCGAGAAGGAGACGGTGGCCCGGCCCAGGCGCTCGGCAAAGGACTTGTAGTTGGGATAGGCCGCGTCGATCAGGAAAAGAGGGGCTTCCGTGGTGCCTGCCGGCCCGCAGCAGGCCAGTATGACCAGTGCCATGGCCTGGCTGCCACCGTCGGTGATCAGGACGTGCAGGTCCCGGGTGGGCAGACCACTGGCTCCCAGGATATTGAGGAAGGCCTGACGGGTCTCGTCAAGCCCCACGGTAGGCGTATAGCGCACCACGCCTCCGCAGAAGGGGCTCTCCGGCGCGGCCATACCATGCAGGCGACGGGTCATCGCCGGGTGCATGGGCAACGAGACGTTCCCGATCGCGACGTTCAGGGCTCGGGTTCCGTCTCGACGCCCTGCGAAGCGGATCCCGGCCAGGCGGATGGCCGAAGGGTTGCGCGAACGGATGTGCTCTGAGAGGGTGGGCATCGGGAAGCACTCCAGCGAAAAAGAATGAAGTGAATTTTCTTGGCGAGCCTCCAACTCCTTCCTGCAAACCGGTGGCAGGTCATGGAAATCCTTCTCCGAAGAATACTCCTCTTCCCCCAGACCGATGCTCTTCTCCGAATTGCCTCCAGACATCCTCGTGGTCACACCCAACGAGCGCATGGCCCGGCACCTGCGTAATCGGGACGACCGCCAGACCAGGGAGGTGCTGACCTGGGAGCCCCGCGAGATCCTCTCCTGGCGCTCCTGGCTTCAGACTCTGTGGGACGAGGCCCTGGACTGGCAGGCTCCGCGGCCGATCCTGCTGCGCCCGGCCCAAGAAGCCGCCCTCTGGCAGCAGGCGCTGGAAGACTCGCCCCAGGGAACACGCCTCCTGAACCCCCGCTCGGCCGCCCGGACCGCCATCGAAGCCTGGCATCTCCTGCACGACCACGGCTGCGGGCTGGACCCCGAAGAACCCTTCCTGGACGACGATTCCAAGGCCTTTGCCGGGTGGGCCCACCGGATCGCCACCATGTGCGAGGCTCGGGGATGGTTGGACCCCGCCCGGCTGTCGCAAGCCCTCGCGGAAGCCATTGAAAAAGGCCAGGTAGCCCTGCCTCCCAGCCTCCTCCTGGTGGGTTTCGACCGGATCCCCCCCCGTCATGAAGCCTTCCTGGAGGTCCTTCGTCGAGCGGGCTGCGATACGAGGGTCTGGCAGGACCTGGGCCCGCCAGGGGACTTCATCCGGACCAGTTGGGCGGATCCCGAGGCCGAGGCCACCGCAGCGATTCGCTGGGCCCGCGGGCTTCTGTCGCAGGACCCGGAGACCCGTATCGCCTTGGTTGTGCCCGACCTGGGGGGAAGTCGAACCCTTTTGGAGCGACTACTGGAGGATCTGCTCTGCCCCGAGGCGGTCCTGCCCGGGAAGGCCCGTCTTCCTCGCCCCTACAACCTCTCGCTGGGCCGGCCCCTGGCCAATCGTGGCCTGGTCGCCGACGCCCTGACGCTGCTACATCTGGTCCACTCTCCCCTGCCCCTGCAGCAGGTCGGAGCCCTGCTCTCTTCGCCCCACCTGGGCGGCGCCGAGTCGGAACGCGGCCGACGAGGCCTGCTGGACGCGAAACTGCGCCGGCGCTTGATCCCGGAGGCGGGGCTGGAGAGACTCGTCCGGATGGCCCGCCCCCAAGGTCGTGAAGGTCTGTCCAGACCCGACGCCTGCCCCCTTCTGGCCGACCACCTGAACCGGATGCTGGACCTGAGTCGGAGCCTTCCCCGGCGGCAATCCCCTGCCCGCTGGTCGGAGTCCTTCGACGGCCTGCTGCAGGCCAGCGGATGGCCCGGCGAGCGCCCGGTCGACGGCGAGGATGCCCAGGTCCGGTTGCGCTTCCGAGAGGTCCTGGCAGAGCTTCGAGGCCTGGACCTGGTGCGTCCCTACATGACCTACATGCAGGCCCTGGGGGCCCTGACCTCGCTGTGCCGGGAGACGATCTTCCAACCCCGGGGGCAGGAGGCTCCGGTCCAGGTCCTGGGCTTCCTGGAGGCAGCCGGCCTGGAATTCGACGCCACCTGGATGCTGGGAGTCCACGACGAGGTCTGGCCGCCCGGTGCCCGGCCCAACCCCTATCTCCCCCTGGACCTGCAGCGCCGGATGGACATGCCCGGGTCCAGCGCGCCCCGGGAGTTGGATTTCGCCCGCCGGGTCACCCGAAGGATACTGGCGGGAGCTCCCCACGGGATCGCCAGCCATGCCCGCAGCGTGGGAGACCGCGAGCTACGGCTCAGCGCCCTGCTAGCCCACCTGCCGGAAGGTTCGCCGGTCCTGCCCGAGTTCCGCCCCTGGCGCGAGGTCATGCACGAAGCAGGTGGCCTGCAGGTGGCCCCCGACCGCCCGCCTCCGCCCTGTCCGACCGGGGAGGTGACGCGCGGCGGCACCAACCTCTTCAAGCTTCAGGCCGCCTGTCCATTCCGAGCCTTTGCCGAGCTGCGCCTGGGTGCCCGCTCCTTGGAGGCCGTGCAACCGGGCCTGGCCGCACGGGAGAGAGGAACCCTGCTGCACGAGACCATGGAGCACGCCTGGCGGGCGCTGAGGTCGCAGTCGGTCCTGCTTGAGTCAGCCCCCGAGAGGTTGGCGGAATTAATAACAAAAGCCGCCGAGAAGGCCCTGACCCGGATGGCCGCGCAGCGGCCGGATGTGCTGACCGGCCGTTTTCGCCAGATCGAGCAGGATCGCTTGATCAACCTGGCCCTGGAATGGCTGGAGGTAGAGCGCGAACGCTCGCCCTTCGAGGTGGTGGGCTTTGAAGTCTCCCGTAGGATGGAGGTTGCCGGGTTGGTCTTCGAAGCCCGAATCGACCGGCTGGACCGCCTTCAAGACGGGGCCCTGGCCATCCTGGACTACAAGACCGGCCGGCCGAACCCCCGACATTGGCTGGGGGACCGGCCTGAAGATCCCCAGCTCCCCCTGTATTGCTCGGGGACCGAAGAGCAGACCGGCGCGGTGCTCTTCGCCCAGGTGCGTCCGGGCGACATGAGGCTCAAGGGAGTCTCGCGATCGCCGGGATTACACCCCCAGGTTCCCTGCCTGGCAGATTCGAATTTTGCGGCCGTAGCCGACGACTGGACCGCGCTGTTGAACCACTGGCGGGACGTACTGGCCTCCCTGGGAGCCCAATTCCGGCAAGGTTATTGCGCAGTGGACCCGATGCGTCGGGACACCTGCCGCTACTGCACCCTGCAGCCGGTCTGCCGCGTCTACGAGCTGCGTCCCTTTGAAGACTCCGAAGACCTCCAGGAGTCTTCGTGAAGACAAATCCCGTCTGAAGAAGTCAGGAAGCTCGGGGAGTTCCCAGGGAATACTCCCGGGTTCGCGGCGAGAATCGGGGCCTCCGAAGCGTCCTCCAGGAAAGTTTCAGCCCTGGCCCCCCTTCAAGTGGGGGAAGTCGCCGGGCGCCTGACGATCCGGGAGGGTCCTCTGCAGCCCGCGCCCCCGACTCCCCGGCGGAAGCACCCGGTACAGCCTCCAGGCCCGGGGACACCCCACCACTCCCCCTCCGGCAGGATGGTTGCCCACCAGGTCGACCCGTCCCGTCGACTCCAGGTCCGGGACCGCGACCACGGCCCCGGCGGCGCTGCCGGTCTCGGGGATCGACAGCAGGACGAAGTCGGGTTTCTCGGCCTCCAGCACGGCCCCCAAGCCGCGGGAACGTGGCAGGGGCACCCACTCTGCCCCCGAACGCAGGGCGTCCACCTGCTGGTAGGCCAGCAACCGGGTCCCGAGAGGCTGCCGAGCCAGGAAGTCCGCGACGGCCGGGCAGTGGACCAGCCGGGTGTGGGCCAGGTCCCAGCCGGCCAGGACCAGGCCGTTCTGCAAGGCCAGCAGCCCCATCGCCCCCAGAAGCCAGGTGCGCATCCCGCTCCCCCACAGGCTTCGAGGCAGGGTGAGTCCGGCCAGCAAAGGCAAGAAGGCCAGACCCAGCAGGGCCAGGGGGAGCACCATGCGGTACAGGCCTTCGGCATGCCCCAACGCGACCGACACCGGTCCGGCGCCCACGGCCAGGGCCAGCGCCGAGCCGACCAGCCCGCCGGGACGGGGTCCCCAGCGCCAGCCGGCCAGGGCAAAAGCGCCAAAACCCAACCCCAGAATGGCCGCCTGCAGGCCCCGGGCCTCGGGAATCAGTTCATAGAAGCAATGGTCCACCGGGCCGCGCTGGTCGAAGTGGGGGCCGATTGGCACGATCCAGGCCGCGGCCAGTTGCATGGGCGCGACCACTCCGAAAATCACCCGACAGGCCAGGGGATCGGGCGCAGGCTTCCGGCAGAGCAGGACCAGTCCACGAGCCGCGAGCAGGGCCAGGGGAAGCAGCGTGAAGGCCTGGTAGCGCGGGTTGGGGTCCCAGGAGGTCAGCACCGCCAAGAGCGGAACCGGCACCAGCAGGACCAGCAAGGCCAGGCTGCGCCGGTCGCGCAACTCGATCAGGCTCAGCGCAGCGGGGAACAGCAACAGGGTCCAATTCCACGAGGCGCTGGCCAGGGTGGCCGGGAGCTGGAACACCCCCCGAAGCAGCATCCCGGGAACCCGGGTCGACAACAACTCACGCACCAGCGGATCGGCGGGGTCGACCCGGATCCGACCCGGCGGTCCGAAGTGGGCTGTGAACTGGAACATGGTCTGTCCTGTAGCCGTGGTCCAGGCCCCCTCCAGGGTGTCGTACAGGGACTTCTCGGCGCTGATCAGGGTCGGAATCCCCTCGTTGAGCCAGGCTAGGTAGACCAGGTAGGGAAGGGCGGCCAGGAAGAATCCCAGCAAGGTCAACCCGGCCTCCCGGCGGGTCCGCAGCAGAATCTGCCAGAGCAGCACGGCGGGCAGGATCAAGAGCATGTCGAAGCGGGTGGCGTAGGCCAGCCCCAGGAAGGCCCCCCCCAGAAGGAACCTGCCCGGACCGGGTCGAGCACCCCGGTCCCCTCCCGGTGCCGGAGAAAGCGCCAAGGCCAGCCCCAAGGCATAGAGCAACAAGAAGAGGCTCTCGGTTCGGGGAACCCGGGCGTACCAGGCCAGCAAGGGGTGCAGGGCCACCAGGCCGGAAGCCAGCAGGGCGGTGTCCTCGTCCTGCCAGAGGTTCCGGGCCAGGACGAAGACCGGCAGGAAGAGCAGCCACCCCGCCCCTGCGGCCAGGGTCCAGGCGTTGCCCAGGAGGCCCGCCAGCATTGGGAAGAGGGGCGGCCAGTAGCCGATCGCCGTGTAGTTCTCGGGGGTCAGGGCGCGGGTCCACAAGGTCCCGTCCCACAGGGCCCGCTGGTATTCGGCAGCGGCCCGCAGGTAGATGGCCGAATCCAACTCCAAGTAATGCGCCGGCGTCGGGAAGAAGCGGAATACCGCCGAAACCGCGGCGATCAACACCAGCCAGCACAGGCTCCTGGACATGGGCCCGGGTTTCTCGGCCGTGGCAGGGGAACCTCCCGTTTCTGGCGGGGAGGCCTGCGGTCGGAAAGCGCGAATCGGGCCGGGCCACGCTGCCGAAGGGATGCCTCGCCATGTCCGCTCTGCCCATCGCCCCGGACCAGGAGACCCGAGACCTGGCCCTGGACCCGACCGGCTCGTTCCTGGTGCAGGCCCCGGCGGGCTCGGGGAAGACGGGTCTTCTGACCCAGCGCTACCTGACGCTCCTGGCCACGGTCTGCGAACCCGAAGAGATCCTGGCCATCACCTTCACCCGCAAAGCGGCTGGAGAGATGCGTGACCGTATGGTCCGCAGCCTGGCCCGAGCCGCAGGTCCCCCCCCCGAAGACGCCTTTGCCCGACGCACCTGGTCCTTGGCCCGCGCGGTCTTTGAACGGGATCAGCGGCGAGGCTGGGGGCTTACCGACAACCCCTCGCGACTGCGGATCCAGACCATCGACTCGCTGTGTCGCGGTCTGGCTGGCCAGATGCCGGTCCTCTCGCAGTTCGGCTCTCCCCTGGAACCGGTGGAGGACGCCCGGGAGCTCTACCTGAAGGCTGCCCGCGAGGCCTTGAAACAACTGAACTCCCAGACCCGCTGGGCTCCCGCCGTCGAGCGCCTGCTGTGCCACCTCGACAACGACCTGGTCCGGGTGGAGCTCCTGGTGGCCGAGATGCTCTCACGCCGCGACCAGTGGCTTCGCCACGTGGCCCCCCCCGAGCGGAGCCGTCTGCGCCCCATCCTGGAAGAAGGTCTGGTACGCGCCCTGAGTGAGGAGCTCGGATCACTCCGGGCACTCTTCCCCCAGCCGGCCGTCAGGGAGCTCATGGACCTGATCCGCATGGCTCGCGAGCAGGGGAACCTGGGTCTGGCCCCCCTGGACAGACTCAGGGACCTGCCGGGGAATCGTCCCGAGGACCTGCCAGCCTGGGAAGCCCTGGCCGAATTCCTGCTGACATCCAAAGGAGAACTCCGCCGACGGGTGGACAAAAGCCATGGCTTCCCTCCGGCGGGCCAGGGCTCGGGGAGCCTGGAGCGCAAGCTGCGCAAGGAGCGCTTCGCGGCCCTCTGCCTGGACCTCATGGATGTCGAGAACCTGGCGCGCCGCCTGGACGGCGTCCGGAAACTCCCCCCTCCAGCCTATGAGGACCGCCAGTGGGAGGTCCTGGAGGCCTTCTTCGAAGTCCTGATGCTGGCCACCGCGCAACTGACGCTGGTCTTCCGCGAAACCGGCCGCTGCGACTTCACCGAGTTCTCGTTGAAGGCCGTCGAAGCCCTGGGCAGCGAAGAGGCTCCGACCGACCTGGCCCTGGCGCTGGATCATCGGATCTGCCACCTTCTGGTGGATGAATATCAGGATACCTCCACCTCTCAGTACCGGCTTTTGCGCTGCCTGACGGCCGGCTGGGAACCGGGGGATGGTCGGACGCTTTTCCTGGTGGGCGACCCCATGCAGTCGATCTACCGCTTCCGGGACGCCGAGGTCGGGCTCTTCCTGCAAGCTCGGGACGAAGGGCTGGGCGCCCTGCCCCTGCGCGCCCTCTCGCTGACCAGCAACTTCCGCTCGCAGGCCGCATTGGTGGACTGGTTCAACCGGTGTTTCAGCCGGGTCTTTCCCAAAACCGAAGACCGCAACACCGGCGCCATCTGCTACTCCGTGGCCACGGCTTCACGCCCGGCCCTCCCGGGCCCCGGAGTCCGGGTCCATCCCCTGTACGAGGAGGACCCGCGACTCGAGGCGGCCCAGGTGGTCGAGGTCATCCAGGAGGAGCGGCGCGCCGACCCCCAGGCCCGTGTGGTGGTGCTGGTCCGCAGCCGCGAACACCTGCGCGAGATCCTGCCCGCACTCCGCCAGGCTGGCCAGCCCTTCCAGGCCGTGGAACTGGAGAAGCTTGACACCCGACCGGTGGTCCAGGACCTGCTGGCCCTGACCCGGGCCCTGCTGCACGCTGGCGACCGCGTGGCCTGGCTGGCCGTCCTGCGGGCCCCCTGGTGCGGCCTGACGCTTCACGACCTGACGCTGTTGGCCTCGGGTTCGGAGGCCGCCCTACCCGACCTGCTGGCCGACCCCGTCGCCCTGGACCGGATCTCTCCCGACGCCCGCACACGCGCTGAGCGGGTGTACGAAATTCTGCAGGGGTCCTGGAACTCGCGTCGCCGCCAATCCCTGCGGCGCTGGGTAGAGGGGACCTGGATGGCCCTGGGGGGACCAGCGTGCCTGGCTCAGCCCGGCGATCTGGAGGATGCCTTGGCCTATCTGGCCATCCTGGATGACTTCGACGAGCGCTCGGAGTGGCCCGATGTAACGGATCTGAACTCCAGGCTTCGCCGTCTCTTCGCCCGCCCCGACCCCTCGGCAGACTCCCGACTGCAGGTCATGACCATCCATCGGGCCAAGGGTCTGGAGTTCGATGTCGTCCTTCTTCCGGGTCTGGGGCGTAAGACCCGTCCTCCAAGCCAGGCCTTGATGCTCTGGGCCGAGCGTCTCAACCAGCTCGGCAGCACCGACCTGCTTTTGGGCCCGATCACCGAGACTGGCCGGGACCGGGACCCCGTCTACTCCTGGCTTGCCGACGTCGAGAAACAGCGGGAGCTCAACGAGACGTCCCGACTGCTGTATGTGGCGACCACCCGGGCCATCCGGCGCTTGCACCTCTTCGGTCAGGTAGACCGCGATTCCGAGACCGGTGAGGTGGCCGAACCGCCCGAGAGCACCATGTTGAACCTGCTCTGGCCGGTGGTCGCCCCGGAATTCCCTCCGTTGGAAGGACCTGCCCCGCCCCCCGAAGAGGTGCGGTCTTCGCTGCCGGATGCGCCTTTCGACCCGGAGGATCCCCTGGCCGACCCTTTGCCCCCCTTGCGACGCCTGGAAGCCGAACCAAGACTTCCCGATCCTCCCCCAGCCGTAGCCCTGCGTCCGCAGCGAGACGAGACCTTGGAAGAAGACCCGGAATTCCGCTGGGCCAGCGAGACGGTGCGCCACGTGGGCACCCTGGTCCATCGCCTCCTGTTCTCCATCTCCCGTGAAGGTCTGGCGGCCTGGGATGCCTCCCGCCTGGAGAAGATATCAGGAACCCTGCGCGCGGCCCTGGTCCGACTGGGAGTCCCTCAGGACGAACTGCAGGCCGGGACCCGGGCCACGATGCAGGCCCTGTCGGGTCTTCTGGAGTGTCCTCGAGGCCGCTGGATCCTGGACCCGGCCCACCGCGAAGCGCGCAGCGAGTATGCCCTGGCGGGCCACCTGCACGGGCGGGTGGTGCGCGTCCAGGTGGACCGCACCTTCGTCGACGCCCAAGGAGTCCGCTGGATCGTGGACTACAAGACGGGGACCCATGAAGGGGGTGACCTGGAAGCCTTCCTGGACTCCGAAAAGCAGCGCTATCGTCCGCAGATGGAACGCTACGCCAGGTTGATGCAGCGCCTGGACCCGCCACCGTTGCGGCTGGGCCTGTACTTCCCGCTGCTGAGGGGATGGCGGGAGTGGAGCCCGGGGGCTTGAGAGCACCCGACCCTCATGCGCCGGGCGGAGGCTGCGGGCGTCCCCGGACCACCAGGCCCAACATTCCGGCCAGCACACCCGCCATGCCTGCCCGGCCCAACCCCTGGAAGAACCCTCCGATCTCCACGCTGCGATGCAGCAACCTCATCTGACCGAACAGATAATTCCAGTCGTGGCCATCCAGGGGATCGCCACCGAAGAGCGGCAGCAACAAGAAACGGGCATCCTTCATGTAGATACCCATGTTCTGCATCGAGGCAAAGAACCACAGCAAGGCCACGCAGGCCGAGAACGGCTCGCGTCTCTTCCAGAAGAAGTAGACGGCGAATCCCAGGGGCAGACCCAACTGGGCCAGGGTCCCCCCTGCCGCCACCAGGAACCTGGGTGCGAAAGGCATCAACACCAGGTGGCCGGCCTCGTGAAAGGGCAGGATCGCATAGTCCAGCAGACCGAAATGGGCGGGGCTGGTGAAATAGGGGTAGGCCAGCCACCCGGCCAGGACCAGGACCCCCACGTGGAAGCGCCAGCGCCAGAGTTCCTGCAGGTGCTGCATCTCCAAGGCCACCCCGTGAGCCGCCCGGCAAGCCGGGGAGTCAGGTGCTGCCAACGCGCCCTGACATTGGAAGCAGGCTGGTTCCCCGGAGCGGTTGCTGGCCCCGCACTGTGGGCAGCGCACATAGCCCCCGGGTCTCAAGCAGGCTCCTCGCCCGAGGCCTCCCCAACCAGCATCCCGAGGCCTCCTCGGGACTTCCGCAGGCGCAGGCGGACCGACCAGACCAGCCATCCCAGGCCCAGCACCAGGACCGCTCCCAACCACGCGGTATACCACTCGGGAAGATTCCTTCCGCAGACCCATACGTAGGTCCAGGGCGACAAGGTGCTGGAGATATTCAACAAGGCCAGCGCAGGGATGGGCTGGAAGCAGCGCCGCCGGACCAGGGCCACGATCCGCGCCAGGGTCCAGAAGAAGACCACGCTCTTGAGCGCATACAGAGCCATGAAGACCAATGGGTCAACCTGGTAGTAAAGCGTCAGGTGATTCCAGCAGAAAGTCCACCAGGCGGACAGTTCAGACGGCACAAGAGCATTCTACCACGGATGGGGCCAGGACAAAAACAAAGGCCGCGAAGAGCCTGAATCCGCCGCCTGGCGTGAGAACCGAGGCCATCGAGGCGGGTCTGGATGCCAGGAAGGCGTGCATCGAGGAGCGGAGCGTAGTTGGAAACTACGTGAGCACCGCAGAGGTGCGCCTGACG
>JAAZKF010000101.1 GCA_012799975.1 Burkholderiales bacterium
CAGATCTCCAATCCGTCCTCCAGGGTAGAGTGCCCCCAATGGGGGCGCTCGGTGTATTCCTTCGGGGTGAAGAAGGTGTCATAGATGACCAGGTCCGCCCCCTCGGCCAGACGCACCTGGTTCTCGAAGAGCTCCTTCAGGAAGGCCTCTTCCGAGAGGCCAGGTCGGGAGGTGGCCAGAAGCAGGTCACGCGAGGGGGACACGTCGCACACATAGGCCAGAACGAATCCGTCTCTTTCCAGGCGGTAGCCGCTGGACACGCCGGGATGGTTCAAGCGGTGCGTGAGGATCCGAAAGCCCGCCACGTCCCGGGCTATTCCCTCCTCCAAATCGAGGAAGCGCACCTTCGAGGGAAGCTGCTCCAGGGGGATCGGGAAGAATGCCATGTGCTGTTGACCCGAGAAGAGGGTCTCCAATTTGTCTTCATCTCTTAGAAGCGAGAAGATGGAGATCTCAAACTCCGGTTCGTAGGCCGGCTCGAAGTAGGGGAAGCCCTGGATGTGGTCCCAGTGCGGATGGCTGATCAAGAGTGTGATCTCACGAGGAGATCCCTGCGAGAGGAGCTTCTGACCCAGGCGCCGGATCCCGGTGCCTGCATCGATCACCACGTGATTCCCCTCCGCGGTGACCTGCACGCAAGGCGTATTGCCACCAAATCTGCGGGCGTGAGGGCGCGCGACGGGGAAGGAACCGCGGACTCCCCAGAAGGTCAGTTCCAATTCTCCTCGACCTCGCTCGTTCACGTGGTGCTCGCCGGGCATGGTTCCCGCCCGCTGCTCGTTCGCTCGTGCAGCAGGCCCGCTGTGTGGGGATCTTCCTCCGCCGGAGCCGCTTCCGGATTCAAGAAAGCCCCACGGCACTCCTCCGTCGGAGTTCCGGCAACCCTCTTCAGCGGACGATTTCGGCCTGACAAAAGGCCCCGGTGTTTCGGATCATGCGTACCTGGACCTCCTTGCCCAGGCGGTCTCCTCCCGAGAGGACCTCCACCAGGTGCCCGTTGACCACGGCCAGGGCGCTCTGGATATTGGGGCCGAAAGGCTCTTCCAGGCGGACCTTGACCTGATGCCCCTGGGATAATCGGGTGACGCGAGCCTCCAACTGGTTCTTGGGCCCTCCCAAGACTTCGTGACACTCAGGATGGAGGTGCTGATCCACCTGTATCAGGATCGTCCGGCCGCTGTCGCGCTCGAGGGTCTCGACCTCCTCCCCCTCCACCCCGATCAACTCGATGGCCGTGTGCGGGTGCACCCGGACCAGGATGGCTTCATTGTGGTCATCCAGCGCCAGGCGCAGGATCTCGCGGCGGACCCGGAAGGCCAGGGTCTGGGCTGAGAGCAGACGCCCCCGGCCCGAGCAGACCGGGCACGGCTCCCGCATCACCGCGTCCAGGTCCTTCCCCTCTCGCTTGCGGGTCAACTGGACCAGACCCAGTTCGGTCATCCCGACCAGGTGGGTGCGGGTCCGGTCGCGGCGGAGTTCATCCTCCAGGAATTCCAGCACCTTGCGCTGGTCGTCGGCCGAATCCATGTCGATGAAGTCGATCACTATGATGCCGGCCATGTCCCGCAGCCGCAACTGACGACAGATTTCCCGACATGCCTCCAGGTTGGTCCGGAGGATCGTGTCTGCCAGGCTGGTCTTGCCGATGAACTTGCCGGTGTTGACGTCGATGACCCAGAGGGCCTCGGTCCGATCGATGATCAGATACCCCCCGGAATCCAGCCACACCTTGCGGTTCAGGGCCTTCTCCATCTCGGATTCGACGCTGTGCAGTTCGAAGAGGGGACGTCGGTCGGTGTAGAGGTGCATCCGACCCATAAGAACCGGCGCGGTGCTCTCCAACTTGTCCCGCATCTTGGCGTGTTCCACGGGGTTGTCGATGATAAGCCGGTCGATATCGGGGGTGAAGAGGTCGCGAAGCACCTTGTCGACCAGGGCCAGTTCC
>JAAZKF010000102.1 GCA_012799975.1 Burkholderiales bacterium
CTGGCTCATCGCCCCCGCCATTCTTCCCGGATTTCAGGCTGAATCCCCGCTTCGGGCCTCCCGGGTCAGGCGTCGGGCTGCGGCGCGGAATCTGGGAAGTCGCCGGCTGAAGACGGCACTGCCCGCCAGCAACAAGACCCCTCCCAGGATTACCGTGCCCGGAGCGCCCAGGATTGGAGCCAGGGCCCCCGAGAGCAGTGCTCCCAGGGGGGCCATCCCCATGAACATCATCGAATGGAAGGACATCACCCGTCCGCGCAGGTAATCGGGGACCATGGCCTGTATCAGGGTGTTGGACAGGGCCATCTGGGTCATCATCGAGAAGCCGATGGGCAGCATCAGCAGGCACGAAATTTCCAGGCTGCGCGAGAGGGCGAAGGCGATGGTCCCCAAACCCAGGGTTGAGCCCGAGACTGCGATCCAGATGCTCGAGCCCGCCAGGGCTCGTCGTGAAGCCAGGATCAAGGCCCCGACCAAGGCCCCCGCCCCGGACATGCCGAGCATCAGGCCCAGGGCGTGGGCCCCACCACCCAGGATTTCCTCGGCGAAGATCGGCATGAGCACGACATGGGGGCTGGCCATGAGGCTGACCAGCCCCAACATTGCCAAAAGGTCGCGGATGGGTCGGCATTTCAGCACGAAGGTGAGGCCTTCGTATAGATTCTGTAGCGCGTTTCCCTGCTGGAGAGTCGGGCGCCAGGAGGGAAGCCGCATTGCGGCCAGTCCGGCCAGGACCGCCAGATAGCTCAGCGAGTTCCCCAGGAAGCACCAGCCCTCACCTACCCATCCCACCAGGATGCCGGCCAGGGCAGGGCCCACCATCCGGGCTCCGTTGACCATCGAGGAGTTCAGGCTGATCGCGTTGGGCAGGTCCTCGCGGCCCACCATCTGGACCGTGAACGCCTGGCGTGTGGGGATGTCGAAGGCGTTGGCGACCCCCAGCAGGACGGCCAGGACGTACAGATGCCAGACCTGGATCTGCTCGGTCAAGGTGAGGGCGGCCAGCATTCCGGCCAGCAGCATGGCGGCCGTCTGGGTCTTGAGCAGGATGCTGCGGCGGTCGAATCGGTCGGCTGCCAGGCCTCCCAGCGGGACGACCAGGAAGATGGGAATCTGCGAGGCAAAGCCGACCATCCCCAACTGCATCGCCGAGCCGGTCAGGCGATAGACCAGCCAGGATTGCGCCACGGTCTGCATCCAGGTGCCGATCAGAGAGATCATCTGGCCCGAGGCGAAAAGGCGGAAGTTCCGGTGGCGCAGGGCACGGAACATTCCCAGGTAGGTTTTTGGGGGGGACTCGGTCATGGGCGGACTTTCCGGAGAATTCCTCCGAAGAACACCAAGATTTCTGCGTCCACTGCTGGGAGCCTGCGACGCAGGACCTGGGGGAGCCCTGGAGGAACGCCCTGCACATCGAAAGGATGGAGGTTCCCATGGCAACCCTGGCAGACAGGCTCGAGGCCCTGACCCTTCGGGCCTTGGAGCAGATCGTCGGCGATTCGGAAGCCCTTGCGGCCCAGATCGCTCCCACTCGCGACGAGAAGCATGGGGACTATCAATGCAACGCCGCCCTGGGGCTGGCCCGGCGGCTGGGGCGGAATCCCCGGGACATCGCGAGCAGCCTGGCGGAGGCCATGCTGGCCTTGGACAAGTCGGGCCTCCTGGAGACTGCCGAGGTGGCCGGCCCGGGCTTCCTCAACTTCCGGGTTTGCGACCAGGCCCTGGTGGAGGCCCTGCAGGGGGTGGGAGAACCCGCAGAACCCGGCGGTCGGCGGGTCGTGGTGGACTACTCCAGTCCCAACATCGCCAAACAGATGCATGTCGGGCACTTGCGCAGCAGCATCATCGGGGACGCCGTGTGTCGGATCCTCGAACACCAGGGGCACGAGGTGATCCGCCAGAACCACGTGGGGGACTGGGGCACGCAGTTCGGCTTGTTGTGCGCCTATCTGATGGATCGCGGAACGTCCGGGTCTGAGGTCGAGCTGGGGGACCTGGAGGCCTTGTATCGCGAGGCGCAGGCCCTGGCCGCCACGGACGAGGCCTTCCATGAACGATCTCGCGAGCGCGTGGTCGCCCTGCACCGGGGAGACGAAGAGACCCTGGCCACCTGGAGGCGGATCGTAGCCACCTCGGTGCAGCATATCCACCAGGTCTACCACCGCCTGGGTCTTCTGCTGACCCCCGAGGACATGCGCGGCGAGAGTTTCTACAATCCCCGCTTGCAGGCCGTCGTGCAGGAATTGCAGGATCGTTTCCCTGCAGGAAGCCGCCCGATGGAGGTTGTGGAGGACCAGGGTGCGGTTTGCGTTTTCCTGTACGATGAGCAGGGCCAACCCCGTTTCAAGAACACCCAGGATGAGGCTCACCCCTTGCTGGTGCGCAAGTCCGACGGAGCCTTCCTGTATCCGACCACGGATCTGGCCGCCTTGAGTTTCCGGACCCGAGAACTCCAGGCCGACTGGTTGGTGTACGTGACCGATTCCCGGCAGGCCCTGCACTTCCAGATGTTCTTCCAGGCCGCCCGGGAAGCGGGCTGGGTGGAAGAGCGCACACTCGAACACGTCACCTTCGGAACCGTCCTGGGACCCGACGGCAAGCCCTTGAAGACGCGTTCGGGCGAGAACGTCAAACTGGCGGATCTCCTGGAGGAGGCGGTCGACAGGGCAGCTCGCCTGCTGGAGGAGAGTGAAAGGGACCCCGCCCGGCGGCGCGGTTTTTCGGCTGAAGAGAAGCGCGATATCGCCGAGGCGGTGGGGATCGGGGCCGTGAAGTATGCCGACCTCTCCCAGAATCGCTCCAGCGATTACGTCTTCAGCTTCGACCGCATGCTGGCCATGGAGGGCAACACCGCTCCCTACCTGATGTATGCTTATGCACGGATTCGCTCTATTCAGCGCCGGGCCGGAGAGTTGTCGTGCTCCCCGACCATTTTCCTGGACGAGGTGCACGAGCGACGGCTGGCCATGCACCTGGCCCGCCTGGAGGAGACCTTGGACCAGGTCGTTCAGGGCTGGCGTCTGAACCTGTTATGCGAGTATCTGTACGTGCTTTCGGGCCTGTTCATGAAGTTCTACGAGAACTGCCCCGTGCTGGCAGCGCCCACTCCGCAGTTGAGGGATTCGCGTCTGGCCTTGTGCGAGGCGGCCGCCCGCGTCTTGAAGGTCGGTCTGGGGCTTCTGGGCCTTAGGGTCGTCGAGAGGATGTAGCCGGCCTTTGGGAGACGGGCTGCTGGATTGCCGGGGGGGGGCTTCGGCACCCTCGGTTCTCACACCAGGCGGCGGATTCAGGCTCGGAGGACATCGCTTGAGTGGCTGCGAACCCCTTGAGCATGCCAGCTCACCTTTCCCTCCGCTTCCTCTTCGCCTTTCTGTTGGTGCTGACCGTACCGGTCGCGGCGCAATCGGCACGCTATACCAATCCCCGCTTCGGTTTCGTGATTCGGGTCCCGGCGGGCTTCGTGGCCCAGCCGGCGCCTGCCAACCAGGATGGTCGGACCTTCGTCCACAAAGGGACTGGGGCTGAATTGCGCGCCTGGGGGTGGAATAACGCACTGGACGAGAGCCTGGCCCAGTCCCTGGGACGGGCCCGGAAGTCCATTTCGGGCCCCATCGCCTACCAGCAGAAGGGTCGGAACTGGTATGTGCTTTCCTGGCTCGAGGGGACCGACATCTTCTATGAGAAGACCTTCCTGGGCACCGGCTCCGGGGCCAGCTTCCGCCTGGTCTATCCCGTCGCCCGGAAGGCCGCCTTCGACCCCATCGTGACCGCCCTGGAGAAGAGCTTTCGACCCGGAGACCTTTCCAGATCTCATTGAGATCCCGGAAGCCCGCTCGGAGACCTCGATCGAGCATCGTCGAGGTATTTTCGTCCCCGCCAGGAGCAGAAAGTTGCAGTTTGCTCGAGGTAAATGAGACTTTTTGCGACACAGCGGGTGCATCCCATCGAGCGGCGAGGAGACCAAAGGGTTGCGGTTGGCTTCTCAGGGTAGAATCCATTCCGGGCCTCGCGAACCCTCACACCATCATCGCTTATGGGAGGAAGAAAACGTGAAGATCCAGGTTGTCGTCGGCAGCACGCGACCCGCTCGGGCCACCCTGGGAGTCGCCCGCTGGGTGGCAGAACAGGTCGGCCTCCAGGTGCCGCAAGCCCAGGTCGAGCTGGTCGATTTGGCGGATTACCCCATGCCTTTCTTCAACGAGCCGGCTTCCCCCCAGTTCAACCCCTCGCGCCAACCCGAGCCCGTCGTGAAAGCCTGGTTGGACAAGGTCGCACAGGCGGACGCCTACGTCTTGGTGACCCCGGAGTATAACCGCTCCTTCCCCGCGGTCCTGAAGAACGCGCTGGACTTCTTGGACTCCCAGTTCGCCGAGAAGCCCGTGGCCCTGGTCGCCCACGGTTCGACCGGAGGGGCGCACGCCGTGGTCCACCTCCGCTCGGCCCTGGCCGGAGTGCAGGCCATCACGATGCCAGTCGCCACCTACATCGTGGGTATGGGAGGGAACCTCTTCGCCCGGGATGGGACACCCAAGGCTGACGTCCAGGGCATCGCCAAGGCTCTGGCCCGGAATGTCCAGAGCCTGGTCCGCTTCGCCGTCGTGCAGAAGCAGGCCGACTAGGAGCCTGTCCTCGTGAAGAACCAGGCCGGGGGAGTGAAGGTCGGTTTGATCAAGCCGCCGTCGCTAATCCGGAACTTTCGCTTCTTCAACCTCCAACCACCCCTCAATCTGGCTATGTTGGGGGCATACCTGAACGCCCGCGGCGTCGAGGTGGAGATCCGCGATTTCGACGTGGAGCCCCTGGACGATCTGGAACCCTGGTTGGAACGCTTTCAACCCGACCTGGTCGGCATGACGGCCATGACCCCGATGATTCTTGGGGCTGCGAAACTGGCTGAGCGGATCCGGCGGTTCGCCAGTCACCTCCCGGTGGTCATCGGCGGCCCGCACGCCAGCGCCATTCCGGAACGGACCCTGCGCGAGTTCCCGCAATTCGATTTTGCGGTTTCGGGCGAGGGTGAGGTGCCCCTGGCGCACTTGGTGGAGAGCCTCGGTGGGGCCTCCCTCGAGGGCATCCCCGGGCTCACGCGTCGTCAGGGAGGGGAAATCCTGGTCGGCCCACCGCCGAAGCGCCTCGACAACCTGGATGCCCTGCCGCTGGCCAACCGTTCGTCGCTCCCGCTGGATCTATACCGGGGTCCGAGCTTCCGCGGCTTCTCGCGTCAGGCAATGCCGATCGCCGAGATGGTCACCTCTCGAGGTTGTCCGGTGTCCTGTATATTCTGCCACTCCCAGGATCGCCTGGTGCGTATGATGTCGGCGGAACGGGTGGCCGAGGATCTCGAGATCTGCCACCGTCAGCACAAGGTCCGGCACATCGTCTTCATGGACGACGTGTTTACCTGTAATCGGGATCGTCTGGCCGGAATCCTGGCGGCGCTGCGTCGCTTGAAGATGACCTTCAACTGCACCACCCGTGCCGACACAGTGGACGCCGAGATGCTGCGCGAGATGGTGGCTTCGGGATGCCGGGGGATCTCCTTCGGCGTGGATAGTGGCAGTCCGCGTATCCTGGAGCTGGTCGGCAAGAAGATCACCATCGAGAAGATCGTAGCAGCCTTCGACGCTGCCCACGCTGCAGGAGTCAGGTACGTCGACGCCACCGTCATCCTGGGCTCGCATCCTGATGAAGAACTCGGTGACATCGAGCAGACGATGGCTTTGGTGCGACGCATCCGCCCTACGATCCTGGGGGTGGCCACCGTGGTGCCCTATCCCGGCACGCCACTGCGCCGGCTGATGATCGAGCGAGGCCTGTTGTCGGACGAGGCCGGCTGGGAGGAGTACCTCTTCTATGGCGCCCGACCATCCTGGCGAACCGAGCATTTCACCATGGCCGAGCTTGCCGAAATCCAGGGCCGGATGCTCCGCGCGCACTACTTCAGTTGGCGCTACCTGTGTCACCTGGCACGCACGGTGAGAAGCATCGGTGACCTGCGCTACTACCTGGCCAGCGCGGTAGACTTCCTGCGCTCGTATCACGCTCCCCCTCCAGGTTGACCGAAGGTATTCAGGGAATCCCCGGCTTTGGCTTGAGCATGACAGGACGCTGGTACTGACACTTCATGGCACGGGGGGCGGTATCCTGGAAGGGTGGAGGTGGCCATGAATCAGGACAGTTTTTTGACTTTGACGATGCCTTGCGACGGCGCCGCACTGCGGATGAAGACCTGTCGCGAATCCTGGGCAGCCCCGTGGAACGATGGAACCTGTGCGAACTGGTGACTGCTCGCGCGTTGGACGTCGAGGTGGAACTTTCGAGCGCCGAATGGGGTCAGGTCGGTGTCTTTCGGAGCGGTCCCCTGACCGGCTCCCGGGTGAGCATCAAGTTCTACTCGGCCAGGGAGTACCTGTGTCCCACCGGACCCGAGCCGCCCTGCGATTATCACGTGGCCATCAAAGGCCCTCCCGACACCAGGCTCCCGGAGTTGATCCACCGGATCTACCTCTTCGAAGTCGCAGGGCTCCCTGAGGAGATGGAAGGGAGGGGGAGCTCTATGGCCCAGGTGGACGACTCCTGGGACGCCTTCGAGATCTACCCCCGCTCTTTCTCACCCTGGAAGGTCTTCCACCTGAATCCGCCGCCTACCGTGGCATTCGGCCGTCGATCCGTTGAGACCCCACCCACACCAGGGTGTGGGTGGGAGGGGCCTGTCTGCGTCGTCAGGCGCACCTCTGCGGTGCTCACGTAGTTTCCAACTACGCTCCGCTCCTCGATGCACGCCTTCC
>JAAZKF010000103.1 GCA_012799975.1 Burkholderiales bacterium
GGTACTGCCCCTCGCGCAGCATCCGGGCGAAGCGCACGCCCGCCGCCAGTTGCTCGCCGCGCAGCCGCAGGCCCAGCTCGTCGGCCCGGGTGTGGCGCTTCAGGAATTCCTCCAGCCGCTCCACCACGCTGCGGCGGCGAATCTGGCGGGTGTCGTCCTCCAATGTCAGTTGCACGTGGGCCCCGAACAGGTTCCCCTGGCCCCGGCCGGCGCCGGCCTTGCGCTCGCCCTTCTCCCAGGCCTCCAAGGCCGCGTCCACGGCGGCGTCCACCTTCAACAGGCTGCCCAGGTGGTCGGCGCCCTTCAGGGCCTCGACGACTTGACGGGTCAGGTGCCCGGGGATGCCGGTCTCGGCCTCCACGGCCGCCACCAGTTCCACCAAGGCCGGGTCGTCCTGGGGCAGGGCGGCCAAGCCCAGGTTCGAGGCCACCAGGTTCAGGGTCTTCAGGCGCAACGCCGGCAACGCTCCGAAAGGTCGCAGCCCTGCGGCCCGCGCGGCAGGTTGCCCCTCCCGGCACCAGGTCCGGGCCTTCAGCCACAAGGCCGCGGCCGCGATCTGCACCGCCCGCGGGTCCAGGTCGATGCCGTGCAGGTTCCGCTCCAACAGGCTGGCAGCGATGGCCTCGGGCGTCCACTCCTCCTCCACCAGCGCCTCGCCCGCCGCCCGGCGCTGCCTGGCCTCCTCCTGGTACAGGGCAGCCAGCAGCTCGAAGGCGATCACCAGGAAGTGCCCCGACCCGCAGGCCGGGTCCAGCAGCTTCACCTCGCGCAGGCTGGACGGTCCGTGGTCGGCCGACCCCTCGCAGCCCGCGCCGGGGGACGCCGGGGCGTGGTCGGCCGACCCCCCATCGGCGCTTGCGCCGATGGCCTTGAGTATTGGCAGGTCCCGGGGCACCCAGTACTTCCAGCGCTCCTCCTGCTCCAGATCACCCAGGTCCGGTCGCTCCGCCCCCGGCAGGGGCATCAGCGCTTCCAGGTCCACCTCTCCCGCCTCGCGCTTCGCCCGCCACTCGGCCCGGGCGGCCTCCAGGCGGTCCAGCGTGCCCTGAGGCCCCCCGGGGCCGCCCTCTCGGGGCTGCACCACCTCCGGCGTCCAGCCGTTCCTGGCGCAGATGCCGAACCACACCTGCCCCAGGCTGTTCTGCAGCAACCACTCCACCATGTAGCGGTCGGTGAAAAGCTGGGTCTTGGCGGCGAGTTCGTGGTTCTCGATCTTCCCGCGGTTTCGAATCTTCTCGTCCAGGGCCTCGCGGTCGGGGTCGTTCCAGAACTGGTACACCCAACCCAGGGTGGTGTCGTCGGTCCAGGCCGGGGCCAGAGCCGGGTCCTCCAGGGCCTCGACGGCGGCCCGCAGGGTGGCGGCCGGCACGGGCACCAGGCCCGACAGTCCCACCTCGCCGAACAGGCCCGGCAGGTCCAGGGCCCACTCTTCGAAGACCAGGCGCAGCAACTCGGCGTAGCCCTCGGTGTCGTCGACCAGCAGCGCCGGGGCGAAGGCCCGGAACTCACGATAGCCGGGGCTCTGCCAGCCGCCCGAAAGCACCTTGACCCGCACCATGTTCAGGGCCTCCGCCTGGCGCAGCACCACCAGCCGGTTCAGCATGGTGGCCGCGGCGGACTTGATGGCCCCCGACAGGTGCCGCTCCCGGGCCTGGGCCGGGGTCTCCTTGGCCCCCCGGGCGCCGCCCCGGGCCTCTTCGTCCAGCCTGGCCTCCAGCCGGCGTCGTCGCCGCTCGATCTTTTCACCCAGGCCCGCCTCCTCCAGGGGCAGCGCCAACCGGTAGGTGGACTGCACCGCGTCGCCCAGGTCCTTCAGCAGCCGCTCCCTCAAGGACCGCACCACCGCCGCCAGGCGCGACTTGGCCTCGGGGGAAAGGCCGGGGGGCTGGGACAGGGCGGGCGTCTGGGAAGGGCCAGCGGTCTGGGACAGGGCGGTGGTCAAGCTCGGGTTCTCCTTCACGGTCGCTGCGGCGCCCCTTCGACGCCGCGCCCCAGGTCCCGTCCCCGGCCTCCGCGGTTTCCGCCATGATCGGGTGGCATTTCCGCAACAGCATGGCGGCAACCCGCAAGCGGCGCGGGCTACAATGTCGTCCGCAAGCTGTCCGGCCAGCCA
>JAAZKF010000104.1 GCA_012799975.1 Burkholderiales bacterium
CCCACACCAGGGTGTGGGTGGGAGGGGCCCGTCTGCGTCGTCAGGCGCACCTCTGCGGTGCTCACGTAGTTTCCAACTACGCTCCGCTCCTCGATGCACGCCTTCCTGGCATCCAGACCCGCCTCGCTGGCCTCGGTTCTCACGCCAGGCGGCGGATTCAGGCGGGCCTCCAGACCTTGAGCCGGTTCTCAGCGGATTACCTACATTATCCAAGGCCTGCACCCTCCGAATCGGACTGCAGACGATCGAAGAGTACCTCGATGCGCTCCGAGACATCTAGGAAGCGGATATCCACAGCGTAACACTCCTGATAGGCTTGGAGGGCCTCATGGAAGCGTCCTTCCTCCTCCAGGACCTGGCCGAGGTTGTAGCGCAGGTCCAACAAGTCCTCGTCCATGAAGCCGGGCTGGTCCAGAGCCTTGAGGAACTGGCGGATGGCCAGGTCCCGGTATCCCTTCTCCTTGAAGGCCAAAGCCAGATGGTTGACTGCCAGGAGCATCTTGTCCGGGTCCTTAGAGGCCTGGTAGAACTCCTGGATGGCTTCCTCCAGGAAGCCCATCTGTCGATAGAACTCACCAATCTTGATCTGGGAGCCGGCATCCTCGGGCGAATACCCCACGGCCTGCCGATACTCGCTGACGATCCGGCCGACCAGACCCTTGGCGAAGATCTGACGAGCCACGCCGGCCGCCTCTTCCAGGCTTTCCTGGCGGGCATAGATGATGGCCACCCGGGAGAGGGCACCAGCACAACCCGGTTCCTTCCGCAGAACCTCGTCGTAGTAGGGACGAGCCTCTTCGAAGTGTTCGGCGTTGAAAAGCAGGTCGCCGATCCGCTCCAGGATCCGGGGTTCCTCGCCGGAACGATGGCGGATCTCCTCCAGGACGGGCCGTGCCGCCTCCATTCCCCGATAGGCCAGGACCAGTTCGGCCAGGCGGAACAGCAGACCCAAGCCGTGCTCGACCCGTTGATGGTTCAAAGCCAGGTCGACGGCACGACGACAATAGACGATGGCCTGCTCGTACTCACCAAGTTCCAGGTAGCGGGTAGAGATGGCTTCGACCAATTCCAGGGCGCGGTCCCACTCCTCCATCCTCTCCATGATCCCGGCCAGACGGTCTTTGAGGATCAAGGAGATGCCCTTGCGGCCCTGATCCAGGAAGGATTCTTCCAGGCGCTCGATGCGAGAGATACCTTCGGGCACGTTCTTGTGGCGGAAGAATCCGTCTATCAATTTGACGAAAAGAGGATCGGTGCGTTCCTTGCGCCCGCGGACGAGATACTGCTCCAGGGTGTGCAGATACTGTTCCTGGGCCTCCTTCCAGTCCTCCGCCTCCACCAGCTCATCGGCCACGCGCTCGCGATACTCCAGGGCGGTTTCCCACTGCTGGTTATCTTCAAAGGTACGCGAGAGGGTCCAGAAGACCTGGATCACGTGCTCGTGATCGCCCCGGCCCTTGTAGGTGGAAGCCAACTCCTCCATCAGCTTCTGACCCTCTTCCAGGAAACCGGCTTTCAGGAACATCTCACCAAGCCGCTGGCGGAGCTCCAGGTTCAAGGGCTGGAGGTTGACGATCTCGCGCACGCACAAGCGGGCCTCGTCGATATCGCCGCGGTCCAGGTGGATGCCGAGCAGCATCCGATAATGCTCGGTGGCCTCATCGAAGCGGAGATTCCTGGTCAGCAACTGGATCAATTGACGCCGATGAGGGATATCCTTGGGTTCGAGCTCGAGAATCCGGTTGAGAACGCGCAGGGCCACCTCGGGGAGATTCTGCAACAGATAGACCTTGGCCAGTTGCGAGAACTGCTCGAGGGCCTGCGCGGTCTGGCCGTGCTCTGCCCAGATATGGCCCAGTCGATAACGGGCATTGAGGTTCTCCGGGTCGATCTCCAGCAGGCGGCTATAGATGTCTGCTGCCGAGGTGGCATTCCCCTCGCTATGAAAACGGCCGGCCAGGAGCAGCATGCCCTCTCGGGCTCGCTCCAACTTGCCCTGGCAAGCCACCTCATGGGAAAGGCGCAGCCGAATCTCGACGTCTGCGGGGTGGTAGGCCAGAAGCTCGCGGTAGAGGCGCTCCGCCTCCTGGTGATTCCCCGTGGCAGAAACCGTCTCTGCCATCTGGTAGACCTCCTGGCGCGCCCGGGCCAGGTCTCCCGACATCAGGTAGTTGTGGACGAGCCCGTCCAGATACTGCTGTTTCTCATCCATGTCGTCGGGGAGGTTCAGGACCATCTCACGCAGACGTTCCATCTGCCCGGTGGCCTCGAACTTCTGCAGGAGCAGACGCAGGAAGGAGCGTTTCTCGGGGTCAGCGGGGTCCAGGGCCTGGATGTCGCGCTCGGCGTCCTCCAGGCGGTTGGCGTTGAGGTAGGCCTGGATGATCCTGCGTCGATAGCGGGGACGGATTTCGTCCTCCAACGAGAGCCGGCCAACCTCCTCCGCGGCCCGATCGATGTCTCCGCTCTGCAGATAAGCCTCGATAAGCTGACCCATGAAGGAGTTTCGTGCCGGATCCGCCTCGGGAAGGCGCTCGATCTCCCGGATGGCCTCGGATAGCCGGTTTGCCGTCAACAAGCCGGAGATCTGCCGGGCCAGGAAGTCCGGCCGTGACTCGTCCGTCTCGGGAAGACGAGCCAGCTCGGCCGCTGCCTCCTCCAAACGGCCGGAATCCTGATAGGAGCCGATCAAACGCCTCTGGAAAGAGAGGCGGAGGGGATCCTCGGCTGGAAGCCGGTTGATCAACTCGGCCGCCGTCTCGAGGTCCCCCGAGCTGAGATACATCTCCATCAGACGGGTGACCAGCCGGTTGCGCTCCTTGTCCGAGCGCGGCACCAGGGGCATGGCGGCGTCGGCCTTCTGCAGGTCATTGGCATCCAGGTAGCGCTTGATCAGGTCCTTGCGAAAGCCGACCTTGCGCTCGTCCTCGTCAGCCAGGCGATCCAGGTGGCGTTCCACCTCCTCCAGGTGCCCCTCTGCCAGCTCCTTCTCGATCAGACGGCAAAGGAGATTGCTGCGCTCGGGGTCCTCCTCGGGCAACACCTGAATCTCTCTAAGGGCCTCGTCCAGTCTACCGGACTCCAGGCAATACTTGACCAGACGCTTGCGCACATCCAGGCGACCAGGTTCCTGGGCCAGGACCGTGCGATAGGTCTCGACTGCCTCCTCCCAGCGGTCCAGCGCGGAATACTCCTCGGCCAGGTACACCCGGGCCACCAGATCATCCGGACGCTCCCCCAGCAAGCGCAGCAATTCGCGGACCGCACCTTCGTGATCCCCCTGCCCCCGCAGGGCCAGGGCTACTTGATACTGCAGGTCGGAAGCCTCGGGGAACAATTCGACCAGGCGATGTTGGAAGTCCATCGCGGCTTTCTCGTCCCCGGCTTCCTGGTAGAGCCGGACCACCTGCTGGAACTCGGTCAGGGCCTCCGAGTTCATGTCCTTCTTTCGATAGATCTCTCCCATCAGCTTGCGAGCTTCGATGTTCCCGGGGTCCAATTCCAACAACTTCCGGGCCACGGGCAGGGCCTCTTCGATCATGCCCCGTTCCAGATGTGAACGGGCCAACGCCAGTTGCTGCTCGCCAGCCTCCGCAGTCATACCCCGGCGCAGGAGATTCTCGACCAGGCGCAGGCGCACCGAGGTATTCGACGGGTCTCGCGCCAGGATGTTGCGGTAGATGTCTATGACCTGGTTGCGGGCTTCCTCGTTCTGGGGATCACAATCCAGAAGTTTCTCATAGAAGCCGATCACCTTGTCGAGCAGTCCCTCTTCCTGATAGATCCCGGCGAGGGTGCGATAGGTCTGGACTGCCTGCTCGGTCCGTCCCTCCGAGGCATAGATCTCGGCCAGTTTTACCAGGATGTCCTTGTTACGAGACTCGTATTCCAGGATGCGCTCATAGGTGCGGATGGCGTCTGCCATCTGCTTGCGCTGCATGTAGAGTTCACCCGCATTGCGGAACCAGACCACGGTCGTCTGGGGTTGCCGGCCGGCCCGGATGAAGACCTCGCCCAACATCTCGTAGGCCTGGGCCGCCTCATTGGGCGCCAGCCGGACGACTTCCTGGAACTCGCCGATGGCCTCCTTGTCCTTGCCTTGGGCCATGAGGGCTCGGCCCAGGGTCATATGGGTATCCCAGCGACCGGGATCGATATCCAGGCTGGAGCGGAGCCAGGCTACAGATTCGTCGTGGACTCCCTTATCCAGATAGAAGCGCCCGATCCGCGAGAAAATTTCGGGTTTGACCTGCGCCACCCGATTCTGGATCTCGGAAGCCTCTTCGCCGCCGAGCCCCTTCTTGCGCACGCTCTGTTCCAGGTTGACGATGATCTTGTAGCGCTCGATCGCCTGGTCGACCTCACCCTGGGCGGCGAAGAGCTCTGCCAGGGCCATACACTGGCTGATCACCTCACCATAGTCGCCCTGACGGGTGGCCGCCTCCAGGATATGGTCCCGAAGCTGAAGATCCTCCGGAGCCAGCTCCAGGGCCTGGCCATAGGCCCCCATGGCCTGCTCCCAATGGTTCTGGGCGGCCAACTTGTCCCCTTGCTGGATCAA
>JAAZKF010000105.1 GCA_012799975.1 Burkholderiales bacterium
CGTCAGGCGCACCTCTGCGGTGCTCACGTAGTTTCCAACTACGCTCCGCTCCTCGATGCACGCCTTCCTGGCATCCAGACCCGCCTCGATGGCCTCGGTTCTCACGCCAGGCGGCGGATTCAGGCGGCCCCTGGACAAGACCTCACGAATATTCTGGCTCGGGAACAAGGAGGAAAGTGCGGCCAGTAAGGGGCTGAATGGTTGTATTTTGAGGAAAATTCTAAAGCACTCTTAGGACTCAAAAGCCCCATTTTATCGGGGTTTGCTCGTGAGGCCCCGATAAACAAGACTTTGTTTGTGGCGATCGTCGAAAAAGCCCGTATTTTCAGGGGTTTTGAGGAGGAGAGCGAGGCCTGGGACAGAACTTCTTGGAGGTTGGTCGGAAAAAGTCTCAACAAGGAGGCACGAGAACATGGCGCTTAAGTCCAAGTCCAACAAGGTCGTCGGCAAGGCAGACCTCATCGGGGATATCGCCAACAAGATGGAAGTGTCCAAGAAGGACGCCGGCCTGATGCTCAATGCCGTTCTGGAGTCGATCCAGGATCACCTCAAGAAGGGAGAGGGCGTCCGCCTGATTCCTTTCGGCTCTTTCGAGATCCGTGAGCGGAAGGCCCGCCTGGGTCGCAACCCCAGCACTGGCAAGGAGATCAAGATCAAGGCTCGCAAGGTGCCGGCGTTCCGTCCGGGCAAGGCCCTGCGCGAGTCTGTGAAGTAGATTTCCATCCTGGAGCCGGGGCCCGGTTTCGGGCATAGGCTCTCCTGGGGGCCGTCTGCGGGCGGCCTTTTTCTTTTTGAGACGCTTCGGCTCTGGTTCGGAAAACCCAGGCGGATTCAGTCCAGGTCGGGCTCGTCTTCGTCCGCGGCTGGAGGCAGGTTGTTGGCCAGGGACCAGCCCATCAGGAAGCCGATGGCCCGCTCCGTGAGCGGGTTTTTTCGCACCAGGGCCCAGAATTCGGCCGAGTGGTTGGGGTGGAGCAGGTGGGCCAGTTCGTGCAGGATCACGTAGTCCAGGACGAAGCCCGGCATTCGGGCCAGGCGCCGGGAGATCCTGACCTGCCCCGTGGCGGGAGTGCACGAGCCCCAACGGGAGTTCTGGTTGGAGACCCAGCGGATCTGATAGCGCAGACGGCCATCAAACCATCTGCGGTTGATCTCCTCGGCCCGGCGGCACAGGTCTGCCTCGGGGTTCTGGGCTCGGGCATCCACCCGGCGCAGGATCTGCTCCTTCATCTGGGCGACCCAGTCCTGCTCCTCGCGGGTGGAGAGCCCTGCGGGGAGGCGGACCTCCAGTACGTTCCCGGAGAGCGAGGCCGAGACGGTCTTGCGGCGGCGGGGGCTGCGGATGATCTGGACCTGCACGCAACCGGATTCGATTTCAGGGCATGCTTCCCTTCCGTCTTGGCCTGAAAGGAAGCCGTGGGGTCTCCAGAGAAGCAGGTGCGGCAAAGGCCCGCACGCGCCCGGTCGGTCAGTTCTCCGGCGGCCGATCCGTTGAAGCCATGCCATCCTGTCTGCTCGCAGGATGGCTTCCATCTTCTTGAAAGCCCCAACCCATGGACCAGAGCCTGATTCGCAACTTCTGTATCATCGCCCATATCGACCACGGTAAGTCCACTCTGGCAGACCGTCTCCTGGAACGGACCAACACCCTTCCGCAGAGGGAAATGATGGATCAGGTCCTGGATTCGATGGATCTGGAGCGCGAGCGGGGCATCACCATCAAGTCCCACCCGGTCACCTTGCTCTACGAAGCCAAGGACGGACAGGTCTATTGCCTGAACCTGTTGGATACCCCCGGACACGTCGACTTCACCTATGAGGTCTCGCGTTCGCTGGCGGCCTGCGAAGGGGCCCTCCTGGTGGTGGACGCCGCCCAGGGGGTCGAAGCCCAGACCCTGGCCAACTACCAGATGGCCTTGAACCAGGGCCTGGAGATCGTGCCGGTGATCAACAAGATCGATCTGCCTGCCGCCGATCCGGAACGGGTCCGCCATGAAATCGAAGAGGTTCTGGCCCTTCCGGCAGACGATGCCGTATTGGTTTCGGCCAAGATGAACCTGGGGATCGACGAGCTTATGGAGGCCATAATCCGGATCATTCCGCCGCCCCGGGGAGATCGCAGTGCCCCCCTGAGGGCCCTGGTCTTCGACTCGCGCTACGATCAGTACCGAGGGGTCGTTCCCTTCTTCCGGATCGTGGACGGCGAGGTCGGCAAGGGCACCATGGTCCAGATGATGAGCACCGGGAAGGTCTATGAGGTGGATGAGGTCGGCATCTTCAAGCCCGATCCCCAGCCCGTCGAGGTGCTTCGAGGAGGGGATGTCGGCTATCTGGTCGCCCAGATCCGCCATATCGAGGAAACGCGGGTGGGTGACACCTTGACCCTGGCCCGGGGAGGAGCCGCCGAGCCTTTACCAGGCTACCGGCCGGCCGTATCGATGGTGTTCTGTGGCCTGTACCCCATCGAATCGACCGACTACAACAACCTGCGCGACGCCCTGAGCAAACTCAAGCTCAATGATGCGGCGCTGGTCTGGGAACCCGAGACCTCCGTGGCCCTGGGCTTTGGCTTCCGGTGTGGATTCCTGGGCCTGCTGCACATGGAAATCGTTCAGGAGCGCCTGGAACGTGAGTTCAACCTGGACCTGATCGCTACGGCTCCCAGCGTGGTCTACACCGTTCATCTCAAGGACAAGACCACCCTGCAGATCCAGAATCCTTCGGATTTTCCTGCCCAGGGCGATGTGGACTCGATCGACGAGCCGGTGGTCAAGGCCACGGTCATCACTCCGGAGGACTACGTCGGACAGATCATGGACCTGTGCCAGGGGAGGCGAGGCACCTTCCTGGGGATGGAATACCCCTCTCATGGTCGGTGCATGCTGACCTACGAGATGCCCCTCTCGGAGATAATCACGGACTTCTTCGACCAGTTGAAGTCTCGGACCAGGGGATACGCCTCCTTCGACTACGACCTGTGCGGGATGCGCGAGTCGGACCTGGTGCGCCTGGACATCTTGGTCCACTCTCAGAAGGTCGACGCTTTGTCGATCATCGTGCATCGGGAACGCGCCTATACGGCGGGCAAAGCCCTGGTCGAGAAATTGCAATCGGTCATTCCCCGGCAGATGTTCGAGGTGCCCATCCAGGCCGCACTGGGAGGGAAGATCCTGGCCCGTGAGACCGTCCGGGCCATGCGCAAGAATGTCCTGGCCAAGTGCTATGGAGGCGACATCAGCCGCAAACGCAAGCTGCTGGAGAAACAGAAGGAAGGCAAGCGCCGGATGAAGCGCATTGGGAATGTCGATATCCCCCAGGAGGCCTTCCTGGCGGTCCTCAAGGCTGAGGAATAAGGACGGTTTGAATACCGTTCAGCACATGGTTCTCAATGCCCGTGAGGATACGCCTCTTTTGTGAGTATTTCCTGATGGCATTTGACATTCCGGCCAATACTCGCTAGAATGCGCTGGCGTTTCATCTTGATACGGCAACCCCGACAGGCCCTCCCCGGCTCAGCCGGAGGAGGCCTGCAATCATCTGGGGGTCTTGTACCCCCGGGAAGGAGGGGCGAACCGTGAACCTGGTTCGAACTCTTATACTGACGCTTCTTTTGACGGGTCTTTCTGGCACGGCGCTCCGGGCCATGCCCGTAACGCAGGATCTGGAATCTTCTGGCGAGCGTCTCTCGGGACCCCTGATGGCTCCCGTCGAGTTGCCTGAGCCCGAGACCACGCTTTCCGAGGAGGCCTCCAAGGCATCCGGGACCGCTATTTCTTCCGATATGCCACCGATCTTCGTGCAGTCTTCGTGGGTCGAGTACCAGCGGGTCCCGATGGAGCACCGCCGTCGCTCGCTGGCCTCGCGAGGTGCCCAGGCCGCCCCGGCACCCTACAAGACGGTCGCGGTGCGCCGCTACGGGAAGGTGGATATCACCCCCTTGATCCTGAAGTATGCCCGCAATTACCGTCTCGATCCGTGGTTGGTCCGGGGCGTGATCCAGGTGGAGTCGGGCTTCAACCCCAACGCGCGCTCCTATGCCGGAGCAGGCGGTCTGATGCAGTTGATGCCGGCTACCGCCGCTAGCCTGGGCTGCCGGAACGTCTTCGACCCGGAAGCCAATATCGCGGCCGGGACCCGCTATCTGCGGATGATGCTGGACCGCTTCGGCGGGCGGATGGAACTGGCCATCGCCGCCTACAACGCCGGACCTGGGAACGTCAGCCGCTATGGGGGTATCCCGCCTTTTGCCGAGACCAGGAACTACGTGGCCAAGGTGACCCGGGCCTGGCAGCGCCGCGGAGGTCGCTAATTCAGGTTCAACCTGGTGATGGAGACCACGGGTCGGGTCGCCAGGTTGAACTCTTCCAGGCAGCGACGGGACGCTTCGGCAGGATCGATTTCTGCGGAGGAGTCCTCCGTCACCAGGCTGGCGAGATCCGGTGGCAGGTGCTCGCGAACCATTCTGGACAGTTCTTCGGGAAGGGTCTGCAAGACGACCTGGACCTGGAGTTCGGGGTCGGGGCCCGGAGGCTGCCAGTAGCGAGCCCAGCGGACCAGCCAGTGGGCCGCGCGGTGCGGGTTCTCTGCGCACCAGGCGACGAAGTTCTCCGGCAGGTGCTCTTCCGGGCACAGCCAGAGCCTCTCCAGGGCACAGGCCATTTCTTGTGGATTGGCCCGGGTGGCCTGCTGCAGTTCCGCGGCCAAATGCTGCCGTCCGCAGGCACTGGGGGTATGCAGGCCCCCACGCCGGAACTCGACGAAACGTCGCAGTGCGCAGGCGGCCCGATGAGGATCCGCCTCCACCCGCAGGGCAGCCAGTTCAGACCGGAGGGATGCGGCCGCTTCTTCTCGCAGCCAGGTCAGGACCCGGCCGGCCACCGGGCCCCGGAGGGGGACGGGAAGCAGCGACAAGCAGAGAGCCAATTCTGAAAGGACGGTCTCCGGGCGCGCTGCTTCCTCCAGGAGGCCGCGCAGGTGGCTCAGCAACTGGCCCAGTTCCAGGGTGCCTCGGGCGCCACCGGGCAGCTCCTGCAGGACCTGGTCGCGAAAGACCCGGCAGTGGGGCCCCATCCGGATCATTTCCCGTCCCAGTCGGTTGGTCTCCGACGGTTTCAGTTTGGAGATCATCTCACGCAGCACCCAGGTGGGGCATTCCAGCATGAGGACGGCAGCCTTCTGCAAGGGGGTCAGGACCGTCGACTTAGGGGGATGCGAGGGCCTGACCTTGCGGGCAGTTCTTCTGGAATAAGCCTGCTTCCGGGGTAGCATGGAGATGACCCGGCGTTGGAGACAGAATTCGTAGTCTTCCAACTCGGACTTCAACCGGTGGCGGAGCGCCCCGCCCAGCAGGGCCGAACCCATCCATCGGCTGGCCTGCATCCTCCAGTCCGGAATCCGGATCCGGGCCAGGTCCAGGACCTGCAGGGTCGGGCTCACCTCGCTGGTCTTCAGGACGCGCAGTCTCGGCAGGGCGGGCTTGAGGACCCGGGCCAGGGTGGGACGCAGGCTGGGCAGGACCAGGAGGGCCGGCCTGGGCCCGCCGGACTCTAATTGGTCGAGGTCCTTGCGGAGGCACCGGGCCAGGTGGCTCAACCAGCCCTCGCCCCGGCGAGGGTCGGCTCCACGGGCCACCCAGGTGAAGAGCCAGGCCTGCAGAGCCGGGTCCAGGGTCAGACAGGGCAAGGTCTCCCGGCGCGCCACGGGGCGGCACAGCCAGTCTCCAATCTCGACGCGCAGGCGTTCGGTCAACTCCTCGACTCCGCCTGCGCCCATGGTCTGGGTGGCCAGGGATTCCAGGATTCCCCTCAGGACGGAGCGGGACAAGCCCTCCCCGGCCAGGTTCCCCAGGATTCGGCGCAAAGGCTGGTGGCCGAGTCGGTGTTCAGCTCGGGACACCAGAGCCGGATGATTATAGGCGAGTTCTCCCAGCAGGTCCTCGACCCGCTGCAGGGCTGCCTGGTCCTGTAAGGCGACCCGCCAGACCCGTTCCAGGTGCTCTGCTATGACCTGGGCCGGTCCGGCCAGGTCCAGGCCCATCGCCTGCGCCAGCGGGACCTCGGGCGGGGACAACCAGGTGCAGGGGTCTCCGAAGAAGGGGTCGGCGTCCCGGATCCCCACCAGGTTCTTCAGCATGCTGGAAGGGCCCGTCGCACGGATTCGCCCCGGACGGGCCCGGCCGGGGCTGAACTGCCCGTTGCCAAAGGCGATGCCGAACTCATGAGCGCGTAGCCAGGGGGCTGCGACGAAGGTCGGTGGGATCAGGGGGGCGGGGAATTCCGTCAGGAGCCGGTTCGCCAAGGCTTCGATTTCAGCCTGGAGGTCCTGGACCCTGGTAGCCAGGCCCTGGCCCAGTTCGACTCGGAGGGTTTCCGGCCGAGGGTACGGCCGGGGGGGCCGGAACCTTTCCTGCATCGTATAATCGAATGGCCTTTCCCGAAAATTCCTGGTTTCTCCAGCGGACATGATAGCACTTTCGCCGGGGGGAGACTACTCAGAAAGTCCCTCCTGAATCCACCGCCTGGCGTGGCATTCGGCCGTCGGGGCGTTGAGACCCCACCCACACCCGGGTGTGGGTGGGAGGGGCCCGTCTGCGTCGTCAGGCGCACCTCTGCGGTGCTCACGTAGTTTCCAACTACGCTCCGCTCCTCAGAACGCACGCCTTCCTGGC
>JAAZKF010000012.1 GCA_012799975.1 Burkholderiales bacterium
CGTCAGGCGCACCTCTGCGGTGCTCACGTAGTTTCCAACTACGCTCCGCTCCTCAGAACGCACGCCTTCCTGGCATCCAGACCCGCCTCGATGGCCTCGGTTCTCACGCCAGGCGGCGGATTCAGGGGGGGGCAGAAAACGATTGACCGCACCTCCCGGCAGACCTATAATACGCAGGCAACCATGGTAACAAGGGCGATGGATCCCCCAGGTTTCGGATGCTCGAGTTCCAAGTTCGCGGACCAACCTTTGGAGGAAATCGAGTGTACACTGACCGAAATCTGACCTGTGGGGATTGCGGAGTCACCTTCGTCTTCACGGCCGGCGAGCAGGAGTTCTATGCGGCCAAGGGCTTCAGCAGCGACCCCCGCCGCTGCCCGGATTGCCGTCGTGCCCGCAAGAACGACCGCGACAGCGGTGGCTATGGCCGCAGTGGCGGCGGCGCCCGTGAGATGCACGAAGTGGTGTGCGATGCCTGCGGCCAGAACACCCAGGTGCCCTTCCGCCCGCGCGGAGACCGCCCGGTCTACTGCTCGGACTGCTTCCGCAGCCAGAGCCCTGGCCGCCGCTAGGTAACCGGACCTTTTGCAGGTATGAAGGAAGCCCGCCGAATCAGCGGGCTTCCTTCATGCTTTCCCTCCCGGAAGAGCCCGGGGGGTCAGCGGAAATCGGCCGGGGTCCCGCTCCGGCTCTGCCTCAGGCCACGCAGGTCGGCGTGAGTCAACAGGTTCTCCCCTCCCAACAAGCGGGCGGCCAGCAGGACCCGGGCCAGGAACTCGAGAGCCTCGGTGCGCTGCACGGCTTCAGCCAGGTCCCTGCCCAGACAGACCACCCCGTGGTTGGCCAACAGGAAGGCGTTGTGGTCGGCCAGCCAAGGCTTGAGGTGGTCAACCAGTTGTTGTGAAGACGGTGCTCCAAAAGGAATGACCGGAACCTTCGGAGCCAGCAGGAGGACCGCTTCCGCCAGGACCGGCCGATCCAGCGGAATGCCAGCAGCAGCAAAGGCCGTTGCGTGTGGGGGATGGGTGTGTATGACCGCGTTCACGTCGGAGCGGACGCCATACACGCCCAGGTGCATGCGGAACTCCGAAGAGGGCCTCAGTCCCGAGGAAAGCTTGTTTCCCTGCATGTCCAGGCGGACCAGATCATCCGGATGCATCTCCCCTTTGCGAAGGCCGGCCGGAGTGATCAGGATATGCGAGGGGGACTCACGCACACTGAGATTCCCGGCCGTGCCGGCCATCAGTCCCAAGTCGGCCAGACGACGAGCGGCCTGCACCACCTCCCGCCGCAAGCGGTCCTGGATGGGTTCGGGGGGAGCGCCGGTCAAAGCCCGGACCAGAGCGGGAAGCAGGCGAATCGCCTCTTCAGGACCGAGGTCCCGGGCCAGACGGAGGGTCAGACGATGGGCCAGCGATTCAGCCTGGTCCGGGGCGAGTTCCAATTGCGCATTCGGCTCCGGAAATGGAGTCAAGATCTGCCCGTCCTCTCGAAGTCATGCCTGCGGGCCCGCCGCAAGCGTGCCCGGAATTCTTCTGGACTGCAGTTCATTTCCCTGGCTTTGCCGGAGCGCATCGGCCTCGATAATTCAAGAATTTCGTCCTGAATCCGGACGCCGGGTGGGACGATGGCTGCGTTCCCGACGCAGAAGGGCTGGCGCCTCCGGGGCGACGACAGCTTCCGCCAGGGGGCCCGAGGGGTCCGGGTTGACCGCGTTCTCGGCTCGCAGGCGGCGGGTCTCCAAAGGAGCCACCGGAAGGGCCCGACCACACGAGCGACAATGGCGGTCACTGCGCCAGACCTGCTCGTTGCATCCGGCGCAGTGACGAACCTGCCCGGTTACCAGCAGGGGATGGGCACAGTGCTGGCAGAAGCGCGCATCTCGGGCGACGGAACGGGAACACTCGGGGCAACGCGCGGTGTTCTCGATGGCTTCGGGGTCCACCTTCGCAGCTCCGTTGGCAGCCCGGACCATCATCACCGTCAGCCAACCCAACAGCAGATAGGGCAAAAGAATTGCTATCAGCACGCCGGCCCCCAGAATAGGACCCGGGGTCCGAGGCTGGGGGATGCCCTCCAGAGGAACCTGATACTTGAACAACAGGCCGATGGTGAAATCCGGCGAGACATCCTGGACCAGATAGGTCGGCCCCTCCCGGGGGGTTACGTACAGGGTGTCGCGGTACATCTGTACCCGTTGAACCTCCGAATCCCGAACAGACTGGGTGAAGGCGTCAAAAGTCCGGGTCTGGGAGGGGCGAACCACTGTGCTCCTACCACTGGCGAGGCCAGCCAACAGCAACAAAGCCACCAGTGCCATCGACACCACCGCGGGGACCAGGATCGCCGGAGCTCCCAGACCGACCCGTCGTCCGCCCTTATTCTCGCGTTCTCGTGACAAGAAAGTGGTCCCCTTCAGTGAGAATCCAGCAGAGCCTCAGCCATTCCAATACCCGTCAGGCGATCCTGACGAAACTTCTCATACCGGGGGTCGGCGGGAGGATAGGGGTTTTCCTCGATCTGAAATTCCAGAGCTTCCTTATAGTCCCGATAGTGCTGTGAGAAGTCTCCGGTCGCCTTCTCGAAACCCGGGGCATTCCACAGGAAGGGCCGATAGAAAAGGACCCGCTCGAGCGGTCCGGTCGAGTCAGCCACAAGCTCGGGCATCCAGACCTCGGCCCGCCCATCCCGGTTGCGGTCGGCGACGTCGACGAGCATTTCCGAAGGCACGACTTCCTCCAGAACTCTACCTTCCTTGAAGGCGAGCAACATCGTATGGAAGAGGTTTTCGTTCGAGTCAGGCCTCCAGGTCATGACCGCATCGAATCGCTTCGTCCCCGACAAATCCCAGGCTTGCAGGTTCACCAGCAGGGGAGTCTTGCGCACCACCCCCGTACACAACGGGTCCAGCCTGGACTTGTTCACGCGATAGATGGCATAACGGCCTTCAGGCTGCGGATCCTTCTTATGGGTTCCCGCGACCAGAAGTTCCTTGATTCCATCGCCTGTGACGTCCGCCAAAGCGACCATCA
>JAAZKF010000013.1 GCA_012799975.1 Burkholderiales bacterium
CGTCAGGCGCACCTCTGCGGTGCTCACGTAGTTTCCAACTACGCTCCGCTCCTCAGAACGCACGCCTTCCTGGCATCCAGACCCGCCTCGATGGCCTCGGTTCTCACGCCAGGCGGCGGATTCAGGATACTCCAGGACAAGGGCTCCAAAAAGGCATGGCGAAGGCCTCCCACGGCAGCCGTCCGGTATCGGTTCGGGGCCTCCAGAAGCCACGCCGGGATCCCCCCGTTGGGAGGCAGATTTTGAATTCCTCGACCAACCCGAACCTGGAGCGCGTCCAGGGCAAGACGATGAACGTAGCCTACCTGCTGGGCCTGCTGGTCCTGGCGGGGACGGGGATCTGGCTGATCTCCAAAGTCACCCTGGCAGCCAATCTGCTGATCGTCTCGATCCTGGTGGCCTACCTGATCAGTCCTCTGGTCGACTTCTTCTGCAATCCCATCGTCCTGCGGCTGCCCTGGAGCTTAGAGTTCCAATGCTTCGGTCCGCGCCGCCTCGTGCTGCCTCCGGGCCTTTCCCCCCGCCGGCTGACGCTATTGCCCCGCGGTATGCCCCGACTCCTGGCCATCAGCGTGGTCTACCTGATCCTGGGGCTGCTCCTGGGTTTCGTGATGACCTGGCTCGTCCCCGTCGTTCAAAAGGAGTTCCATGCCCTGGTCGGAAACCTGGGACCGCTGCTGACCAGACTGGAGAACCTGCTCCACGACCTGTTGCTCCGCTTCGAGCAACACTTCCCCAACTCCCTCCCCCCCTGGTTGGACCCCGAGCACTTCCGCCTGGCCGAGTTGGCCATCGAGATGCAGAGGATAGCGCCGGACCTGGTCCTGACCGGGGGGACGGGCCTCTTCACCAGCTTCATGACTGCTCTGGGCCTGGTTGCCGCCTTCCTGTTGGTTCCCCTGCTGACTTTCTACATCCTGATGGATGCGGGCCGCTACCGCAAGGGATTCCTCCACCTGATCCCGCCCCATCGCCGGGCCGAGGCGCAGGTCCTGATGAATCGCATCGATGGTACCCTGGGTCGCTATATCCGCGGCCAGTTGATCGTGATCTTCAGCGTCACGATCACCATCACCGTGGCCCTGGAACTGCTGGGGGTAGAGTACGCTCTGCTGATCGGGCTCTTTGCGGGAGTGACCGAAGTGATCCCCTACGCGGGAGTGGTCATGGGGCTGATCCCCGCTTTCCTGATCGCCCTGCTGAAAGGCGGGCTGTGGTTCGCCATCCTGGTCGTGGTGGTAATGGAGATCATCCACTGGCTGCAGGGCCATATCGTAGTCCCGGCGGTGATGGGCCACTCGGTGAACCTGCCCCCCCTGACGGTCATGATGGCCCTGCTCGCGGGTTTTGAGCTGGGAGGCATCATGGGGATGGTCGTGGCCATCCCCCTGGCCGGCATCGCGCGGGTGGTGATCATGCACCGTTTGGAGATACGGGACGCCCGGGCTGCCGAGGTGAAGGCCCTCACCGAGGGACCCGCGACCTCCCCGGCCGGCCAGGAACACGGCCTCCTGGAGCCGTCTCAAGAGTAATCTGAGCCTGAATCCGCCGCCTGGCGTGAGAACCGAGGCCATCGAGGCGGGTCTGGATGCCAGGAAGGCGTGCGTTCTGAGGAGCGGAGCGTAGTTGGAAACTACGTGAGCACCGCAGAGGTGCGCCTGA
>JAAZKF010000106.1 GCA_012799975.1 Burkholderiales bacterium
CCAGTTCCTTGTCGTATTCCCCGGCATCCTTGGCCCCCATCGCGGCGTTGTCCAAGCGGACCAACTCTCGGACATCGGCCTTGCCGCCATCCCGCAAGACGTACATCGCCTCACAATAGGCTTTGATCATGCGGACCTGGTACTCGGGTTCGGGGTTCACCTTGCGATATTCCTGGGGGGGCATGGAGGGCGCAGAACCATTCAGGGGATTCGCAACTTCCTCCGTCGGGACCGGGGCCTGGACCGGGGTATGGACAGGAGAAGGAGGGGGCGGGCCTGGCGACTCGGGACTCGGGCCGGTGCAGGAGAGCGCCCATAGGCCCCCCAGGCCCAGGAGTCCCAGGGTTTTCCCGCTGAGGAGACTCCGCAGCCATCCACAACCACGAGGGCTCTTCTGCTGGCTTTGGGGTTCCGTCTTCGTCTGAGCCACGTTCCAGCCTCCGAGCTCCGAAGCTTCGACTCGTGGGCACCCGCACCGGCTTCCCTGCCCACGAGGGGCCCGCGAAACCTTGGCGGGTTTCCACGGCAGACAGCCGTTACCTCTCGGAACAAGGCCCGGAAGAGGTCGAGGCCGGCCCTATGACCTCGACGGGGCTGGTGGGTTTCCGGGTCCTGCCCCCTCCGACTTCCGGATGGGGAAAAGATGGAAGTAGAACAGATTCCGTCCGAAGAGCACGGGAATGCAGAGGGGCTCCGCCTCCAAGCCCAGAGCGGCCGTCTCCTCGGGGGCAAGTCTCCTCCGGGACACCGCCACCACCTCGTCGAGATCCGCGAACGGGATGGGTTCCTCGGGGTCCAGAAAAACGACGTCCTGCTTGAGGGACATCCAGGCTCTGAAGAAGAGTGGTTCCTGCTCTTCCCAAGGGAGCATGCCCACCTTCAGATAGCCGACCCGGGAACCAGGCGACAGCACCTCAAAGAGCGGGGGAGTCCGGCTGGGGGGCTCGGCGATGGTGATCACGCGGAGGCTCGACCGGAAAGACCCCGGATCGGCAGGGGGCGAAGAGTCGGGAAGAACCTGCGAGAAGGCGACCAGTCGAATACCGAGCACCTCGGCAGCCTGTCGGACCGCTGGGGCCCAACCTGCCACCTGAAACACCCCCAGAACCAGCATGAAACCGACGCAAACCACGAAGGAGGTGCGCCAGCGGGCAGCCCAGAGGAAGGCCAGGATCACCAGGACCGGCAGCATCGGGGCCTGATAACGCGCATCGGGCCAGAGCAGGAGGTACTGGACCAGCACGGTCACCAACGAGAGTTTGAGCAGGAGGTCGACTCTGGGGAACTCACGTCCCCATAGCCGCAGCAGGATGGTGCCCAGGGCCAACCAAAGGATCCCTCCCCAGTAGAAGGTCTCCGTCACCCTCAGGTGCGCCGCCCATACCAGAAGGGGAATATTCGAGGAGCCGGTGTGCTGGGAGAGCGTGGGAGCGAACTCGGTCTGGATGGGAATCAGGGTCTTCCAGATCTGGAATCGGGAGAAATACCAGGCGCTGCAGACCGCCCCGGCCACCGAGGCGACCGTCAGCAGGCCCACTCCCGAACCCGGTGCGCCCCGGCGCCCCATGACCCAGGCCAACCAGCAGGCGCCCAGGAAGAGGGCCTGGGCGCCCAGAACCAGGGGCAGGAAGTCCCGCTCGGTCGGGTCGGCCTGGGACCAGCGGATTCCGTGAAGGGTCATCGCCACCACCCCGGCGAGAAGAAGAAGCAGTGCCAACAAGGCCCACCTGGATCGGGCCGACTGGAAGAGCCGGGGTGAAGCGGCCAGAAGTACGGCGGGCAGCCCCAGGGCCAGGATCGAATACTTGATCAACATCCCGACTCCGAAGGCCAGTCCCAGCGCCACGCAGGTCCGTTGCCGGGTCAGCCCCTCCGAATCCAGGATCAGGTTCAGCATCAGTGCCAGGATGAACATCTGAGCCGGAGCCATGCAGAAGAGACGGGTGAAGTGGGCGGTCCAGACGGCCGTGGCCACCCCCAGGGCCAGCAGGACCGCCCCCCGGGAGCCGGCCACCTTCCAGCCGACCCTCCCCATCAGACCGATAAGCCCGGCTACAAAGACCATCTGGCTCCAGCGCGCCACCGCCACCTCGGGACCGAAAACGGCCATGAAGGCCGCGGCGATCAGGAATACCAGGGGAGGATAGTCCAGGGTAGGTGGGATCAGCTCTCCGCGTCGCCCGGAGGCCCTGGCATCAAAACAGGCCGGAACCGGATAATCCGGAGCACGAGGCTCGAGTTTCAGGAGGGGGGGGGGTAGGGTTCCGGGGTCCTTCCCGAACCGTCCCTGCATGTCCCCGAACCACTCCAGGCACCAGGCCGCCCTCTTCAGGAAGAGGGGGATATGGCGATCCGGGAAGGCCAGACCGTCGTGCCGTTCCCAGGCCAGGTGCGCCAGGAGAAAGGCCAGGACCAGAAAGGTGAGCCCCCACACCAGGGGTCTCGCCCCCAAAGGCTTCGACATTAGGACCGATTCGTCCGCCTCAGGCGGCCTCCTCTCCGGCCTCGAGGCTGCCTTTCGGGTTCGGGGTGGGCAGCGGACAGGAGGCCGGACCCGGCCCTGGAATTCCGGGGAAACCAAGGAAGGCCAGAAGGCAGGAGGTCGGTTCATCGATGCGGGGAAGCGGATGGAAGGGACAACCAGGGGTAGGGCTGGCCCTGGCCGCCCTCCTGGGCCTGCTGGCGTGTGGGTCGCCAACCACCGAACGCGAACCGGGTTTTCCAACGGCCGTTGCGGGGCGACAAGAGTCTTCAGCTCCATTGGTGCCCCCCCCCGTCTACGCTGAGAAGGGAGCTCAGTCCCAGAGCCCGGAGTCCGCCCTGCGGGAGATTCTCCAACTGCGAGGCCGTGACGGGATCTTGTTGCTGCGGAAAGGGGATCACGTCCAACAGGTCCGAGTCCTGGAGCACTCCGCTGGGGGACTCGAACCGGGCGGTGGCTATGGATTCCATGGGCGGATCACCGTGGACGACCGGAAGCGTTACGCCAAGTTCCTCTTCGGAGGCGCCGGGACGGGCGAACAGCAGATCCAGAAGATCCTGGTCCTGACCCATCACACCCAGACTCCCTACACCTGGTCCGACGAGGAGGGCCTGTGGGTCGCCGGGCAGGAGGTGCCCATACCTCCATGACCCTCCCCACGGCTCGGGACGAGACGGTTTTCCTGAACCGGAGGCTTTGGAGAAGGTCGCCCTGCACCGACTCACGGACCTGGTCCGCCTGGAGGTGCATAGATCCGACCGTGATTGGATGGGCCCAAACCATCCAATTGGTGCTTGATCTCGACCCTTATCCGGGGCGATACTGTTCTTGGCTGTTCGTCAAGGAGGAATTGGATGGACGACCTTTCCCATAACCCCACTCTGGGCCTGCGCCTGGACCGGGGCATGGAGGTCCCCCTCTTCCGGCAGATCAGCCAGGGGATCCGGCGGGAGATACTAGCCGGCGAGCTGAAGGCCGGCCTGAACCTTCCGCCCGAGAGGCTTCTGGCACGCGCCCTGGGCGTGAACCGCAGCACCGTGTTGTCGGCCTATCGCGTGCTCAAGGACGAAGGCCCGACCTTGCCTTCCCTGCGGGCCCTGGACTCTTCCGGACAGGTCCTACAGGTGGGCAGCTTCTCCAAGACCCTGTGCCCCGGGCTCCGGATTGGCTGGCTTAATGGTCCTGCCTCCGCCATCCGACAACTGGCCGTAGCCCGGCAGACGGTAGATCTGCACACGGCCACCATGAACCAGTGGGTGGTCCAGCGCTTCCTGTCCGAGGGGCTTTTGACCCGCCACATCGAGAAGATCCGCCCGGAGTACACCGCGCGTCGCAACGCCCTGTTGGAAGCGCTCTCCCCCCTGGCCCGCCTGGGGTTCTCCTGGACCCGTCCCCAAGGCGGATACTACGTCTGGTGTCGCCTGCCAGACGACATCCCGCTGCCACGCCTGGATGCCGAAGCCGCGCGGGAGGGCGTCGCCTTCCTGCCCGGGACGGTCTGCTCGGCGGACGGCAGCACGACCCGCCATCTGCGTCTGAACTTCACCGCCCTGCCTCCAGAACGCCTTCGGGAGGGAGTAGCCCGGCTCTTCCGAGCGCTCCAGGCCGCCCGTTCCCAACATCGGGAGGGGAATATCCAAGGTGAGACCCACCAACCATTGATCTGAAAACCGGGCCTTTCCGCCCGGCCTGCCGGGCAGCCACTTCAAGGGAGTAGAAGATGAAGCACAACCGATTTGCCCGCCGGATGGCGGGGATGAGCGCCTCTGAAGTCCGCGAAATCCTCAAAGTAACCGAGCGTCCCGAAATCCTATCCTTCGCCGGAGGCCTGCCGGCACCTGAACTCTTCCCCACCAAGGAACTGGCCGTCCAGGCCAAGGCCCTACTTGAGGAGGAGGGCATCCGGGCCCTGCAATACGCACCCACCGAGGGCTACCTGCCCCTACGCGAGTGGATCTGTGAGCGGATGAACACTGTGTGGGGGTCCCAGGTCACCCCCTCCGAAATCCTGATCACCAGCGGCTCGCAGCAGGGCCTGGACCTGACCACCAAAGTCTTCCTGGACGAGGGAGACCTGGTGTGGTGTGAAAGTCCGACCTACCTGGCCGCCCTGGGCGCCTTCAACGCGGCCATGCCCCGCTACGAGGAGATGGTCACCGATCAGGACGGCGTCATCCTGGATGGGCTGGAAGAGCGCCTGAAGAAAACCCCCCCGAAGATGGTCTACGTCATCCCCACCTTCCAGAATCCCTCGGGACGGACCTGGAGCATGGAGCGCCGCCGCGGCTTCATGGAACTGATGACGAAGTACGGGATCCCCGTCATCGAAGACAACGCCTACTACGAGGTCCGTTTCGACGAGGTGGAATACTGCTCCCTGAAGTCCTTCGACCCCGAGGGGTTGGTGGTCTCGTTGGCCAGCTTCTCGAAGGTCCTGTGCCCGGGGCTGCGGGTGGCCTGGGTGGCGGCTTCCCCCGAGATCATCTCACGCTACATCATCATCAAGCAGTCCACCGACCTGCAGACTTCCAACTTCAACCAGATGCTGATCTACCGCTTCCTGAAGAACCATGACTTCGACCAGCGCCTCGAGCAGCTCCGCGACACCTACCGGATCCGGCGGGATGCGATGGTGGCGGCCCTGGAGGAAGAACTCCCCGAGGGTGTGAACTTCACCCGGCCGGCCGGCGGGATGTTCATCTGGCTGGAGATGCCCGAGAATATCGATGCCCACGCCCTGCTTCAGCGCTGTCTGAAGGCTTTTGTGGCCTTCGTGCCGGGCTTTACCTTCTATCCCGAGAATGGCCGGCGCAACACCGCCCGCCTGAACTTCTCCAACCTGCCTCCCGAGAAAATCCGCCAGGGGGTGCGTGCCTTTGCGCACTGTCTGGCCGAGGAGATGGAGGCCCGACAGCCTCAGGCCGCCCTGAGCGCCGAAAAGTAGACTCCCCCTCCCGGGGTCCCCGGTTCTCCGGGGATCCCGGGTCTCCTCAACCCTTCATCCAGTTCCGGAAGTCCAAGCGTTTGAAAGCCTCCCGAAGCTTCATGCGCCGCAGGTTGGCCCAGACCACCTCGGGCCGGAAGTAGAACTCGACGAAGGCCCGGCGCCGCAAGGCCTCGGCCCGCTCGGCAGGGAATCCGGGCAGGTCCAGCAGGGCCCGGGGGAAATCGTAATCCGTCCAGTCGGCCTCCCGCAGCCACCCGTTGAGGCGGCCTCTCTCGGCCAGCTCGGTCCCGGGGTAGGGCACCGCGCAGTAGAACTGGGCATAATCGCAGTGGCGGCGGGCAAAAACGCGGCTGGCGCGAGCCGTCTCTTCGGTCTCGCCGGGCAGACCCACGACGAAATGCCCCATCACCTTGATGCCGGCCCGCCGTATGGCCTGGGCCGCCTGGATCCCATCCTCCACCTTGAGCCCCTTGTGAACCCCATCCAGGATGGCCTGGGACGAGCTCTCCAGCCCCAAGGTCAGCATGTAGCACCCGGAACGATGCATCAGGGCCAGCAGTTCGTCATCCAACTGGTCGGCCCGGGCCGCGCCCATCCAGCAGATATCCAGATCCTCGCGCACCAGGGCTTCGCACAGTTCCATCAGCACCGAACGCCGCGACGAGACCATCTCGCCCCAGAAGATGAAGTGACGGATACCATGACGCCGGACGCACTCCTGAATCTCGGCCAGGGCGTTCCCGGCCGAGCGCCGCCGCTCGCGCCGCCCGTAGTACAACGGCGCCAGGCAATAGATGCAGGAGTGGGGGCAGCCCCTCGAAAGGCTGATCATGGTCAGCGGCTCCCCTGTGAGTGGGAAGCGGAACAGATCCGACGGGATCGAGTCGCGATCGGGGAAGGACAGGCTATCCAGGTCCTCCACCAGGTCCCGCTCCTCCGAGACCCGGATCTGCCCCTCTTCCCGCCAGGCCAACGAGGGCAGCCCTGCCCCGGTGCCCCCTGCAGCCAGACTCTCAGCCAGGGCCACCACGGCCCGTTCGGGCTCGCCCACCACGGCATGGCTCAACCAGGGGAAGGCCTGCATCCCCTCTCGGGGTAGCAATGTCGGGAAGACCCCCACCGCTACCGTCCTCAGGTCCGGAACGAGTTCCCGGGCCTGCCGCGCGAAGTCCATGTCCGAACGGATCGAGGGGAAGGCCGTGTTCAGGACCAGGAGCTCCGGCGCACGGCTCTGCAGGAGGTCCAGGGCCTGCTGCCAGGCGATTCCCTGGGCGACGGCATCCACGAGTTGGACGTCGAAACCCCGCTCACGCAGGCTGGAACTCAGATACATCAAGGTGATCGGCGGGAAAAGCTCGGTCCAGGACGAGCGCGACTGCATGCAGCGCCCCTCCCGGATATAGGAAGCCCCGTCCGAGGCCGGAGGATTCAGGATCAGGATCCGCATCGGAAGGTCTCCTGGTGGCATTTCCTTGAAGGATAGCCCAACCAGGAGCACCACTTCAACACAGAAGGACTCAGTACAGCCTGCCCGAAGCGCGATTGTATGCTGGTCACCATCGTGATTCCCGCCCTGGACGAAGAGGAGGGGCTTCCCAGGGTCTTCGAGGCCCTGCCCCTGAGGGATCTCCGCGAACAGGGCCATCAGGTCCAGGTGATCGTCGTGGACGGCGGCAGCACCGACGGCACCCGCGAGGTGGCCGCGGCCCACGGAGCCCGGGTGCTGCGCTTCCGACGGGGCTATGGCCGGCAGTACCGGGCGGCCCTGGCCGAAGTCCCCCACGGGGTGATCGTCACCCTGGATGCCGACGGTTCCTACCCGGCCGGACGGATCGCTGAACTCGTGGAAATCCTCCTGACCCGAGGGTTGGATTTCCTCTCCGTCAACCGAATGGAAGAGATGTCCCCCGGGGCGATGTCCCGGATGCACCGCTTCGGGAATGCCGTCCTGAGCCTCACCATGCGCTGGCTCTTCCGGGTCGAAGTGAAGGACTCGCAGAGCGGAATGTGGATCTTCCGCCAGGAGATCCTGCCCTTCCTGAACCTCCACGCCGCAGGGATGGCCTTCTCCGAGGAGATCAAGATCGAGGCCTTCACCCGCTTCCGGGCCCTGGAGGTTCCCGGCGCCTACACGGCCCGCATCGGACGGGCCAAGATCCGCTCCTTCCGCGACGGGTTGGGCAACCTTTTCTACCTGTTCTTCAAGAAGGCCCGTTATCTGGTGGGATGCCCCTGAGATCCTGGATGGCGGCGGCCTGGCCGGCCAGCAGGACGACCCCCAGTACCACCAGGCCCAGCCCCA
>JAAZKF010000107.1 GCA_012799975.1 Burkholderiales bacterium
ACAAATCGCCCAATTCGCCCCCAGCACTCCGGAAGAATTGGCCCGAGTGCCTGGGATGGAATCCTGGCGGATGACCGAGTATGCCTCCGAAATCCTGGAGGTCCTGCAGTCTTCCCCTCCTCGACTGGTCTAGGACTCCTGGTCGTTCCTATAACTGTGGCATGGTGGCCAAGAGGTCATCGTAACCCTGGCAGGCCGCCACCACCAACCTTCCGGCTAACAGACGGGCGGCCCGGAGCAGAGCCTGCGCAGCGGGGGATTCCGGATTGGCCACGACTACGGGCTTTCCCTGATCTCCCGAGCAGCGCACCCTGCTCTCCAAAGGTACCCCGCCCAGGAAGGGAATCCCCAACCGGGCGCTGGCCTGGGCTGCGCCACCGTGCCCGAAGACGTCATCCCGTTCCCCGCAATGAGGGCAGACGTAGGTGCTCATGTTTTCGAGGATCCCGAGCACCGGAGTGTTGAGCTTCTCGAACATGTTGATGGCCTTGACGGCCACACCCAGGGCGACATCCTGAGGTGTCGAGACCACGACGGCCCCTCCCAGGGGAACCGTCTGGCACAAGGAGAGCTGGACGTCGCCAGTGCCCGGCGGCAGGTCGATGAGCAGGTAATCCAGGTCTCCCCAGGCCACCTCTTCCAGAAACTGGCGCACAACCCCATGCAGCATGGGCCCCCGCCAGATGACCGCCTCGCCTTCCTCCATGACCAGGCCCATAGACATGACCTTCAGGCCAAAGCTCTCGGCGGGCTGAATCTGTCGCCCGTCGGTCTCCAGCTCCTCGCGTTTCAAGCCCATCAAAGCCGGAATGCTGGGACCGTAGACGTCGGCGTCCAGAAGCCCCACCCTGGCCCCTTCGGCGTGCAGGGCCAGAGCCAGGTTGACGGCCACCGTGCTCTTGCCCACGCCTCCTTTCCCGGAGGCCACGGCCACCACATTCTGGACTCCGGCCAGCAGATTCCCGGCCATGGGAGGCCGGGTAGAGGGGATGGCCAAAGACAGATCCACCTTCACCGCCCCCGCACCGGCCTCAAGTAGCACGCGGCGGACCTCTCCCTCGATCTCACGACGCCGTTCTTGCGAGGGGTTCAGCAGCTTCAGGCCGACCTGGACCTCCGGCCCGGAGACCTGGAGGGCTCCGACCAGCCCCAGACTCACCACATCCTGCCCGAGGTCGGGCTCGAGAACCCGACCCAGGGCTTCCATGGCTTTGTTCTTGTCCATTTCGACACCTCTCGTCCCCTCCGGATTTGCCCCCCTGATTAGCCCCAGACGCGTCTCTCCCTTCCAGGAAAGGTGAGCAAATGCGCAGAACCCCAAGCCCATGTTCCGCGCCGGTCTTCTCCAGGAAATGGTCCCCTTGGCGGGCCTGACCACCCTCGAGGTCGGAGGGCCGGCCCGCTACCTGGCCGAGCCGGAGACTCTCGAGGAACTCTCCGAGGTTCTGGCAATGGCCCGAGACCAGGGTCTGACCACCTACCCATTGGGCGATGGCAGCAATCTTCTGGCCAGCGACGAGGGCTTCGAGGGGATGCTGGTTCGATTGGCCAACCGTCAGGTCGAAATCGAGCGGAAGACCGGTTCAGGGCACATTCGAGTACGGGCCGGAGCCGGCCTGGACTGGGACGGCCTGGTCGAGCGGACCGTCCGGGAAGGCCTGGCTGGTCTGGAATGCCTCAGCGGCATCCCCGGCCGCGTGGGCGCCTGCCCGATCCAAAACATCGGCGCCTACGGGCAGGAGGTCTCCGACACGATCCAGGCCGTCATGGTCCTGGACCTCGACACCGGCCAGATGGTCCACCGGAGTCACCAGGAGTGCGGTTTCCGCTATCGCTCCAGCCACTTCAAACACGCCTGGAGAGGGCGTTACCTGGTCTGGAGCGTCGAATTCCTGCTGCGCTCGGATGGCCGGCCGACCTTGCGCTACGGCGACTTGACCCGCCACTTCGATCTGGGTCCTCAAGACCCGCTCCCCTCGCTGGACGCGGTCCGGCAGGCAGTCCTGGAGGTACGTCGCGGCAAGTCCATGGTCCGGGATCCCCACAACCCGAACTCGCGTAGTGCCGGTTCCTTTTTCACCAATCCGCTGATCCCTGAAGAGAGAGCTGCTCAACTCCTGACCAGTTCCCCCGACATGCCGGTGCACCCGGCGATCCCTGGGTGGTGCAAGCTCTCGGCGGCCTGGCTGATCGAAAACGCCGGATTCTGCAAAGGAACGATCCGGGGACGCGCAGGCTTGTCAGAAGACCATGTGCTGGCGCTGATCAATCGGGGCGGTGCCAGCTCACAGGAGATCCTCGATCTGGCTGGTGAGATCCGACGGACTGTCCAGGCCCGCTTTGGAGTCCTCCTGGAGCCGGAGCCCAACCTCCTGGGATTCAACCAGCCCTGGGAGGACCTCCTGGGAGGATAGGAATTTGCAGATCCGCGTCGCCGCCACACCCGAACTCTTCCGTCCGAGAAGCGGTTGGATTGCCGTGATAATCGATGTCCTACGCTTCACTACCTGCGTGGCGGCAGCCCTTCAGTCCGGGGCCGATGCGATCCTCCCCTGCGCTACCGTGGAGGAGGCCCTGAACGGGCGTCAACCGGGCGAGCTGCTCTCGGGCGAACGCCAGAGCCGGCTGATCCCGGGGTTCGACCTGGGCAACTCGCCCCATGAGTTCCTTCCGGCGAAGGTTGCCGGGAGGCGAATCCGCTGCACCACCACCAACGGCACCCTGGCCCTGCGGGCGGCTGATTCAGGACTGTGCGCCGCCCTGGTCAACCGAGCTGCGGTAGCCCGACGGCTGGCCGGGATGGGTGCCCCCACCTGCCTGGTCTGCGCCGGAAACCAGGGAGCCTTTGGCGGCGACGACTGGTTGGCAGCGGGCGCCCTGGTGGCCGGACTGCGCCAGGCTGGTGTGGAACTGGAACCCGACGACGCCTCCCGGGCTGCCGAATCCTGGTTCCTGGAATACCAGATGGACCTGCCCTCGGCCCTGGCCCGAAGCGACCATGGGCGGCACCTGGTCTCTGGAGGCTTCCTGGCGGACCTGGAACTCTGCGGCCGACTGGACCTATGGGAGGTCGTGCCGGACTATCGGGACGGGGCCATCCGGAACCACCCGGGCGGAGGGGTCTAAGCGCTCTACTGCTTGATGACCAACTGTCCGTAGCGCAGGACCACCTGGTTGACATCCATCCGGACACTGTCTGAATTCTTCTGAACCCAGGCGATCTGGTCCCCCGAGAGCGTCTGGAACAGCTCTTCATACAACCGGGTTTCCTGCTTTCGACTATCCGCGGCCTGGGTCAGCAAGGGCAGCATGGTCTTGGCCTGGTTCGGGTGGACGGCCAGATCCATCCCGGCCTTCTCCAGGCGCAGGATCCCGTGGAGGAGATCGTGGAGTTGGATATCCCGGACTTCGTGCTCGACCAAGTCGGCCTTCCCGGTCGCTTTATCTACCTTGGATTGCAGCAGGCGCTTGACTGCGGAATCCACCGGATCCTCCCCAGGTTCAAGCGGCTCGGTGGAATCCAGCTGGGCCTCGCCTCGGTTAGCCCGAAGCCAGGCGACCTGTTGAGGGTTCAGACAACGCAGGGCGGTTCGGGCAGCCTCCAACATGGCGGCCTGGGGAGCCTCCAGGCGCACCAGCAGATCCAGGCATCGCTTCGACTGCTCGGCGGTCAGGCCGACTTCCTCATTATTCTTCAGGGCGACCAAGGTCAGGACCAGTTCAGGACCAGCCAGGTTGAAGTCTTTGGGCCCGGGCGTATGCACAGGGGGTGGAGGCAGCAGACCGGGCCGGGTTTCCCAGAAACGCCAGGTGGGTGTTACTCCTGGCCCAGGGGGACGCGCGTGGACCATCCTCGACCAGATTTCCTGGGATCCCAGGAAGATAAAGAGGTTGAAGCCTACCAGGACGGCCAGGAAGACGAAGACCCAGGTTCCACTCGAGATCCGGGGGGGTTGGGAGG
>JAAZKF010000108.1 GCA_012799975.1 Burkholderiales bacterium
CATTCGGCCGTCGATCCGTTGAGACCCCACCCACACCAGGGTGTGGGTGGGAGGGGCCCGTCTGCGTCGTCAGGCGCACCTCTGCGGTGCTCACGTAGTTTCCAACTACGCTCCGCTCCTCGATGCCCGCCTTCCTGGCATCCAGACCCGCCTCGATGGCCTCGGTTCTCACGCCAGGCGGCGGATTCAGGCAGGGTTTTTCATCTTGTTGCCACCGTTATCTTCGTGCTAGGATAACGGACATGCGCATCGAGGTGAAGGTGGCCCTGCTCGACTCGCAGGGCGAGCGCTTCATGGGGGCGGGGCCCTTGTGGCTTCTGGAGGGGATCCGCCAGACGGGTTCCATCCGCCAGGCGGCCTTGGGTATGGGGATGTCGTACGCCAAGGCGCATCGCCTTTTAGGGCGTCTGGAACAGGCTCTGGGAGTGCGTTTGCTTTCCCGGCGTATCGGGGGCGCCGAGCACGGGGGGGCGGGTCTGACGCCTGAAGGGGTCGAGTTCCTCGAACGCTACACCCGGCTTTGTCAGACACTCCAGGCTCGGGCCCGGGAGGAGCAGGAGGCCTTCGGCGCGTTCTGCAGCGAGCTGGCTTCCCGCCAGGCGCCCCTGGGGGCTGCGTCGGGGGAGGGCGGGGCGTGAGGCTGTTTTTTACGACCCGGGAGATGGCCACCCTGGCCATGCTGGTGGCCTGCAACGCGGCCATGGAGCTGACCCTGGGCAATCTTCTCCACGCCGTGCGTTCTCCCATGACCGGTTCCTTGCTGGTGGGCCTGAACCTGGTGGTCTACGCCATGGGCTACCTGCGGGTTCCCCGCTTCGGGGCGATCCTGGTGATCGGGGTGGGGACGGCCTTCCTGAAGTTCGCCTTGGCGGGTTCCTTCAAGATGCTGGCCCTGCCGGCCATCGTCCTGGAGGCGGCCCTTATCGATCTGCTGATCTCCCGCGGGGGCCTGAACAGGCTCACTTTGGTGCTCTCCGGGGTGATGGCCAGTATCTTCTCGCTGGGGTGGAGGCTGACCACGGCCTGGATCTTCGTCGGGATCGAGCCCGCGGTTACCCTGGCACGGTTGGTCCACGAGGACTTCGCGAGCAGGGTTCCCTTTCTGGGACTCCTGGGCGTGATGCTGGCCTCCCGGGCCCTGGCGGGGGGGCTCTTCGGCCTGTTGGCCTGGCGGGTCCTGGCCCTGGTGGAGTCGGCCCTGCACAGCGGGGCGGAGCCCTGAGGTGCAGGGCATCCGGATCCTTCCCGCGATTTTGCCCCAGCGCGCCGACAGTGACTTCTGGGCCTGGGAGGAGCGCTACGCCGCACCGCGCCGCCGCCCGCGTGGTCCATCGGGCTGGCTGGTGACCCACGTGGATCGTCTGCCGGGGGGGCGGGCCCTGGACGTGGCCATGGGGGAGGGGCGCAACGCCCTGTTCCTGGCCCGGCGGGGCTTCGAGGTGACGGGGGTGGACCGCTCGCCGATGGCCTTGCGCACGGCTCGAGCCCGGGCCCGGGAGGAGGGGCTGGAACTCGATCTCCACCTGGCCGATCTCGAAGCCTGCGAGTTGCCCGCCGGTCCCTTCCAGGTAGTGGTGGTGATGCGTTATCTGCAGCGCAGCCTCTTCGCGCCGCTGGGACGGGCTTTGGCCCCGGGCGGGGTCCTGCTCTATGAGAGCTTCACCCGGGACTATCTGAAGTACGGGCCCCGGAATCCGGAACATCTGCTGCGACCAGGCGAGCTGTGTGAAGCCTTCCGCGACCTGGAAATCCTCGACTATCGCGAGACGGAGGACCCCGAGCGCCGCGAGGTACGGGCCAGCCTGCTGGCCCGCAAACCCTTCGTCCCTTGAGAGAGGCCCTCCCCGGAAGGGGAGGGCCTCTCAGGAGGTCAGTCCTGCTCGTAGTGGGGCAGGGTGATCGGGCAGGCCTCCAGGTCCCAGATCTCCTGGGCATACTCCTGGATGGTGCGGTCGGAAGAGAAGTGTCCCAGACGGGCCACATTGAGGATGGCCCGGCGGGTCCACTCCTCCTGGTCGCGGTAGATCCGGGAGGCCTCCTCCTGAGCCTGGAGGTAGGCGGCGAAGTCGGCCAGGACGAAGTAGGGGTCGCTGCCCACCAGGTTGTCCAGCAGCGGGCGGAACACGTCGGGTTGGCCGGGGGAGAACTCGTTGCGGTTCAGGCGGTCGATCACCTCGCGCAGCTCCGAGCAGGCCTGGAGGCAGTCCACCGGGTTGTAGCCTCGGGCCCTGCGCTCGGCCACCTCGGGAGCGGTAAGCCCGAACAGGAAGAAGTTTTCGGGACCCACCAGTTCGCGGATCTCCACGTTGGCCCCATCCAGGGTCCCCATCGTCAGGGCACCGTTCAGGCCGAACTTCATGTTTCCGGTTCCCGAGGCTTCCTTACCGGCGGTGGAGATCTGTTCGGAGAGCTCGGCCGCGGGGATGATCCGCTCGGCCAGGGTGACCGAGTAGTTCTCGAGGAAGACCACCTTGATCCGTCCGGCCACGTCGTGGTCGTAGTTGACCACCTCGCCGATGGCGTTGATCAGGTGGATGATCTTCTTGGCCATGAAGTAGCCCGGAGCCGCCTTTCCCGCGAAGATGAAGGTACGCGGGACCAGGTCGATCTGCGGGTTCTTCTTGATCTGGTTGTACAGGTGCACGATGTGCAGGGCATTCAGGTGCTGGCGCTTGTACTCATGGAAGCGCTTGACCTGGACATCGAAGAGCGAGTCCAGGTTCACCTTCAGGCCGTTGTGGGTGCGAATCCAGTCCGCCAGCATGGCCTTGTTCTCTCGCTTGATGCGGCGGAATCGGGCCCGGAAGCGGGCGTCTTCGGCCAGGGGTTCCAAGTCCCGCAGCCGCGAGAGGTCGGTGATCCAACCCTCGTCTCCCAGGGCCTCGGTCAGAAGGCGAGCCAGTCGGGGATTGCACTGGGCCAGGAAGCGCCGGGGGGTGACCCCGTTGGTTCGGTTGTTGAAGCGCTCCGGCCACATCTCGGCGAAGTCCCGCAGTACGTCCGTCCTGAGAAGTTCGCTGTGCAGGGCGGCCACGCCGTTCACCGAGTGCGAGCCGACGCTGGCCAGGTGGGCCATGCGCACCAGCCGCGGGTGGTCCTGGAAGAGCGACATCCTCTGCACCCGGGCCTCATCGCCCGGGAAGCGTGCCCGGACCTCTTCCAGGAATCGGCGGTTGATCTCGTACATGATCTGCAGGTGGCGGGGCAGGAGCCGCTGGAACATCTCCACCGGCCACTTTTCCAGGGCCTCCGAGAGCAGGGTGTGGTTGGTGTAGCCGAAGCAGCGGACCGTGATGCTCCAGGCTACCTCCCAGGCCAGGCCATCTTCGTCCAGCAGCAGGCGCATCAGCTCAGCGATGGCGATGCTGGGATGGGTGTCGTTCATCTGGATGGCCGCCCGGTCCGGCAGCAGCTCCATCGACTTGTGGACCTGCCGGTAGCGCCGCAGGATGTCTTTGACCGAGCAGGAGACGAAGAAGTACTGCTGTTTGAATCGGAGTTCCTTGCCCTGCATCGAGTTGTCGTTGGGGTAGAGGACCTTCGAGATATTCTCCCAGATGGTCTTCTGGTGCACCGCGTCGGCGTAGTCGCCCCGGTCGAATTCCTCAAAGTTGAACTCCTGGACCGCCCGGGCGCTCCACAACCTCAAGGTGTTGACCGTATTGTTGCGGTAACCTGGGATCAGGGTGTCGTAGGGCAGACCCAGGACATCCTCGGTTCCCACCCAGCGGTAGCGGAGATTCCCCCACTCGTCCTGCCAGGGCTCTACGCTGCCGCCGAATTGCACCCTCTGGACATGCTCCGGGCGGGGGACCTCCCAGGGATTGCCGTAGCGCAGCCACTCGTCGGGTTGCTCGACCTGTTCGCCGTGGACGATGCGCTGGGCGAAGATCCCATACTCGTAGCGAAGACCATAGCCCATGGCAGGGTAGGCCAGGGTGGCCAGCGAGTCCAGGAAGCAGGCCGCCAGCCGCCCCAGACCTCCGTTACCCAGTCCTGCATCGGGTTCGTTTTCCAGCAGGACCTTCAGGTCGAGGCCCAGGTCGTCCAGGGCTTGGCGGATCTCCTCGGTGATCCCCAGGGCCAGCAGGTTGCTGGCCAGGGATCGGCCCATGAGGAATTCGGCCGACAGGTAGTTCACCCGCTTGAGATCCTTGGCCTTGTAGGTCTGTCGGGTCCTGATCCAGCGCTGGATCAGGCGGTCCCGGATGGTATAGGCCAGGGCCATGTAGCGGTCGTGGGGCGTGGCGGAGTACTCGTCCTTGCCCTGCAGGTAATACAGGTTATCCTTGTAGGCTCGACGCAGGACCGCCACGCTCATCCCGGTGCGATCGTCCTCGATCACCACGGAGACCTGGTGGTCCTCGGCCGGGAGGGGGGCCGTCTTCGGGTCTGAGCAGGCCGGCAGTTCCGAATCTACCTGGTCGGCCACCACCTGGGGCTTATGGATCGCACGGCGGGTCACCCGCCTTGCGGGGGAGGGGGCCTGCGAGCCCTCGGAATTCTTCGTCATCAGCCAATACCTCCGGCATTTTTCCCGAGAAAACGTCCTCCGGTCCGCTTCTTTTCCCGTCCACCCCGGGGGGGACCTCCCCACCAGCAGGCCTCGTCGACTTCTTCACGCGGGACCTGCTCGTATTCTCCGATCTCGCCTCTCCCCGGCGGGAGGAAACGCAGGCCATGGTGCCGGTAGCGTGGAACCATTACCGGTTCAGGAAGCCAAGGTGCCTTCCATCGAAAGGGCTGTTTTGGAGGAACCGATGCGCACGATTTCCAGCCGTGTTCTGGCCTTGCTGGGGGCCATCCTGGGAACCCTCTTCCTGGTGGTAGCCTGCGGACAGGGTGGGGGAGAACCCCCGGAGATTCCGGCCTTCCTGCTGCCTCAGGGGCCTCCTCGCCCCGTCGAGGTGGTCTTCGCCTCCCCTCAAGGCCAGCTCCAAAACCTCCCAGAAGGCGCCGCCGCCACCCTGGTTTTCAATCAACCCATGGTTCCCCTGGAGGGCCTGGGCCAGCCGGGACCGCTTCCCCCTGTGACGATCCAACCGCCGGTCGCCGGTACCTGGGAATGGAGGGGGACGGCCACCCTGGTCTTCAGGCCGGAAGGGGAATTGCCCCTGGCCACCCGCTTCGAGGTGAGCCTTCCCGCCGGCCTGAAGTCCTTCTCGGGACAGACCCTGGCCCAGGAGTATCGGTTCTCCTTTACGACACCCCGTCCCGACCTGGTCCGTTCAATTCCGACCAACAATACCAAGTTCGTGCGCCCGGAAGCCACCCTGCTACTGGCCTTCAATCAGCCCATCCAGGCCATGGCGGCGGCCGAGGCGATCTCCTTGCGGGCGCATAAGACCGACCTGGCGATTCAGGTCCGCCCTCCCTCCGATCAGGAATGGAAGGACTTCCAAGACCGCTCCACCGGCGATGAACCACCTCCCGAGTCGACCCGCAGGAATCTGCTGGTGGTCCAACCTTCCTCTCCGATGGCCCTGGGCACCGAGCACATCCTGGAGATTCGAGCAGGCCTGAAGGGGGCTTCCGGAGCCGACCTGGGGCTGGAGAAGACCCGGACCATCCATTTCCACACCCTGAACAAGTTCTCCGTCTCGGACCTCTCCACCGAGTCGGACTGGCGTCCTGACGGGGGCCTGGTCCTGAAGTTCTCCAACCCCGTCTCGCCTAAAAAACTGGTGAGCAGCCTGCGCTTCGAACCCGAGATCCGGATTCCCGAATGGTACGCTGAGGATGAACACGCCCGGACGGATATCTACCTCTACCTGCCCATGAAGGCACGCACGGCCTATCAGGTCTCCCTGACAGCCGACCTGCAGGATGATTTCGGGAACGCGCTGGGTACCGCCTGGACGAAGTCCTTCACCACGACCGATTTCACACCGGCCCTGCACCTCTCGGGAGGACAAGGAATCCTGGAAGCCCAGGGCGACCTTAGACTCCCGGTGGGTTTGAGGAATATCCAACGCCTGAGGGTCCGCATGGCGCGGATCGCTCCGGAGGACCTGGTTCCCCTGCTTCAGAATGGGGATGCCTTCTGGTCCGATCAGCCCTTCACCCCGCCGGAAGGCTACCAGGTCGACGAGGACTGGACGCCGGTCGTTCCCCAGAACCAGATGGTGGATTGTCCCTTGGATCTATCCCGGGCGCTGGGGGAAAGCCGCACGGGCCTGGTCTATGTCCAGCTCCAGGCTGGCGAAGGAAAGTCGAAATGGGACCAGCGGGTGCTGGTTCAGGTGACCGACCTCGGGTTGACAGGCAAGTTCTCGGCTGAGGATACCCTGGTCTGGGCCACCAGCCTGTCGGCGGCGCAGCCGCGGCCCGGCCTCTCGGTCGAGATCCGCGACGCCAAGAACCAGGTCCGCTGGAGTGGCCGTACCGACTCGAAGGGGCTGGCTACCGCACCGGGTTGGGGGGCTTTGGGACTGGACAAGGGCGGGAGCTGGGGGCTCCCAGACCACTACGTCCTGATCCGCGATGGGCAGGACCTGGCCTGCCTGAGCGCCGAGGGCTCGACCGGGATCTCGCCCTGGGACTTCGACCTGGACCATGACTGGGACCCTGAGGCCCGAATCTACCAGGCCCAGACCTTCACCGAGAGGGGGCTGTACCGGGCCGGCGAGCAGGTTCATCTCAAAGGGACCTTGCGACGTTCCCAGGCCGGACGCTGGATCGTCCCCGAAGAGGTCCAGACCCTGGAATATGTGGTCTACGACTCGCGAGACCAGAAGATCGGCAACGGCACGACGCCGGTCTCTTCCTTCGGTTCCTTCGACCAGACCTTGAAGCTGGACCAGAATGCACCCTCCGGATTCTATCGCGTGCAGTGGAACCTGCCATCCAAGCTGAGTAAGGCCGCGGGCATCTCAGGGGTGCTCACGGGGACCACCTTCCGGGTCGAGGCCTATCGGCCCGCCCAGTTCGAGGTGACGGTCGAGTCCCCGGATTCGGCCTGCGTGCAGGGGGAATCGGCAGGCGCCACGATCCGCGGGCGCTACCTCTTCGGGGCTCCCATGTCGGGTGACAAGGTACGCTATTCAGCCCGCCTGGAGCCTGCGACCTTCCAGCCGGAAGCCTGGGAGGGTTTCGAGTTCGGAACCTTGCGCCTCTGGGGAGAGAACCAGCGCGACCAGGAACGGATCCTGCTGCGCGAGGAGGGCACCCTGGACGAGCAGGGGCAGCGAGAGCTCACAGTTTCTCTGGAGGGGATCTCGTTTGAAGGCCCGGCCCGGCTGGTCGTGGAGGGAACCGTCACCTCGGCCAGTCGTCAGGCGATCTCCGGGCGTACCTCTGCGATGGTCCATCCCGCCTCCCTGGCCCTGGGCTTGAAGACTGGGGGGAGCCTGCGCCAGGCCGGCACCCGGGTTCCCGTCGAGTTGGTGGCGGTCGATCCCCAAGGGAAGGCCGTCCCGGCCCGCCAGGTGCAGGTGAAGTTGCTGCGTCGTGAGTGGGACTCGGTTCGCAAGGCGGGCAGTGGTGGGCGCTATGAATGGGTCTCGGAAGCCCGCGACACCGAGGTCTCCAGCCAGACCGTCCGGGTCGGCAACAAGCCCGAGAACCTGAACTTGACTCCGCCGCGGGCCGGTCTGTACGTAGTCCAGGCCCTGGCCCGCGACTCCAAGGGCCGCCAGACGGTGGCCGAGAGCATGCTCTACGCCTGGGGTGGGGACTATGTAGCCTGGGATCGCCAGGACGAGGACCGGATCGATCTGGTACCGGACCAGAAGAGCTACGCCCCCGGCCAGTCCGCCCGGATCCTGGTCAAGTCTCCCTACGAGAAGGCTCGGGCCCTGGTGACCGTCGAGAGGGAGACGGTCCTGGATCGTTTCGTGGTCGACGTGGAAGGCACTGCGGACACCGTCGAGGTTCCCATCAGCTCGGATCACGTGCCCAATGTCTTCGTCTCGGTGATCCTGCTGCAGGGGCGCCTCCCCGACGCAGGGTTCGGGCCCGATGGCCTGGACCTGGGTAAGCCCTCTTTCAAGATCGGCTACGTCAACCTGCCGGTGGAGTCTGTGGAACGGCGCCTGGAGGTCCAGGTTACCCCCTCCAAGGAGGTCTGGGAACCGCGCCAGCAGGTCAGCTTGCAGGTCCAGCTTCGCGATTCCCAGGGGCGCCCGGCCGCCGGAGAAGTGTGCCTGGCGGTGGTGGATGAGGGGGTCCTGAGCCTGATCGGCTACGATACACCGGATTATTTCCCGGCCTTCTACGGCTCCCGGCCCCTGTCGGTGCGTACCTCCGAGTCCCGTCTGGACGTGATCGGACAGCGCTCCTACGGGGCCAAGGGGGCGAACCAGGGCGGAGGCGGAGGGAGCCTGGTAGGTGACTACCGGGAGGACTTCGTGGCCACCGCCTTCTGGAGCCCCCGGCTTCTAACCGACTCGAAAGGGCGTGCCCAGGTCGATTTCCAGCTTCCGGACAGCCTGACGCGTTTCCGGGTCATGGCCGTGGCCCAGACTCGGGACGGGCGCTTCGGATCGGGGAAGGCGGCCCTGGAGGTTCGCAAACCCTTGCTGCTGCAGCCTTCAGTCCCTCGGTTCGCGCGTCGGGGGGACCGGTTCCAGGCAGGCGTGCTGGTCTTCAACAATACCGGCGGTTCGGGGGAAGTCCTGGTCGAGGCCGAAGCCGCGGGTGTCTCGCTGGTCGAGCGCAAGACGGCCCGGGTCCGACTGAACTCCGGCCAGAGCCGGGAGGTGCTCTTCGACTTCGAGGCCCCCGGTTCGGGTGACTCGGAGATCGGCTTCCGGGCCTCGCTGGGTTCGTACCGCGATTCCCTGAAGCTGCCTCTGCCGGTCCACCTCTCCCAGCGCCTGGAGACGGTGGCCACCAGCGGAACCGTCCCTGTGGACTCGCAGGTCGAGCGGGTGCAGGTTCCCGGAGGCGTGTTGCCGGGGACGGCTGTCCTGGAGACCACGGTCTCCTCCTCGGTCCTCTCGGGGGTGGAGGAGGCGCTCAACTGGCTGGTCGACTATCCCTACGGTTGCCTGGAACAGCGTCTCTCTCGTCTGGTCCCCCTGCTTCTGGCCGGAGACCTGTTGACGGCCTCGGCTCGGGCGGATCTGGACAAGAAGGCCTTGAAGGCCCGGGCTCAGGCCGAACTGGATGAGCTGGCCTCCTTACAGGTCGAAGGAGGAGGCTTCGCGATGTGGGCGGGCTCGGACCGCGTCCACGACGAATTGACGGCCTCGGCCGTGCGTACGCTGTTGGAGGCTCGGGAGCGGGGCTTCCGGGTCGAGGAGGCCATGCTGACGCAGGCCCGAGCCGCCATGAAGAAGGCCTTGAACCAGAAAAACCGCGACTATCCGTTCAGTTCGACCGAGAATCTGACCGTCCGGGCCAGCCTCCTGGAGGCCCTGACGCGGATGGACTACAGTGACCCCGCTACCCTCTCGGCCCTCTTCAAGGAGCGCGACCAGCTCTCTGTGGACGCCAAGGTGCACCTGCTGCGGGCCGCCTGGAGGATGAAGAACTCCACCGTGGTCGACGAGTTGCGTCGGGATATCCAGAACCTGGCCCGGGTGGAGGCCCAGACGGCCTGGTTTGATGATCCGGTGCCTCAGCCCTGGCTCTTCTCCTCTTCGGTCCGGACCACCAGTCTGGTCCTGGAGGCCTTCCTGGAACAGGGGGAGTCCGCCCTGGCCCCCCGGATGGTTCGCTGGCTGATGGAGGCCCGCCGCGACGGTCACTGGGGGACTACCCAGCAGGATGCGGCGGCGCTACGGGCCCTGTTGGCCTACCGTTCGCGCTTCGAGAGCCAGACCCCCGACCTGGAGGCCACCGTCCAGGTGGCCGGACGGGGGATCCTACAGACCCGCCTGAACTCCAAGGCCCCCCTGGCTTCCAGCCAGACCACCCTGGAGGAGGGGAAGGTCGGGGAGGCCTTGGAGGTGCTTTTCGGGCGCCGGGGTCGGGGGACCTTGCACTACGACCTGAGGCTTCGCTATGCCCCCGAGAAGGATCTCCCCGCGCAGGACGAGGGTTTCACGGTCTTCCGGACCGTGCGACCCCTGGAGGGAGCCAAAGTCCATATCGGCCCCTTCCGGGCCGGGCAGACCTATAGGGTTACCCTGACGGTGCTGACTCCTCACGAACGTCGCTACGTGGTGGTGGAAGACCCGGTCCCGGCTGGCTTCGAGGTGGTCCAGACCACCTTCGAGACCGAGAGCGATGAGTTCCGCCAGGTGCTGTCGCAGGCCGGGATCGCCAAGCCCTGGATGGGGACCTTCAACCACTTCGAGATCGAGGACTCTCGGGTTCTGCTCTTCGCCGACGGCCTGGTGCCCGGCGAGCATACCTTTGAGTACCTGGTCCGCGCCATGTTGCCCGGGAAATTCCGGCTTCCCGCAACCCGGGCCGAGGAGATGTACCATCCCGAGATCTTCGGGACCACTCCCGTCCAGGTGGTCGAGGTCCAGCCGGGGCAATGAACCGTCGCCGGTGGGGACTGGCCCTGGTGCTGGTCCTACTCCTGGTGGGGGTCCTGGTGGGCTGGCCGCTTCCTGAGGAATTGGCCCGGCCCCACCAGGAGGCCTCGCTGATCCTGCTGGATCGGCATGGCGAGGTGTTGCGGGAGGTGCCCTCCAGCCGCAACGGCGTCAGCCGCTGGGTGAGCCTGGACCAGGTGGCTCCGGTGCTCGTCCAGGCGACGATCCTGGCCGAGGACCGCCGCTTTCATCTGCATCCCGGCGTGGACCCCCTGGCCCTGCTGCGGTCCGCCTGGATCAACCTGCGGGCGGGCCGGGTCCTGACCGGGGGGTCCACCCTGACCCAGCAGTTGGTCCGCAATCTGCGCCCCCCTCGTTCCCGGGGGCTGGGGACCAAGATCCTGGAGGCCTGGGAGGCGGTGCGCATGGAGGTCCGCTTCTCCAAGACCGAGATCCTGGAAGCCTACCTCAACCGCATCCCATACGGGAACGGAGCATATGGGGTCGAGGCGGCTTCCCGGCGCTACTTCCAGAAGTCGGCCAGCCTCCTCTCGCCGGCCGAGGCGGCCGCCCTGGCGGTTTTGCCTCGGGCTCCCGAGGCCCTGGATCTGGTCAGTCGCCCCCAGGAGGTCGTCGTGCTGCAGCGGGACCTTCTGAAACGGATGGGGGAGGCGGGACTCCTCACCGAGGAGGATCTCCGAGAGGCCCTGGAGGTCCCTCTCCTGGCGGCTCCCTTGCACGAACGCTTCGCTGCGCCTCACTTCTGTGATATGGTCCTGGCCGAATTGCCACCGGCTGCGGGGGATCGGCAGGTGCGCACCAGCCTGGATGCTTCCTTGCAGAGCCTGGTCGAGGATCTGCTGGAGACCCACCTGGAGCGTTTGGCGGGGCAGAATGTGGGCAATGGGGCCGTGGTGATCCTGGATGTGGCTACGGGTGAGATCCTGGCCCTGGTGGGCTCGCGGAACTATTTCGATCCCGTGGCCGGGCAGGTCAACGCGGCCTTGGCGCTGCGCTCGCCAGGTTCGACCCTCAAGCCGTTCATGTATGGAATGGCCCTGGAACGGGGTAGGACTGCGGCCAGCGTGCTTCCCGATCTGGAGTTCCACCCCGACGGAGCCCGCGATGGCTTCCTCCCGCGTAACTATGACTGGACCCACCACGGTCCGGTCCGCCTGCGCACGGCCCTGGCCTGTTCCTACAACCTGGTGGCCGCCCGCACCCTGCAGGAACTGGGCCCTCAGTCCTTGTTGGAACGCCTGCATGAGCTGGGCTTCACCTGCCTGGACCGGCCGGCCAGCCACTACGGGACGGGCCTGGTCCTGGGTGACGGCGAGGTCTGCCTGTTGGATCTGGCCCTGGCCTATCGGACCCTGGCGCGGGGCGGACTCTACGCTCCGGCTCGTCCGGTGTTGGCGATGGCGGAAGGGGGGAACTGGAAACCGATCCCGACTTTTCCCTCTAGGCGGGTCATGGACCCCGGCGTCTGCTTCGTGCTGAGCGACATCCTGGCTGATCCCGAGGCCCGGGCTCCGGCTTTCGGACGCTACGGGCCCTTGAGCCTGTCCTTCCCCTGCGCTGCCAAGACCGGAACCTCGAAAGACTACCGCGACAATTGGACCCTGGGCTACACCCCGCGTCACGTGGTCGGCGTCTGGGTGGGGAACTTCGACGGAAGTTCGATGGTCGGTGCCTCCGGAGTGACCGGCGCAGCTCCCTTGTTCCGAGACCTGATGCTGGCCTTGCGGGCCCGGGAGGAGGCCCAGGCACCCCCCCGCGCCGCAGAAAAGGGTTTCCTGGTGCCGGCAGGCGTGGTGCAGGAGGCTATCTGCCCGGTCTCAGGGCAGGGACCAGGCCCCGATTGTCCAGGTTCCATGGCGGAATGGTTCCTGTCGGGGACGGTTCCGTCGGAACCCTGTTGCGTGCATCGCCGGGTTGTATTGGACCGGCGTACGGGCGGGCTTGGCGGGGCCTCCACGCCAGATTCGGAGCGCCTGGAGCGCGTCTACGAGGTCCACCCGCCCTTGTATCGGGCCTGGATGGCCGAGGTCGGTCTGCCCACGCCGCCTGAGGACTCCATCTCAGCTTCGCGCTCGCGCTCGACCCGTCCGGTCCTGCCCGCGGCCCGCCCCCGGGGCCGGAGCCCCGGCGAATATCCGGAGCCGCCCTCCACCAGGCCGGTCCGCCTGGCCATCGCCAGTCCGGAAGAGGGGGCGGTCTTCCGTCTGGATCCCGTGCTCCGCCGGGAATACCAGAAGGTAACCCTGCGGGCCGTCGTGCCCGAGGGGGTCCCGGAGGTGGAGTGGCTGGTCGATGGACAGATCCTGGAACGCTGTCCCCCCCCCTTCACGACCCGCTGGCAGTTGACACCCGGCGACCACACCCTGGTCCTGAGGGCCGCTGGAGTGGGGGAGTCCTCGGTTCGGCTTACGGTGCTGGAGTAGGACCAGCTTCCGAACACCGGGAGCCTTCCGGCCTTCTGCTTCCGCATGCCTGCCGGTTTCGTGTTAGAATGGCACCCATGAAACGCCTTCTCACGATGACCTTGTGTCTCTTCTTGCTCGGCCTTCCCGCCTGGGCCGCACCCCCGGCCTGGGATGCCGAGGCCGCCTTGGACCTCAACGGCCTGAGCCTGCAGATGACCGAAGAGGAAGTCGTCTCTTCCCTGGGGGACCCCACCAAGGTGCTGGACGAGCAGTTGAAGCTCTATTCCGGCAACCTCCTGGTGCGGACCCGCGAGGGACGGGTCGTGAACCTCTCGGCTTTTGACCAGGGCGGTCACTGGGCCTTGGGAGTCGCGGGCCGGCCGACCCTCCGAACAGGCAGTCCCGAGGCCGGATTGCGAGCCGGTCTGGGCGCGCCCTGGCGGACCTTCGTGAACTCCGAGAAGGACCTTCAAGCCCTCCTGTATGTTTCGATTCGCTCGGATTTGGTGGTCCTTCTCCAGCACGGGCAGGTGGCCGCCCTCATGTTGGCCGAGCCCGGGACCCTGGCCCAAAGCCTGCTCAGCCTGGGGTATGAGGTCCAGGAGGCCGCTGAATAGCCCTGTCAAGCCTCCGAACACTGAAGACCGTGAGCCTGTACGCTTGCCTGCATCCCCTGATCCGGATGGCTGCCTACGCCCTCTACCACGTCGCGGGTGGCTATCAGGTCTGCGGAACCGAGCACATTCCCCGGTATGGGCCGGCGCTGGTGGCCTGCAACCACATCAGCCTGGCGGACCCCGTAGCCATGCTGGGGGCCAGTCCTCGTGCCCTGCACTACATGGCCGCCCAGGAGCTGCATGACCTGCCCATCCTGGGCCCCGCCATCCGTTTCATGCAGGCTTTCCCGGTCCGTCGCGGCCAGCAGGACCCGGAAGCCGTGGCCCGGTGTCGTGCCCTGCTGCGCGACGGTCAGGCCGTGGTCATCTTCCCGGAGGGCCGCTGCAGCCCCGATGGGCACCTGGGGCCCTTCTTCCCGGGGGTAGCCACCCTGGCCCTGCGTGAGGGATGTCCGGTGGTGCCTGCCGTGGTCCAGGGAACTGATCGCTTCCTTCCCCTGGGGGCCCGCATGCTGCGTTGCCGACCCAAGACCATGCGATTTGGTGCCCCCCTGGACCTGGGGCGCCTGCAGGCGGGTGTGCCGGTACGCCAGCAGGTCGACCAGGCACTGTCGAGGTTGCGGCAGGCCATGCTGGACCTGGGGGCGACCCCCAGGACCCCGGAGGTCTCCTACCAGGGCAGCGGTCGGCGCTTCCAGACCAGGTCGTAGACCTCCGTGAAGGGCGGCGTAGGGAATAACTCGGGTGAGCCGCCCTCTACGGGAACCGTGTAGAGCGCGGCCCCATTCCCCGTCCGGGCGGTAAAGAGCAACTGGCGGCCGTCCGGGGACCAGGCTGGATAGCTGGCGGACTCGGTCCCTTGCAGGAGCCGGCGGGGAACCCCTTCCGGCCCGATCACCGCCAGGAAGCCGCGCAGGTGGTTCCAACTCCCATAGACCAGATGTCGGCTGTCTGGAGACCAGGCCGGGGTGACGTCAGCGTAGAAGTTTCTGGTAATTCGGGTGGCCCGGCCCGGATTCTCCGCAGGCGTCGTGTACAGGTCGGAAGACCCCTGTCTCCATCCCACGAAGGCGATTCGGCTTCCATCCGGCGACCAGGTGGGGAAGCGGTTGATCGTCTGATCCGAGGTCAACCGGCGAAGGTCCGTCCCGTCCGCCTTCATGATCGCCAACTCCTCCGCGCCCCAGCGGTTGGTCTCGAAGACTATCCGGGTTCCGTCGGGGGACCACGAGGGATGTCGGTCATCAGAGGGGGAGCTGGTCAGGCGCTGGAGGTTCCGGCCCGACAGGTCGACCCGGTAGAGGTTCCAAGAGCCGTGTTCGTACACTGCGAAGACTACCAGGCCGGTCCTGGAACACAGGTCGGGTTGGCGACAATACCCGCGGAGTCGGATCAGGAAACCCAGATCCCGGCCATCGGGGCGGACCATCTGGATCTGGGTGTAGCGGTCCGTCTTGGCGGCGAAGAGGATCACCTCGGATAGAGGTCCAGCTCCTACCCGGTTCGGGGCGAGCATGACCAGGAGGGCCGGCAGCATGACCAGCACTGCGAGAAGCCCCATGGTGCAGGTTCGGGACAAATCCGCCGACCTCCGGTGGGCCTGGGTACAGCAAAGGGCCCTGGTCGCGAGCCAGGGCCGTCCAGGTGGGAAGCTACTTTTCGAGCTTGTTCATCACGGTCCGGGTGGAGGGATGCAGGTTGTTGATCACCCAGGCCACGTCTGCTTTCAGTCGGGTGTTCCAGCGGTTCTGGTAGGGCGTCCGCATCCAGACCAGGAACTGGATTCCGGCCCGTTCCACACCGTAGATCTCGAAGTAGTAGTTGCCGAAGACGTCGTTGCCCGAAGCCTTGAGGGCGGGGATCCCGGCTACGTTGGTCTGCTCCGGGGAGGTCCAGGTTCCGCCATGTGCCTTCTTGAGGTTGTCCAAGGTAGCCTGCAGGGCGTTGGCCGGGGACCAGCCGGAACCAGCCAGATGGGCCTCGACACCCAGACGTGCCTGGCGCTCGTCGCTGAGGAATTCCAGACCTTCTCCGGTGTGGTTGACGGCCCACTCGTCGTCGGTCATCAGCAGGACGATTGCCCCATCGGCCAGGTCGTAGCGGACGCCTTTGATGTCGCGCATCTTGTCCACCTGGGCTCCGTTGATGTCCCGGTGGGCGTCGGTTCCGGTCGAGAACTCCGCCGCTGCGACGGCAGTCGGAATCGCAAAGATAGCAATAGCCAGAAAAATCCGGGTCACCAGGTTCATCCCGGGCCTCCTTATATATATTCAATTTCGTGGGGAGGGCCTTCGAGCTTGTTCCTCTACCTTCCTCCGGGGTATCTGGAGGGTTTTTCGGGGGGAGGCGGAGAATGCCCCGCCACCTGCCCCAGGGATCCGGACGACAGGGCCGGGAGGGGGGCACCCTACACAAGAGGGCTCGGGAGCTTGAGCCCTCTTGTGTGAGGTGTCCTGGCTTCCCAGTTGGGGATTCCGAGATTAGGGGAACGGCATTTCTCCAGGCCCAGCGGGAAGAGGAAGGGCATGCAACCGAAGGTCTACCCGCGGACGCGACACCCCGTGTCTCGCAAGAACATCGATCCCGACGCTTTGAAGGTCCTCTACCGTCTGTATCGGGCTGGGCACACGGCCTATCTGGTCGGCGGCGGGGTGCGTGACCTGATCCTGGGCCGCGCACCCAAGGACTTCGATATCGCCACCTCGGCGCGGCCTTCACAGATCAAGAAGCTGTTTCGCAATTGCCGGCTCATCGGGCGGCGCTTCCGCCTGGCCCATGTTCATTTCGGAGGGGACAAGGTCCTCGAGGTCTCGACCTTCCGGCGGGAGCCGGACCTGGAGGATGGCCTTCCCGAAGCCGACGAGGACGGCTTCGTCGACCTGCAGATCAGGATGGACAACACCTTCGGCTCCCCGGAGGAGGACGCGCGGCGTCGGGACTTTACGGTCAACGGTCTTTTCTACGATATCGACGACTATTCGATCCTGGACTATGTGGGGGGGGTTGAGGATCTGCATCGCAGCATCATCCGCACCATCGGGGACCCCGACCTGCGCTTCCAGGAGGACCCCGTCCGGATGATCCGGGCCGTCAAGTTCTGCGCGCGCCTGGGCTTCAAGATGGATCGCGCTACCTGGGAGGCCATGGTGGCTCATCGCTGGGCCATCGAGAGGGCGGCCGCCCCCCGAGTACAGGAGGAGATCGCGCGGTTGTTGGAGAGCGGTACGGCCTGTCGCTGCATGGAGCTTCTGGACGATTCGGGGTTGCTGGAAGTGATGGTTCCCGAGATTTTTGCCTACCTCGAGCGGGCTGACCATGGTCAGGTCGCGGAAGACCTCGACGGTCAGCTCTACTACCGTCTGCTGCGCAGCATGGACGAGTTGCCCAGAACCTCGAAGGCCCGCCCCCTGCTCTTCGCCATAATGCTGGCGCCGCTGTGCCTGGAGGCTGGCCTGCTGGGGACCGAGCCGCCCGACCCCTTGGTCCGCAAGGTGATGAAGGAACTCGGGCCCCGTCTGGGGATCTCCCGGAAGGATCAGGAACGCGTGACGCAGATCCTCCTGACGCAGCGTCGCATGCTGCCGCGCAAGCGGAAGCGAACCTTCCCCAAGGCGCTGGTCGCGCGCTCCTACTTCCCCGAAGCCTTTGTCCTGTATCGGATGCTGGTCCAGGCCACGGGGAGCGGAGAGGCAGAACTGGCCTGGTGGAACGAGAGACTGGGAGAATTCTGGGGAACCGGGCAGGTCTCGTCGCAACCCTCGCCGGGCTTCGCCCCTCCATATGGCGACCAGGCCGGGACGACCCGCCCCTATCGTCGTCGTAGACGACGCCCCGGTCGAGGAGGACACCAGGAACTGGTGGCTGACTCCTGAGTTCTAGTAAGATCCGGAAAGGTGGTCTGCAGATGTCCGAGCAGCGCGAGAAGGCCAAGTGGGTAGCTGCCCGCGCCGCCTGTGGGATGGTGGAGTCGGGGATGGTCGTCGGTCTGGGTACCGGATCGACAGCCATCAAGTTCCTGGACCTGTTGGCGGAGCGGGTTCGTCAAGAAGGCTTGAAGGTCACCTGCGTGGCCACCTCCGAGAAGACCGGTCGGGAGGCTGGGCGGCGAGGCTTGGCCATGGTTCCCGGTTTTCCCGACTTTGGAGTTGTGGATCTGACCGTGGACGGGGCTGATGAGGTCGACCCGGCCGGCAATCTGATCAAGGGCGGTGGCGGAGCCCTCCTGCGCGAGAAGCTGGTCGCCTTGGCCAGTCGGCGGGTCGTTATCGTGGTGGACCCCGACAAGCACGTGGCCGAACTCGGACACGACTTCCGCCTTCCCGTCGAGGTGGTCCCGTTCGGCTGGTCGCGAACCCTCCAGGCACTTCGGGATCTGGGGGCTGAACCCGGGATGCGTCGGCAAGGTGACGAATTCTTCCGGACCGACCATGACAACTACATTATCGATTGCCGGTTCGCGGGTATTCCCGAGCCGGCGGCTCTGCACGCCCGGATCAAGAGCCTCTCGGGCGTCGTTGAGACGGGGATCTTCCCCGGCCTGGCGCACGCGATCCTGACTGGCCATCCGGACGGCACCTGGGATTTGCGCGAACTCCCGGTTTGAAGCCTTTGGAAGCCCAGGGGGACGGGGCCCGCCGGCTCCTGGAATCGGCCTGACACACCCACGAGGAATCTCGAGGTTCATTGCGAATACCCTGCCCGGATTCCTGCGCCCGGTTGCCTGGGCGGAGAGGCTCCGCCGCCGAGAGTCCGATACCGGTCTGTCCGGGGGGCTCCGCAGGGTGGCAATTGCCTGGAGGTGTTGGATGCGAAGGAAATTCCTCGGTTGGATGACGGCCGCGGTACTCTCGGGGTGCCTGTTGGCTGGATGTGGTTCAGGGGGAGGCGACGCTTCGAGCTTCCATTACGTCCCGCCCCCGGGCCCGATGCCCCCCCCTCAGCGCCCGGTGAGTTTCAGAATCCCCGCCTACAACGCAGGGGATCAGGCGGTCCTGGTCTTCACCCCGGTCAGCAAGGATGAGTTCGATCAGTCCGGCAACACCATCCAGATCAACGCCGTCAATGCCCGTCAGAGCGAATGCGCTGAAGACCACTCTCACGCCAAGGGGACGTTTGCCGACAAGTGTGGGTTGAACGAGTCAATCCGCTCCTTTGACGAACGGGTCGGGCTGGAGCGGGTCCGCGAGCGATCCGAGCTGCTCCGGCCGCGCGAGATCCAGCCGCGCTGGGACGGACTGCCCAAGGGCACTCCCGGTGAGCTCTTCCATCCGCTGGCCGACAAAGTAGACTCCAAGATCGAGGTCGTCAAGATGCTGGACGACTCCCAGACCGTCCACTGCAACATCCTGGCCGAGTCTGGGGTCATCACCGAGGCGGATGCCCTGCAACTGGCCCAGGTCTTCGACTCGGCCAACCCCTTCGACCCGACCGCTCCCGGTACCATCGGTCTGTATGATCGGATCACCGGGATTTGTGGCCACGAGTGGCAGAACAACCCCGTGGGCGGCCGAGACGGCGACCTGCGCGTCAATCTGGTCATCTGTTCGGCCAGCACCATGGCCATCGAAGGTGGGTTCGTTTTTGGCCTGGTCCGCTTCGCTGACATCTTTGGGACTGATATCGACCCCGTCTCCAACGCCGGGGAGTATGTCTACATCAACTACGAAGCCCTCGCTGTCCCAGGCGGGAATCCGCTGCAGAATTACAGCCTCTACGGCACCCTGGCCCATGAGTTCCTGCACTTGGTCCAGATGAACGCCAAGGTGGGCGAGGAAGGCACCTTCCCCCACTTCGACCCCCAGACGCCGGACCCCGCCCACAGTGCCTACACGCTGTCCGAGCGCCGGACCATGGCAGAAGGTTTCGCCGAGACGATGGCCACCCTGTGTGGCTATGGGGTTCACAAGGCTCTGGACGCCTCGCCTACTGGTGGGGCCGACCTGCTGGCCTACGACCCGATCAACCTCTTCCTGGGAGGGGAGAGCCTCATCGCCCCGGGGATGACCGGCATCACCACGGTGGGCTCCAACTTCTGGACACCATTCCTGGAAGAGGGCGACCCCTATGGGATCGGTCATCTCTTCGGCCTCTATCTGGTCGACCGCTATGGGGCCGAGAAGTGGGGTGAGCTGACCAGGTCGCGGCATCGCGGGCTGCTCAACCTCAACGCCGTCCTGGGGCTTGAACCCGAGGATGTCTTCCACGGATTCAACATCGCGCTGCACGCCTCGTCACTGGCCGGCGTCCCGCCCCAGTATGACTTGAGTCTGCTGCGTCCGGGCGGCTTGAACAACTATCGCCCCCTGCTTTCGGATGAACCTCCGATCTTCCATAACCTGCTGACCGCCGGCTTCGTCGTGTCGTCCGAGCCGACGGCCTGGATCGAGAAGGTCGTTCCGCCCTGGTCGACGTCGCTCTTCCGCTTCATCGGTGGCGACGGCTCTGCTTTGAACCTCGATATAGTCCTGCCCCTGAAGTCCCGGGCCAGCCTGATCCATGAATCTCCGGCCGGAACCTTCTCGGATATCCAGTGACCTGAAGACCTCGGCCTTTTGAAGAACACCATATGGACACTCCCGTACAGCCCCGGAATGTGCTGGGGCCGTGCGGGGGTGTCAGCATTTTCCGGGCTGGGGGCGACTGCTTCTAGTACCTGTGGGGGTTTGTGGGGGTTGCCGCTACCCCTCCAGGTTGCCGGAATGGTGAGCCTTGGCTTCCCTTCAGATGAGTCTCAGGCTAGAGGGATCCCGGCCACGAGTTGGTCCGGGCCTGGCGGAACAGTGCCCTCAAAGCATTTCGGTTCAGGCCTCTTCAAAGCCGTCTGCTTATCTGATCTGGTACAGGGCCAGCAGCCTGTGTGAATATCGCGTCGGTCGCCCCGCCTCTTGATGGGGTTGCACCGCGCGGGGCAAAACAAGGCCCTCAGGCCATGCTGGTGGATGCTCACATAGGCTGCTGCTGGCGCAACACGTTTGCTCGGGTGGCACGCCAGGCGGCGATTCAAAGACGATCCAGGGACCTGGCCACCCCCCTGGCGGAGCAGGCTTGAGAAACCTCGCCGTTGTCGGGGGGTATTTCATTTTTGCCGGTTGCGCCAGGCCTTCTCGAGTGCCACCACCGGCAGGATGGTGGCACCTACCAGCGTGGCTTTCACCAAGTCGGCCGGTTTGAGCGGCACGGTGTCAAAGACCACGTTCATGGGGGGGAAGTAGATGAAAAGAGCCTGCAGGACCAACAGGAATGCGATTCCCAGGTAGAGCGGGGGGTTGCTCCACGCCCCGACCGTCAGGAAGGAGTGTTTCAGCGAGCGGCAGTTCAACAGATAGAAGACCTGAAAAAGGACCACCGTGGTGACCGCCATCGTCTGAGCCTCGGAGACGGCTGCAGCAGCGTTGATGCCAGAGATCAGAGCATCGGATCGCTCGTCGAGGAACATCAGGATGGCTCCAACCGTCATCAGGACCGCCACCATGACCGTCCGGTACAGGACGAAGGGGCCGAGGATAGGCTCTCCCGGTCGGCGGGGAGGACGTTCCATGAGGTCCTTCTCAGGAGCCTCGAAAGCCAGGGGAGTGGCCAGGAAGAAGGAGGCGATCAGGTTCACCCACAGCAACTGGGCTGGCAGCATGGGGAGCAGCAGTTGGCCCGTGCGGGGGTCAAAGGGGAAGAAGGCGACGCCCCAGGTCAGGATCAGGGCCAGTCCCAGGTTGGTCGGCAGCATGAAGGCCAGGGACTTGATCAGGTTGTCGTAGACGCGGCGGCCCTCTTCGACGGCAGCCCGGATGCTGGCGAAGTTGTCGTCGGTAAGTACCAGGTCGGCTGCCTGCTTGCTGACCGAGGTCCCCGTGATCCCCATGGCTACGCCGATGTTGGCCTGTTTCAAGGCAGGGGCGTCGTTGACCCCGTCGCCCGTCATCGCCACTATCTCGCCCTGGGCCTGCAGGTTCTTTACCAGGCGCAATTTGTGCTCGGGGGCTACCCGGGCGAAGACATGGCAGCGGCGCAGCGCGTCGTCCAGGGTCGGATCATCCATGCGACTGAGTTCCCGGCCGGAAATCACCGGGATCTCCGATTGCAGGCCGAGCTGCTCTCCGATGGACTGCGCCGTCGCCTGATGGTCTCCGGTGATCATCTTGACCGTGATGCCGGCCTGGTGGCAGTCCCGGATGGCCGCGATGGCCTCGGCACGGGGCGGGTCGATCATCCCCTGAAGGCCCAGGAAGTGGAACCCGGTGGCGGTGTCCTCCATGTCTACCTGGACCTGGTCTCCTGGCAGTTCCTTGCGGGCGAAAGCCAGGACTCGGATACCCCGGGAGGCCATCCCCAGCACCTGGTTCTGGACCTCCTCGAGCTCGGCTCCCGGGCAACGCGACAGGATGATTTCGGGCGCCCCCTTCAGCAGCAGGATGCTGGCTTCTCCCATCCGATGCAGCGTCGCCATGAACTGGTTTTCGCTTTCGAAGGGGATGGCATCCAGCCGGGGTGATTCCTGGCGCACCTCGGAGACCTTCAGCCCGGCCTTTTCGGCGGCCGTCAGGAGCGCTCCCTCGGTGGGGTCTCCCGTGACGGTCCAGCGCCCGGCTTCCTCCTGCAGGGAGGCGTCATTGCAGAGCACACCGGCTTCCAGCAGGCTGCGACCGGCCTCCGGGAGGTCTGGGGTGAAGCCGCCCACCGGCTCATAGCCGACACCGTCTACAGCGATCGTTCCGATCTGGGGGGACCACAGGGCCTGGACCGTCATTTCGTTGCGGGTCAGGGTGCCGGTCTTGTCGGTACAGATCACCGTGGTGCTGCCCAGGGTCTCGACGGCGGGAAGCTTGCGAATCACCGCCTGACGCCGGGCCATCCGTTGCACTCCGATGGCCAGGGCGATGGTTACCACGGCCGGCAGGCTCTCGGGGATGGCACCCACTGCCAGGGCAATGGCAAAGGTGACGGTGCCTCGCACGGCATCGAAGAAGGCTGAGCCATTGGTCAGCATCTCTCGAGCGGTGCCCACAGCCAGCATCAGCGCTGCCAGAGCGACGATCCCCAAGGTCAGCTTGCCGCCGATCTCCTGGAGCGCCCGGGTCAGGGGGGTCACCAGGTCGGTGGCTTCTGACAGCATGGTGGAGATGCGGCCCAGTTCGGTCGCGCTGCCCGTGGCTATCACGATTCCGGTCCCGGTGCCGTAGGTCACCAGGGTTCCAGCAAAGGCCAGGCACTGGCGCTCCCCCAGGGAGGCCTCGGAGTCCACCGGACCGGGCGCCTTGTCGACCGGGACCGACTCGCCCGTCAGGGCTGCCTCTTCGATCTGGAGGTTCCGGCTTGTCAGCAGGCGCAGGTCGGCCGGGACCTTGTCTCCGCTGGCCAGGAAGACCACGTCTCCCGGCACCAGGTCGGGCACGGGCACCGAGAGGCGCTGCCCCGAGCGCTGGACCGCAGCGAATTCGGGGACCATGCCGGAGAGGGCCTCGATGGCCTGGCTGGCCCGGAACTCTTGGAAGAACCCGATGGCTGCGTTGAGGATCACCACGGCCAGGATGACCAGCCCGTTCTTGGTCCCATCGCGGGGATCCGCCAGCAGGGCCACCACCGAGGCTGCCAGGAGCACCCAGATCAGCGGGGTGTTGATCTGCCTCCAGAGGAGGACCCATATCGAGTCGCCTTTAGGGTGGGGAAGCAGGTTCGGGCCGTGCTTTTCAAGACGGGCCTTGGCCTGCTCGACAGTGAGCCCCCCCGGGTTGGAGTCCAGGGCGTGGAGAATCTCGTCTTCGGTTTGGGCGTGCCAGGGGAGGGAGGGGGGGGGAACAATCGACATGAGTTGGGAGTTCTCCTCGTCAAGTCGGGTCCAGGGGGGCTTCATCTGGTCTGTTCAGCCGGACCGGGTCCTCGCTGGATCCAGAAAACGGTTTTGACCGTGGAAGGGTTACCGGCACAGGTCCGGGTCAAGGCCATGCTCCCAGGCGGTGGTTGCCATGGGAGCATGGCTCGATGGTTTTGGAGGGCTCCTCCTTTAGAGGCGCCGTCGGCTCAGTCTACGCCTGCCTGGCCGGCCGGCAGAAGCCAGGCATGGTCGGTCAGCACGGCCCAGAGTATCTTCTCCAGAGCCGGGTCGATTCCGGGATCGGTCTCTTCGAGGTCCACCTCACGGGTCTGCTCGACCCGCAGGCGGAACCTCTTGCCGCCCAGGTGGTAGAAACCTGGCACGGCACTCTCCTCGAATTCTTTCTCGGTCGAGAAGAGGGTCAACTTCTCGAGGTAGGGGGAACTGTCGTAGGGGCAGAAGGCCGTGCAGTTCCCGCACTCGTTGCACATCCGGTCGATGTGCAGGATCTGTGGGTTCTTCAAACCCTTGACGGTCAGCGACACGTAGGCCCGGTTGGGACAGACCTGGACGCAGTTTTCGCAGATATCCCCACATTGCAGGCAGCGCTCGACTTCCCTGGAGCTGTCGTCATACAGTTTCAGGACTCCGCGTTTGGAGTGGCAGTCGCTGGTGCAGCCCGGGACTGAGTGGGTATAGGGGCCGGCGATGGCGTCGACCACGCGGCGGGCATCGGCGATGGCCTCGACGATGGTGGCCGGGCCCAGGTGGGCGTCGCCAGCCACATAGACCCCGGGGACCGAGGTCTCCAGCGTCGCCGGGTTGACCTGCACTCGGCCTTTGTCGGTCATGGCCAGTCCGTTGGCTTGGAAGAAGCGGGAATCCACCTTCTCTCCGACGGCGGCGATCAGCGTGGTGCAGGGGAGCGAGACGGTCAGGTCGGTCTCCAGCGGAGTCCGCCGGCCGCTGTCATCCGGCGGGCCCAGCACCATCCTGCGGCACAGGAGCTTTTCATCCTCCCAGGAGATCGGGGCCAGAAGTTCCAGGAACTCGACTCCGTCCGCCAGCGCCAGGTGCAGTTCTTCCTCGTCGGCGGGCATGAAGCGCCGGGTCCGGCGGTACACCACCCGCGCACGCTGGACTCCCGGGGTCCTCTTGGCAGCTCGGGCAGCGTCCATGGCGGTATTCCCGCCTCCGATGACCAGCACGTCGGTCCCCAGGTCTTCGAGGGTCCCCGCCCGGTGGCGCTGGAGGAAGTCGATCACGTTGAGGGGTTCGCCTTGCTCCAGGGACAGGATTCCCGGGACCTGAGCACCCACGGTTAGGACCACGTGGGTGAACCCCTGGTCTTTGAGTTTTTGCACCCCGGGGGCCTCCTGGCCGGTCTGCACCTCGATTCCCATTTTCTGCATCAGGGCTACATCGCAGTCCACGCTCTGGCTTGGGACGCGGAATTCCGGGACCACGTAGCGCACGATGCCGCCCAGTTGCTCCTGCTTTTCGAAGAGGGTAACCGGGACTCCCTGGCGGCCCAGGAAGAAGGCCGTCGACATCCCGGCCGGGCCTCCGCCCACCACGGCTACCCGATGTGGGGAAGTCTTGGGGGGAGTGGTGAGCTCGGCCATGAGCGCTTCGAAGCCGGCCTTGGCGGCCTGCAGTTTGACGTTGCGGATATATACGGGCTCTTCATAGAAGTTGCGTGTGCATTTGTCCATGCAGCGGTGGTTGCAGACCGTTCCGGTCATGAACGGCAAAGGGTTTTTCTCGATGATCAAGCGCAGAGAAGCCAGGGCGTCCCCTTTCCCGAAGAGTTCGATGTATCCCGGGATGTCCTGGTGGATCGGGCAGCCGTGGGTGCAGGGAGCGGTGAAACAGTCGACCAGTGGCACCTTGGTATCCAGCTTGCGCCGAGGAGCCGGCTTGAGGGCTTTGAGGTGCTGGGGATCGTGGAGGGCCTGCTCGGCCAGCCGGGTGACCCGTCCCACGGAGACGCCCTGGAAGGGCAGGATCGTCCGAGCGGACAAGGCTCGGGCCATCTGGATGAAGCGCTCATAGCCGCCGGGCTTGAGCAGGGTGGTGGCCATGGTTACCGGCCAGATGCCGGCCGAGACCAGACCCTCGATGTTGAAGGCCTCGACGCCGCCCGAGAACGACAGACGCATCTGGCCATCGAAATCCTGGCTGATGCGGCGGGCCAGTTCCATGGTCAGCGGGTACAGTGAGCGGCCGCTCATGTACATCTCTTCGCCCGGCAGCTCGCCCCGGGTGATGCTGACCGGGAACGTGTTGGTCAGCTTCAGCCCGAAGGTCAGGCGGTTCTCGATGGCCAGTTCCTGAAGGCGTCGGAACATGGGCACTGCGTCGCGGTACTGCAGATCGTTGTTGAAGTGGAAATCGTCGAAGACCAGGTAGTCGTAGCCCATCCGGTCCAGGGTGCGGCGGGCGAAGTCATAACCCAGCATCGTCGGGTTGCACTTGACGAAGGTGTGCAGTTTCTTGGCGCGGATCAGCCAGACGGCGATCCGCTCGATCTCCTGGGGAGGGCATCCGTGCAGCGTGGACAGGGTGATGGAGGTGCATACCCTGGGCGAGATGCCCGCCAGATACTCCTCGTCTACCCGCTCGAAACAATCCAGGTTGGCTCGGGCCCAGGCCAGGCACTCTGTCCAGATGGGGGTGGCACTGGCGTTCTTGAGGCCTTCGATGAAGGTGTCGATCTTCTCCGAGGTGATGCCCTCGTAGTTGTAGCCCACGCTCATGTTGAAGATGAACCCGTCGGGATGACCCCAGCCGAACTCGTGACTCAGCAGTTTCAGGGCAAACCAGGCCTTGACATACTCGTCGAAGGCCTCCTGGACTCGCAGTTCGGTGGACCACTCGACGTTGTAGCACTCGTCTTCGGCCAGGATGCAGGGTTTGGAGACAGGCAGGTCCTCTCCGTCCAGGGTCTGCACGGTCTTGAGTTCGAAGAAGCGAGCTCCGGCGTAGTAGGCTGACAGGATGTTCTGGGCCAGTTGGGTGTGGGGGCCCGCCGCGGGTCCGAAGGGCGTCTCGAGGTGCTCGCCAAAGAGTTGCAGACTCTCCCCTGGAGGGGCGACGAAGCCATTGTGCAGGGCGAAGAAGGTGCCCTGCTTCCTCTCCTCGAGGATCCAGCGCATAAGTTCAGGGAAGGGGATGGGTGTCATGCGATCGGACATAAAAATGATCCTCCTCAGCCGTTGATGGAATTCCAGAGCTTCAGGGCGCTCTCACGGCAGCGGGCCATCAGGTCCGCCTCATCGGTCACCAGGATCTGTCGGTCGCGCATGAGGATCTTGCCGTTGCACACTGTGCTGGTCACGTAGCGACCGTTCATGCCGAAGAGGATGTGCCCGTTGCAGTTGGCTCCGTTCATCGGTGTGAGGGGGTCGTAATCGGTCACGATCACGTCGGCATAGGCTCCGGGCTTCAGGACGCCCAGGGGCTTGTTGAAGAAGCGTCCGGCGATTCGGGCGTTGTTCTCGAAGAGCATGGTCGGGATTTCGGCCCAGGCCACGGTGGGGTCACACAGGTGGTGCTTGTGGATCAGGTTGCCCACCTTGTAGCTTTCCAGCATGTCCGAGGTGTAGCCGTCGGTGCCCAGTCCGATCAGGACTCCGGCTTTGAAGAGATTCAGGACGGGGCCACAACCGACCGCGTTGCCCATATTCGACTCGGGGTTGTGGACGACCATCGTGTCGGTGGCCTTCAGCAACTCGATCTCGGCGCGGTTGACATGGACGCAGTGGATGGCCAGGGTCTTGGGACCCAGGATCCCGGCATCGAAGAGGCGCTGGACGATCCGCTTGCTGAAGCGCTGGAGCGAATCCTGCAGGTCGCCGGGGCCCTCGGCCACGTGGATGTGGTAGCCTGCCTCGCGACCCTGGTGCTCGGCGCAGAAGGCCAGCGTTTCATCGCTCAGGGTGAAAGCGGCGTGCAGGCCCATCATGCCTTTGAGCATGTCGGTGTCGTCGGCAGCCGCGCGTTGGATGAAGCGCTCGTTCTCCAGCACGGCCTCCTTCATCTTGGCCTCGCCGTCACGGTCCGAGACCTCATAGCAAAGGCAGGTGCGCACTCCGTACTCCCCGGCGGGCCGGGCGATCATGTCCAGCGAGCCGGGAATCTCGTGGTAGGAGGCGTGGTGGTCGAATACCGTGGTGACACCGTTCTTGATGCAGTCCAGGTAGGTCGCGCAGGCCGAGAGGTGGGTGTTCTCCAGGGTCAACTGCCGGTCGAGCCTCCACCACATCCCCTCCAGGATGTCGTTGAAGTTCTTCGGATTATAGCCATCGATCGACAGCCCCCGGGCAAACGCGCTGTAGATGTGGTGGTGCGTGTTGATCAGACCCGGCATGATCGTACCGCCTCGAGCGTCCAGGAACTCCGCGTGGGGGTATTTCTGCCGCAAGGCGACGGTGGTGCCTACCTCCTGGATGAGGTTTCCCTCGATGACGACGGCTCCGTCGTCGAAGAAGCCTCCGTCGTCACGGGTGATGAGCCTGCCGTTGCCAATAAGTAACATGTCTTCGCCCCTTGGATAGGTTTACTTGGCGCGCTGGGTCGCGCAGCCCGGAGTGGGCCGAAACCCGGTTTCCGGAATTCCATTGCCACACCCTTCCTCCCTGCCTTGGACTCGCGACCAGGAGGAGGAACGGGGTTTTCTTCTCCGGGAGGTCGGGGAAAAACTCCCTGTTAATGGGAATTGTGGCGAAATAGAAACAAAACCCTTGACCGCGCAGGCCCTCGAGGGGATAGGATCATCAGGGGTGGCCTGTGCACCCCTGGTCCGGTTACTCCGCAGCCTCCGGCCTCCCCCGCGAAGGAGAATCCTCAATGTCCGACCCGACCAACCTGCAACGCGAGATCGATCGGCGTCCCATCCGACGCCTGGAGATTCGTCCCTTGGGCGAGGGCGCCTCTGCGGATCAGGATCGTTTTGAGACCGTCCTTACCGATCCCACCTCGCAATCGGTTGGAGGAACGGCGTGGCATGGGCCGCTTCCTCTTGAGGAGGCGGAAACCTGGCCTCCAGATGCTGAAGGGGTACGCCCCCGGGCGCCACGTGGCCGCTTGGCGGCCATGCTGGCAGTGCTTCTGTTGCTGGCCTTCTCCTTTCTCGGCCTGATGCTGGTCCGCTCCGCCGCTCTGCCGCCAGGCGAGGAGGGGGGCGAGACCATCGTCTCCACTTCCACTCCAGAACCCCTCGCTGATACCTGCTCCGTCGTTCCGCTTCCGGTCTATCCGGTGCCCGAGACCAGCTCGGTGAATTCTTCGGTCTCACCCATCCCCATGGCCCTACAGCAGCAGGCTTCCCACCCGGATCCGGCATCCGTGCGGGTCAGTCCGGTGGCGCAGGACCCTTCTCCAGTCCTTTCCGAAGAACCGTCGGCGCAGGCCCCGACTGACGACAAGCCGGTCCCTGTGGAAGAGGTCGAGCAGGAGACCCCTCCGGCGGCTGAGACCTTGTCGACGGCCCCCGAAACGCGGACTCCCCAACTTCAGGAGAAGGCACCGGCTCCCTTGCGGCTCCAGCCCCCCCAATCGGCGCCCCCGCCCCCGGAACGCTCCGCGTCAGCGGCTCCGCAGCCTGGAAGGCCGGATATGCTGGTTTCCGCTCTGCAGCCCAAGCCTTCCAACGCTTCAAGGCCTTCGCCCCGGCCCGTATCTGTCCAGCCCCGTCCGACCCCGCCGCCGGCTTCTAAGGCTCCGCTCCAGGTAGCCTCGGCCACGGGCCTGAAAGCCCCCCGGTCCCAGCCGGTGCAGCCCCCTGCTCCGCCCCAGTCTGCCGAGAAGAGACCCGGTACTTCGGAAGGGTCACACACCCTGGCCACCTACCTCAGCAATCCCTGGTTGTTGTTACCTCCGTTGCGGGGCGAGCATTGAGGGTTTTCCAGAGCGAACCGGGGCCGGTGCTTCTGCACCCCGGGTTCGGCATGGCGCGTTTGGGCAGGCAGAGCCTTCTTGAAGAAGGGACTGAGCCCCCGGTCTAGTATCCCTTGCTTTCTTTCCGATGGCCGACCTGTCAGGAATGCAGGGAGTGCCGCATGCGACTGGAGGAGACGACGATGGTGAAGTGTGATCATGGCAACGGCACGCAGGGGCGAATCCTGGTTGCGGGGTCACTGGCCTTCGACTTCATAATGGGTTTCCCCGGTCGTTTCCAGGAACACATCCTTCCCGATAAGCTGCACATCATCAACCTCTCCTTCCTGGTGGACCGCATGCGCAAGCAAAGGGGGGGGTGCGCAGGGAATATCGGGTACACCCTGGCACTGTTGGGCGAAAAACCGCGTCTGGTGGCGGCCGCCGGGAGCGATTTCGGGCCCTATCGCAGCCACCTGGAGGGGATGGGTGTCGATACCTCGTGCGTCGAGCAGCATTCGGACGAGATGACGGCCACGTGCATGATCACCACTGACAAGGCCAATAACCAGATCACCGGTTTCTACGTCGGAGCTATGGCGCGGGCCCGAGAGATCAGCCTCAAAGCCTGTGTCACCCCTTCTACCCGCTTCGCCGTGGTGGCACCGGACGACCCGCCGGCCATGCTTCGCCACGCCTGCGAAGCCCGCGAGGCGGGTGTCCCGGTCATCTTCGACCCCTCCTTCCAGGTGATCGCCCTGGACGGAGAGGAATTGATGCAGGGGGCCGATGGGGCCAAGGCCCTGATCCTCAATGACTATGAGTTTGCTGTCTTCCTGGAGAAGACCGGCCAGACGCTGGACGAGTTGCGCCAGCGCATCGATCTGGTCGTGGTGACCCTGGGTGAGAGGGGGAGCCGGATCCATACCCGCGAGGGGCGTGACATCGAGGTGCCCCCCGCGCGGATTAAACAGGTCGTCGACCCTACCGGTGCGGGGGATGCCTACCGCGCCGGCTTCGTGCACGGCCTGTTGCACGGTGAGGAATTGGAGGTCTGCGGGCGCAAGGGCAGCGTGGCTGCAGCCTATGCCATCGAGAACTACGGCACCCAGAGCTTCACCTTCACTATCGAGGAGTTCAACCAGCGCTACTACGAGAACTACGGCGTCATGCCGCCCGCCCGGGCCCTGGCCGCCTGCTGAGCTCCATGCCCAGCAACACCAAGGTTATGGTCTTCTGCCCGGAGGGCTGGTATTCCAACATCTGGTAGGGTCCGAGTCGGTTCCGACGTTGACAGTTGCCCTGCCCCTGGCTATCCTTGCCCCAAGGGAAGAATGGAAGAGCTGACAGGACTGAGATACCTCCCGATTGATGGATGACGCCCCTTTGAATATCGGCCTGCGCCTGTTGGGCGTGGCCTTCCTGGTCCTGGTCAATGGTTTCTTCGTCGCTTCGGAATTTGCCCTGGCCACGGTCCGGCGAACTCGAATCGAACAACTGGTCCGGGAAGGACACCGCGGGGCTTCTGCCGTTCAACGCGGATTGGACCAACTGGAGGATTTCGTCGCCGCGGCGCAGTTGGGGATCACCATGGCCAGTCTGGGCCTGGGCTGGTTGGCCGAGCCGGCTTTTGCCGCCCTCTTCCTCCCCTTCTTCCAGGGCCTGGGGTCCTGGTCTGCTACCGCTGCACACTCGTTGGCATTTGCTCTGGCCTTCACCCTGGTCACCACGCTTCACATCGTCGTGGGCGAACAGGCTCCCAAAATCATGGCCCTGCAACATCCGGAGCGCACGTCCTTGTGGTCGGCAGCCCCCACCGAACTCTTCCTGATTTTCTTTAAACCCTTCATCCGCCTGCTCTCCCAGGCCTCTTCGGGTCTGGTCCGCCTGCTGAGGGTGGCTCCTCGAGACAACATCTCTACGGTCCACAGCGAAGAGGAGATCAAGATGCTTTTGGCAGCCCGCGAGGAGGCGGGACTGCTGGACCCCATCGAGAAGGAGATGATCGGCCGGATCTTTTCGTGTTGTGATCTGGTGGCCGGGCAGGTGATGGTGCCGCGGACTGAAGCGGTATGCATTCCACACGATTACCGCCTGAAGGATCTGTTGGCCGTGGCGGCTCAGGAGAGTTTCGATCGCTTCCCTGTATTCCGGGAGAATCTTGACGACATCGTAGGTGTAGTCCATGTCCGGGAACTCCTGGCCGCCATCCAGGACCTCAAGCCCAAGGCAGGTCTGGAACGGCCGATTTCCTCCCTCATCCGCCCCATCACCAGCGTGCCCCACAGTCTTCCGGTGCCTCAGTTGTTGGCTCGGATGAGGCAAGAAGGGGCCAGGATGGTCTTGATCCTGGACGAGTATGGAGGGACCGACGGCATCGCGACCTGGGGGAGCATCCTGGAACGCATCGTCGGTGAAATGCACGACATGGTCGAGACCCAGGAGCCTCCCGACATCGAAGGGTTGCCCGATGGTTCGTATCGGCTCTCAGGTCTGCTGTTGACCGAGGAGGTCGGCGAGCACCTGGGCGTTTCCATTGAGGACCCCCACAACGATACCATCGGGGGAGTGGTCTTCAGCCGCCTGGGTCGCAAACCCGAGGTGGGCGACACTGTGGAGGTGGAAGGTTTCCACTTCCGAGTTGAGGCCCTGGACGGGCTGCGCATCGATCGCCTGGTGGTTTTGCCACCTTCCGGTTCAGGGCCGACCTCCATCGCAGTGGCGGGCTGAATCCGGCCTCAGACCGCCTGCAACTCCTGGACCATCTCCAGCAGGGTGTGCATGCGGAAAGGTTTTTTCAGGATGGGGATGCCCCTGCGAAGAACCTCTTTCATCATCGGGCAGCCTTCATGGGCGGTAATGACCAGTGTCGGTAGCGACGAACCGCGGGAGCTGATGTAGTCGAGAAGCTCCAGGCCCGACATTCCCGGCAGGGCCAAATCCGTCACCAGGATGTCGGCCTCGTCGATGTGGGGCAGGGCATGAACCGCTCGAGAAAAGGCCTGGACCTCTCCGACCTGTTCCAGGGCCAGGGCGAAGAGTTCCAGGAGGCTCTGGTCATCCTCCACCAGCAGGATCTTGGGGCGTTCAGGGTGCATGACACTGCTCCGAGCCGAACCCGACGATTGGATTCTGGCTCGGAGCAGTGTTCCCGGTCTGTAAGCCAGGACACAGTCCCCTGCCTGTACCCCGGGGCACAGGCAGGAGACGGCTCAGCACTCCGAGTGTCCGCAGGAGTAGCAGGTGGTGCAGCCTTCGGTGAAGACGAAGCTGGTGTTGCCGCACTCCGGGCACAGGTCGACGAAGGCTTCCAGGCCCAACGAGTCCCGGGTCTCACCCAGCAGTTCCTGGCGGTAGGCGGGAGTGGCCACGTCCAGCTCCTCTTCGGCACCCAGATAGTTCTCTTCCAGGGCCTGCGACAGGGCGTCCGGCAACGAGCGCACGCGGGTCTTGCCGAATCCGGTCGAACGCGGTCCCCCGATACCGCCCAGTTGTTTGACGATTTCCTGGACGCGCTCCTTGGGACTCAGGGGAGAACTCACCCTCAGGACCAGAGAGGCCAGGCGACCCAGGGCTTCGGCCATGGCCTTGATGTCACTGCCACCCTTGCCGATCTCGATGAAGAGTTCGAAGGGGCGCCCGTCCTCGTCATCGTTCATCACGATGTGGGCAGTGCCGGCGGGAGTCGCCTTGGAAACCGTAACGCCACGCCTTTTGTAAGGGCGGGGACGTACCTTGGGCTTGGAAGTTTCCGCTGGCTTGGGGGCCTCCTGGACGTGCAGGACCTGTTCGTCGCGGGACTTGTCGCGATAGATCGTCCCTCCCTTGCAGCCCAGGCGGTACATCAGCTCATACAGTTCGCGGGTCTGCTCGATGGTGTAGTTGGAAGGGACGTTACAGGTCTTGGATATCGCCGAGTCCACCCAGCGCTGCGTGGCGGCCTGGACTCGGACGTGTTCTTCCGGGGTCAGGTCCATGGCGTTGACGAAGTAGTCCGGAAGGGGCTGACCGGGATGAGCCTGCTGGAACTCCTCGACCACGCTGACCTTCTCCTCATGGACTCCCAGGCGGCTCTTGCGCAGGTAGGACCAGAAGTAGAAGGGTTCGATGCCGGTTGAGGTGCCGACCATGGTGCCCACGGTCCCGGTCGGGGCCTGGGTCAGCAAGGTGACGTTGCGCAGGCCCTGTTCGGCAACCTTCTGGCGGACCGACTCGGGCATGCGCTGCATGAACCCGCTTTGCAGCAGTTTCTCGGCGTTGAAGCGGGGGAATTTCCCCTTCTCGACAGCCAGATCGCTGGAGGCTTCGTAGGCCTGGGTGGCGATGAACTCGTACAGTCTCTCGATGAAGGCCACCGATTCGGAAGAACCGTAACGTATCCCCAGACGGATCAGCATCTCGGCCAGGCCGATGGTGCCCAGGCCCACGCGGCGTTCATCCTTCTGTTGGCGAGCATTCTGCTCGAAGAAGTAGGGCGTGGCATCGATCACGTTGTCCAGGAACCGTACCGCGTAGCGTACCGTTTGTCCCAGGGTGTCCCAGTCGACTTCGCCCTTGTGGACCATTCGCGACAGGTTCACGTGTCCCAGGTTGCACACCGCCCAGGCCGGCAGGGGCTGTTCGCCACAGGGGTTGGTGCAGACCAGTCGGCCTTCGGGATAGTACCACGAATTGGCTTCCTTGTTGCATCGGTCCACGAACCAGATTCCCGGTTCGGCGGATGCCCAGGCGCTTTCGATGATGCCGTTCCAGATCTCGCGGGCTTTGACCGTCTTGTGGGTAACCACCGTGCCCCCCATGGTCTGCCAGGCTTCCATGTCTCCGTTCCAGTGCTCGGCATACCGGATGTCGGTGGTGTCGGGGAAGACCAGGTCCCAGTCCAGGTCTTCCTCCACGGCTTGCATGAAGCGGTCGGTGATGCCTACGGAGATGTTGGCGTTGGAGATCTTGCCAGCTTCCCTCTTCGAGCGGATGAACTCCAGGATATCCGGGTGCCAGACGTTCAGGATCAACATGAGGGCGCCCCGGCGCGATCCCCCTTGTTCGATGAGTCCGGTCACGAAGCTGAAAAGACCGCCCCAGGAGACCGAGCCGGAGGAACGTCCGTTCACTCCGCGGACGTAAGCGTAGCGCGGCCGCAGGGTGGACAGGTTGATGCCTACTCCGCCTCCCCGGCTCATGATCTCCGCCATCTGCGAGAGGGTCTCGATGATGCCGTCGCGGGAGTCTCCCGGACTGGGGACCACGTAGCAGTTGTAGAAGGTCAGGTTCTGGTCGGTGCCGCAGGCCGTCAGGATTCGCCCACCCGGCACGAACTTCCACGAGTCCAGGAGCCAGCGGAAGTTCTCTGACCACTTCTGACGTTCAGGAGTGCTGGTCTCGACGGCGGCGGCCCCCCGGGCGGCCCGGTCCATCATCTGCTCGACCGTCAACTCGACGGGTTTGTCCACGTGTTCGAGGGGAAGCTCCAGCGTGGTCCCATCGCGTAGGACGACCTGCACGTTCCCCTCGTTGAAGGCCAGTGCGGTTCCGATCTCGCGCTGACCCGTGGCCGAGTCGACCAAGGCTACCACCAGGTCGTTGGTTTGAAGCGTGCTTTTCGATCCGTCCTTCAGGGCGTAGCGATCCAGGAAAATCTTCTCGCCCAGGGGCGAGAGGGTGTTGTTGCCCAGCAGTGGGAGTCGGTCCAGGATGCTCCCGTTTGACGGCTTATGCACGAAAGTTGCCCTCCGATCTGTTTCGGATCCGACCGTTTCGGGACCGGGCGAGAGGTTCGCCGGACGAGGATCGGACTTGAAAAATTTTGCCATCAGGAGGGCCTGATGTCAACCCTTTAGCCCAAGATCTTGTGTTTATTTTTATTTTGGTCCCGAGATGTTGTGGTTATCCACAGCGCCATCCCGAGGCGATCCGGGACCGATTCCCGGTTTGCTGAGGGGTTGCAGCAGGTTTCCACAGGGGCCTGTGGATGTTTTTCAACCACAGGGTCGGCGGAGGCCCCCCGGAGCTCGTGGGCCACTGGTAATCCACTCTTCGGTCTCGTAGCAGGCTGGCCTCGGCAGGGGATCCCGAAGGACCCGTCAAAAATGATGGAGTGTCAAGATCTGAGGGCAGGCCTGAATCCGCCGCTTGGCGTGAGAACCGAGGCCATCGAGGCGGGTCTGGATGCCAGGAAGGCGTGCATCGAGGAGCGGAGCGTAGTTGGAAACTACGTGAGCAC
>JAAZKF010000109.1 GCA_012799975.1 Burkholderiales bacterium
CCAAGGTGGCGGTCTTGCGGCAGTTCCGCGACGAGTACCTGCTGACCAACGCCCCGGGCCGCGCTTTCACGGCCTTCTACTACCGCAACTCTCCGCCCATCGCGGCCTTCATCCAGGACCGTCCCCTCCTGCGGGCTGCGGTGCGTGCCTCCCTGACCCCCGTCGTGGCCGCGATTGAATACCCCTCGCCGGCCCTGGGTCTGGCCCTGGCCTTGGCCCTGGTGACCTTCCGGCTCCGTCGCTTGCGCCGGGTCTGAGCCCGGGCTCTACCTGACTTCAGCGCCCCCGGGTGCTTCGCTGCCCGGGGGCGCCTGCGCTATATTCACACAGGCTGCTGGCATCTGCTCCGGGCCCGGGTGGCCGAGAGCGACTTCCAGATGGGTGGCGCCCCGGGGAGGAAAGCCCCTCCGCAGACTTGAACTCGCGCACTGATCTGAAGGGAAGGCGAGGCTTATATGTCCACCCACCTGGTATCCACGGCCACGACCGACCAGATCCTGGCTTTGCAGTTCCTGGTGGGCTGGGCCGGGGAAGGCCACTGCGAACCCTCTCGGCTGGGCTGGTGGCGCACCGATGTGGTGGATGAGATGGGAGGCGGGGACTTCTTCCGGCGCCTGCTCCCGCGCACCTACCCCTGGGCCTCCCTGGAGGCCGCCCGGCGAGCCGCCATGCTGGCGGACCGCAAGGCTCGCAGCATGATGGCCGACCCTGACGGCGTCCGCACCCTCTTCTTCTGGGGGTTCGAGCTGGACGAGCAGCTCACCGGACGGATCCGGGACTTGAAGATGGGCGGGAAGGAGCTGGAGGATGGTGAGGTCCAGCCCCTGGCCCCCACCGCCACCTTGCCCTTCCCGGAGGGCCTGTATCCCGGCGGCTACTTCGACCGCCAGCGCCTGGAAGAGGCGCTCCGCGCCCTGGCCCCCGACGCTGCCTACCAGGCCCTGCCCACGGGCCGGCAGGTGAAGGCCCCCCTACCCGGGGACCCCGCCCGGGCCGCTCGGATGCTGGCAGGGTGCCTGGTGCCCCTGGGGACCGAATACATCCCGCCCTTCTTCAGGCTCTAGGGCCCCCATGATTTCTTCCAGGCCCGCCGAGGTTGCTGAAATCCATACCCGGCTGCTGCGCATGGGTCTGGCGGTCGAAGAGAGCCGGGCCTATTGGGCTGGCTTCTACCCGGAAACCCCGCAGGAGCAGCGCGTCGAAAAGGCCTTCTCGGAGCGCTGGTTCGGAAGCCGCAGCATGGCCCGGGTCCGCTACTTCATCCTGAACCTGGATTACCGATTCCTGGCCTGGCCCCAGGCCCTCCAGGCCCTGCACCGCTGGCGGCCGGAGGACCCGGTTGCCCGGTCCCTGATCTGCCACTGGCACCTCCAGCTCACCGACCCCTTGTATCGCGACTTCACGGGAACGCACCTGGCCTTGCGGCGCGCCCACCCCCAGCCCACGATGGACGTGGACGGAGTGGTGCGCTGGCTCAACCAGCGGCTGGGCGACCGCTGGGCGCCGTCCACCACGCGCCGGATGGCCTCGGGCCTTTTGAGCACGGCCACGGAAGCGGGGCTGTGCCGCGCGAGCTCGACGGGCACCCGGGCCCTGCTCCGGCCCACCGTTCCCGACCAGGCCCTGGCCTATCTGCTCTATCTGCTGCGGGGAACCTCGCTGGAGGGGACGCTCCTGGAAAACTCCTACCTGCTTTCGGTGGGACTGGATGGGGAGATTCTGGAATCCAGGCTGCGGCGAGGGCTTCCCGGCCTGGGCTATCGGCGGATCGGCGACGTGCGCGAATTCGACTGGGAAGCGACGAGCCTCCCGGACTGGGTGGGAGGACTTTCAGGATGAGCACTCTTGGTCTTCAGAACGCCTTTGCCGCCTTGAAGCAGGACCTCCTGGCCCCCGAGGGGCCGCGGATCTCGACGATGCGCAACTATCGTTTCGCCATCCTGCCCTATCCCCCCGAACGGGAATTCGAGGTGCGCCGCCGCGCCCGGCAGCTCAGCGACGAGTTGAAGAAGCGCAAATGGGAGGTCCTGGACGTGGACCTGCACGCCTGCCTGGTGCAGCGCCTGCGGACCCGGCTGCGGGAGGACGAGAGACAGAAGCTCATCGACTCGGAGCGGCGCATCGCGGCCAAGGACCCCATGCGTCCCCTGGACCGGTTGCGCGGCCCCCTTTCCCGGCTGCTGGAGGGAGAGCAGGGGCTCGCTGGCGACGTCATCCGGGAGATCGGCGAGTTCGCTGAAAGCCATCCCGATCAGCAGGACAGAACCCTGATCTGGATCCGGCGCTTGGGAGCCCTCTACCCCTTCGTCCGCACCTCGTCGCTCTTGCGGCATCTGGACGGGAAGACCTTCCAGATCCCGGTCGTCCTGCTCTATCCCGGAGAGCATATCCCCCCCACGGGCCTCTCCTTCATGAGGGAGCTGGATCCCGACCGCGATTATCGCCCGCGCATCTATTCGATTCTTACCGAGCCCCGCCAAGGAGTCGCCCCGTGCTGATCCAGGAGATTTTCGCGTCGGACATCACCCGGGACATCGCGCCTGTGGTCTACTTCCACGAGAAGGACCCCGAGCGGGTCCAGGAGGAGGTCCGGGAGTACATCATCACCGGCGGCTACCCCCAGGAAGACCCGCGCCATAACCGCGTGCCGGATGGTATCCACGAGCAGATGAAGCACCTGCTGCGCGCCATCCGGAGCGAGCTGGAACGCCCGGGCGGGCCCGAGCTTCCCAACTGCTGGATCTCCGGGTTCTTCGGCTCGGGAAAGTCGAGCTTTGCCAAGCTTCTGGGCCTGGCCCTGGACGGCATGCTCCTGCCTGACGACACCCGACTGGCCGAGGCCCTGCTGGCCCGGGACACCTCGCCGCTGGCCGGGGAACTGCGCGCAGCCTGGCAGGAGCTTCTGGAGAAGGTCGATCCCTTGGCCGTGGTCTTCGATATCGGGGCGGTCGCCCGCGAGGACGAGCACATCCACCTGGCGGCCCGGCGCCAGCTTCAGGAGAGGCTGGGCTACTGCCCCACCTCGGACTTCGTGGCCGACCATGAGCTGAAGCTGGAGCGCGACGGCAGGTGGGAAGAGTTCCTGGCCTGTGCCCAGGAGACCCTGGACCGCCCCTGGTCCGAGGCCATGAACGACTTCCTGGCCGAGGACCACTTCTCGGAGATCATGCACCGCCTCAAACCCACGCTGTACACGGAACCCACTTCCTGGCTGGACACGCGCGTGGGCGGCACCTCCGGCAGCGGAACCTCGGTGGACGAGACCGTCCGAGGCATGGAGGCCATGCTCCGCTTCCGGGGAGAGGGGCGGACGCTCTTCTTCGTGGTGGACGAAGTCAGCCAATACGTCTTCCAGAGCGACTCGCGCCAACTGGCCTTGCAGAGCCTGGCCGAGGCCCTGGGGCAGCGACTCAGGGGCCGCGTCTGGCTTCTGGCCACGGGCCAGCAGAAGCTGGACGAGGACCTGGAGGGCGGCAATCTTTCCAAGCTGAAGGACCGTTTCCCGCCGCGCCTGCGCGTGCACCTGGCGGCCACCAATATCCGCGACGTGGTGCACCGGCGGCTCTTGTGCAAGAAGAAGGCCTGTGAAGCCGATCTCCTCCGCCTTTTCGAGCAGCACCGTGCCGACCTGAAGCTCTATGGATATTCGTGTGAGGCCATCACCGAGCTGGACTTCCTGGAGGTCTATCCCATGCTCCCGGGGCATGTGGATCTACTGATGCAGATCACCACCAGCCTGCGGGTCCGTTCCAGCCGCATGAAGGGAGACGACCAGGCTATCCGGGGTCTTCTGCAGCTTTTGGGCGAGATCTTCCGCGAGCAGGACCTGGGACTCCAACCCCTGGGCCACCTGCTCACCCTCGAGCATATCTACAACGCCCAGCACACCGCGCTGGATGCGGATGTCCAGAACTCGCTGGCGCGCCTGAGGGCCCATCCGGAGTTGGGGCAGGACGAAGTGGCGCTGCGGGCGGCCAAGGCCGTGGCCCTGCTCGAACTGGTACAGGACCAGCAGGTCACTACGTCTGAGCTGGTGGCTCGCTGCCTGTATGACCGGCTGGGCGCCGGCAACCAGGTCGACCTCTACCGCGATGCCCTGGAGCGGCTGCGCGAGGCTGGTTTCCTGAGCCTTTCGGAGCGACAGGGCTATCGGATCATGAGTTCCTTGGGCCAGGAGTGGGCCAACGAGCGCGAGGCCCAGTCCGTGTCGGGCCAGGCCCTGAGCGAGGTGGTCATCGAGAAACTCAAGGACCTGCTGGGTCGCGGCCTGGAGCGCCCGAAGTACAAAGGCAGGAGCTTCCCCCTGGCGGCCACCTTCTCGGATCGCCGGGTCTTCCAGGACGAGCGTCTGGTCTCTCCCAATGACCTGGCCGTGATGGCCCTGGACTTCCAGTACCTGCCCCGTCGGGAGGACCGCCGCCCCGAGTCCTGGGTGAAGGAGAGCGGCAGCGACCAGCGCCGAAACCGGCTGGTCTGGGTTTCCGCCAGCCCCTCGCACCTGGAACCAAAACTCAGGGAACTGGTCCGCTCGCGGAAGATGGTGGCCAGTTACGAGGGCCGGCTTCAGGGCCTTTCAGAGCCCAAGCGAAGGCTGCTGTACGACGAGCAGACCCGCCGCGACAGCCTGGAGAACGAGGTCCGGGCCCTGGTGGCTGAGCTCTTCGTGGACGGGGCCCTCTATTTCCAGTCGCGGGTCTTGAACAAGGATCGCCATCCCGCCTCGTTCGCGGCCCTTCTCCAGGGCGCCAGCGAGGAGGTCCTGCCCTCCCTCTACCCCCACTACCTGGACATCGCCATCACCGACTCCGAGATGAAGCAGCTCTTGCAGCCGGCCCTGTCGGGATTGTCCGGCAAGTTCCTGGCCGGCCAGTTGGGCATCGTCGAGATCGAGGGCGGCAGGTACACGGTCCCCTGCTCGGGCGAGGTCCCCTCCCGGATCGCCAACTTCCTGGAACAGGAACGGGGCGCAACCGGCACCGTCCTGATCCAGCACTTCGGAGGGCCGCCCTGCGGCTACCCGCCCGATGTGGTCAGGGCCTGTGTGCTGGGCCTGCTGCGCTCCGGCAAGATCCGGATCCAACCCGAGACGGGCAAGGAGATCACCTCCGTGCAGGACCCCGGCGTCCAGGACCTCTTCCTGAAGGACAGGGACTTCAAGAGGGCGGAGATCAGGTATGGGGGAGGCGAGGCCATCAGACCCCAGGACAGGGTGGCCATCTGCCACTTCTTCGAGGATTCCCTGGGGGTGGAGGTAGAGCGCGAGAACGAGGCCATCGCCGATGCGGTTGCCGAGAACTTCCAGGCCTTGGCCGAGCGGCTTCGCGAGCTGGAAGGGCGCCTGAATCGACTGCCGCGCCGGCCCGCCCTGCCGGTCAGCCTGGAGAAGTTGCACAAGAGCCTGGAGGCCTGCCTGCGCCCCCACCACGTTCAAGCCCGCGTCCTGGCCGTGAAGAACAACCTGGATCCCCTGCGGGACGGGATCCAGCAACTGGGGATCCTGCATGTCGACCTGACCGAAGAGCTGATCCGGAAGGTCCGGGAAGCGGAAGATGTCCGGGCGGTCCACCTCGCGCAGTTGCTGGCCCTGGAGCGCACCCCCGAGTTGGAGGAGGCGGCCCAGGTCCTGGCGGACCAGCTCGACTCGGAAAGGCCCTGGCGGGATATAGGCAGCCTGAAGGAGACCCTGGAGGCGATCCGGGCCCGCTACGCGGAGCTTCGCCTGGAACTTATCGAAAGAGCGGAAAGGGAAGCCGGGAGCCGACGAGAGCGGGTCAAGCTGCGCGAAGGTTTCAACCGGCTGACCCCCGAGCAGGTCGAACACGTGCTGCGCCCCTTCCGGATGGCCTTGGGCACGCCGGACCCCAAGGCCGTGCAGCCCGCTTTGAGCACCCTGCGGGAAGTCACCACCATTCACCTGCCAAAGGCCGAAACCAAGGCCGATCAGGAGCTGGATCGCTTCATCGAGGATATGGACCGGGTACGCGTGGTCACCTTGCGCACCGAACTGCGGGGCCGCGAGCTGTCCACCCCAGCCGAGGTGGACATGCTGCTAGAGGAGCTGAGGGAGCGCCTGCTGGACCAACTGAAGTCGGGGAAGGTGCGCATCCGGCTGGAGTAGGCGGCTTTCCGTCCTCGCACTGCTGCCGGCCGGACGCTCCGGGCGGCAGCAGTGCAGGCTTGTCGGAAGGCCCGGGTCTTCGGGCGTGACGGCCGGGTGGACTACACGTCCACTCCCAGTTCCCGCAGGCGGGCCTGGAGGCGCTCGGCCCGCTCGCGCTGCTCCCTGAGCTGGGCTTCTGCGGCCTCGGCACGCTCGCGCTGCTCCTCGCCGGTCGGCAGCAGGTTGCCTTCCCGGTCGCACCAGCGCAGCCAGGTGTCTGACCAGCCCTCGAAGGTGCCCTTCCAGAGGGTGAGTCCCAGACCCAACTGCTCGAGCCAGGAACAGTCCAGCATCTCTACATAGCGCCGCCCGTGCCGCTCGAAGGCCCGCAGGGGGCGCTCGCCCAGCCAGCGCTCGGGGTCATGGATCACGTAGTAGCCGATCCCGATACGCGCGTAGGTCTCGGCCTTCTCCAGCTCGCCGCCGACCTTGTTGGAGACCACCTCGATCACCAGGTCGGGGGGCTTGCCGTAGCGCCAGACCATATAGCAGCGGTTCCCCTTCTCGAAGATATCCTCCGGAAGGGTGACGTCCAGGCTGAGCATCACGTCGGGCACGATGGCCGGGTTCTCGGGGATGGCGAAGAGCCCGACGTTGGCCAGGGCCAGGAATTCCC
>JAAZKF010000110.1 GCA_012799975.1 Burkholderiales bacterium
ACTGGGTTCTGGCCTTTGGACTGTGGCCTCGATTCGTTCACCCAACGGGTGAAACGAAGCCGGTGAGGCGTGGGTGGCGGTCGTTGCCGGCTTCTCTCGTCGTCTTGACCCCAGACGATCGATGAAGCTGTTCCTCGCCGGCGAGCGGCCCGGCCCGGCGACCTGTGGGACAAGGACCTCGGTGGTCTGCGCTCCAGGCGATAGTCAAAGCTTCTGAGCCGGACGACGAAAGGTCCCAGAATTCAGGGATATTGCGTCCTTCCAGGCAAGGAAAACCCCGCGGTTGTCGAAGTCTGTTCTTGCAAAGGTCCAGACAATCCAACAACAACGGGGTATGCGCAGCATGGCACAGGAGCTCCTGCCTTTCAAGTACCTGGGCGTGGACCTCGTTCCCCCGCCAGAATAATCTGAGGCGAGCTCGAATCCCCTGGCAGACTTCTTCCCCGGAGTTCAAACCCGATCTTCGATCCAGATTTCGGCCCCGGGCGCAACCGGTACCCCTTCCAGGCACCCTTCCTGGACCCGCCGCGTGCCTCCTCCCAGGGCGGACCGGAACAAGGTTCCATCGGGGATGCCGCCGTGGCGGACGGAGATGGCGCGGACCTGGCCGGAGGCCCCTTCTCGGCAGGCCACCACCACGATCCTTTGACCCGGGCTCTCGCGCAGGTAGGCCAGGGTCCCCTCTTCGGCCAGAAGGATTTGGAGAGCTCCCCGGCTCAAGGTCTGGTTGCCGCGACGCAGCCGGCACAGGCTTCGGAAGAAGCCCAGGTTCTGAAGATCCCAGCGTGACTGGTCCCAGGACATCGGAAAGCGCCCTTCGGGATCCCCTCCTCCTCCCAATCCCACCTCGTCACCGTAGAAAATGCACGGGGTTCCGGGCCAGGTGAAAAGGAGCACCGCCGCCACCTGGACCACGCGCCGGTCCCCTCCGGCCAGATGCAGGATCCGCGGGGTGTCGTGGCTGCCCAACAGATTCAGGTGCTGGAGGGAGACGCTCTCGGGAATCGCCGCTCGAAAAGCCAGCCATTGCGCGGCCAGCGAGGCGGTGGGAAGAAAGCTGCGGTCTCCCCAGGGTTTTCCCTTGAAACCCTCCAGGTCCGAGCCGACCAGCCATTGCCACAGGGGGATCATGAAGCCCCGATAGTTCATGACTCCGTCGAGCTCATCCCCCTGCAGGTGTGCGGTGCCATCGAAAAAGTGCTCGCCCAGGACCCAGGCCTGGGGGTTCTCGGTCTTGATGGCACGGCGGATGGCCCGCCCGACCTGGTGAGCTGCCTGAATGCCCCCTTGTCGAGCCACCATGTTGACGGCATCGAGGCGCCAACCATCCAGGTTGTAGGGCGCACGCAGCCAACGGCGCAACACCGAAGCCTGGCCCGAGACCATGGTCTCGAGCAGGAGGGGATTCCGATAGTTCAAGCGCGGCAAGGAACGGTGCCCCAGCCAGCAGGCGTAGTCGTGGGGATGCGAGTGGAAGGTGAAGAACCCCGCCTCAGGCGAATCGGGGTCGGCCTGGGCCTTCCTGAACCAGGGGTGCTCCACCCCGCAGTGGTTGGGCACCACGTCCAGGACCAGGCGCATCCCGCGCTCGTCCAAGGCCCGACGCAAGTCGATCAGGGCCTGGTCGCCCCCCAGGTGGGGGTCCACCTTCTCGTAGTCGGCCACGTCGTACTTGTGGTTGCTGGGAGCGGTGAAGATGGGGGTGAGGTACAGGCCGTCGACCCCCAAATCCTGCAAGTGGTCCAGATGGTCCACGATCCCGGGCAGGTCGCCTCCGTAGAACTCGCGCGCGCCGGCCCCGGGTGTGGGCGGGTCCTCCCAGCGTCGGGCCAGGACAGGCCTGCCATCCAGCAGGTACTCGCCGTCGCGCACGTTGCTGGCAGGGTCCCCATCCGCGAAGCGATCCGGAAAGATCTGGTAGAAGACGGCCTCCGGCACCCAGTCGGGGCCGGGATTGGCCGCCAGCAATTGGAAATCCGTCGCGTCGGTGGGAGTATGCCGGGTGAGTCCGGCCGCCGAGAGCCACCAGGTCCCCTGGTCGGTCTGGACCATGAAGCGGTAGGCCAGGCGGGGCACGGTCAATTCTACCGCTACCTCCCACCACTGGCAGCACCCCTCCTGGCCGGCCCGACGCGCCGGGGTCATGAGCTGCTCCCCCTCCGGAGCGGTCCTCAGGAAGACCCCAAGGAGGTCCAGTTCGCGGTCCGCGCGCAAGCGCAGGGTCACGGTCTGGGAAGGCGCAACCCGGCCTTGCAGGTAGGGAGGTACGCAGGCGTGGAAGAGAGAGTCCAACATGGCCGGCTCCTTCTCGCCGTTTCCAGGGGCTCCTGGCACCTGCGATAGGGAACCGGCCCACCTTCCCGAAGAGGTCCCCGTGTACGAGCCTTCAATCCGCCGTTCCACCATCACCTCCGCCCCACCCGAGCGGGCCTTCGATGCCTGGACCGAACCCGAGCACCTGTCGCGCTGGTTCTGTGACAAGGTAACCGGCTGGCCGGGCTCGGGCAGCAAGCTCCAGATGACCTGGGAGCGCTTCGGATTCTCGGTGGAATACTCGCTCCCCGAGGTCCGCCCCCCCAGAAAGGTGGTCCTGAAGGCCGCCGTCCCCGGGATGGGCACCCAGACCCTGACCATCTCGATTCGTCCCTACGGGGCCGGCTCGCAGGTCGAGGTGGTCGAGACCGGGCCGGGAGCCGAAGGCCAGGAGGGTGCGGGAGATGCCGAGTCCGGCTGGGAGATGTCGCTCTCGATCCTCAAACTCTACGTCGAGAACTACTGGGGTCAGGATCGGACCGGGTTCTTCGCCCTCCTGGCGGCGCCCTATCATAACGAGCAATTGATGACCCTCTACCAGCAGTCCGAGGGGCTCGCGCGTTGGCTGACCCGGGAAGGGTCGATCGGCAAGGTCGGCGACCCGGTCCGGCTGGTCCTGTGGGAAGGAGACGTCCTGACGGGCCAGGTCCTGGCCGTCACTTCCCACGAGCTGGCCGTGAGTTGGGACGAGATCGGGGGCTACCTGGAGCTGAAGTCCTTCGAGGTCAACCCCGAGCGCAAGGCCATCTGCGTCCGCGGCTCGGGCTATGGCGGGAAACTGACCCGCGACCGGGCCGAGGAGTTGGAGAAAAAGATGGAAGCCTCGCTGATCCGCCTCTTTGCCGCCCTGACCGGCCAGCCCATTCCGGAGTAGCCCCACAGCCTACCAGGGGATCGCCTCGGAGGACCGGAACCTTCCTCCATGCTGCTGCGCACGCGTCTGTTCCTGATCATCCTGGCTGGCTGCCTGGTGCTTACCGCTGCCGGTTCCGCCATTCCCCGCGAGGCCCTGGATCCCACCCGGGTCCCGGGCATGCCGACCGAGCCTCCCCCGCTGCTGACGAGATCACCCCAGGCGCCGGACCCGGAGGTTTCCAACTGGCCCACGCAGCAGGTGCAGACCAGCGCCGGCTGGCAGTTGATCAACTTTCCGGTGGGCCGCCTGGAGGCTCTGCGCGGCCTGGACCGGATGCTGCTGCGCCGGGGTCCGGGAGGCCTGGAAGCGATCGATCCGGTGAACCGGCCCCAGCAGGTGGACCCGGGCCAGGCCTACCTGGCCTACTGCGATCGCCCCGGCCTGGTGGAGTTCTCCGGCCCTCCGGCGGAAAACCTGCTCCACACCAGCCGGCTCTATGCCGGCTGGAACTTCTTGGCTTCGCCTTTCCAGGTCCCGGTCCAGCGCCAGAACATCACGCTGACCCGGCCGGGTGGCACCACCGCCCGACCGGCCGAGGTGGCCGGCCCGGAAACCTCGCCCGGACGCGCCTGGATCTTCTCCACCCTGTATGGATACCGGAATTCCCGGTGGGTGGCGGCCGACCTGCGCTCCCCGGGTGAGGTCTTCGGTCCCAGCCGGATGGGGGCCATCTTCTGCTGGTCAGAGATGGACCTGAACTGGAACCAGTCGCCTCCTTCGGGCGGGTCTCCCACGCTCCAAAAAACAACCCCGCCCCGAGCAACCCCCGGGCAGGTCGTGACCCTGACCGGCTGCGGCCTGGGCTCCCCCGGTCGCGGCATCCTCTCGCTGTCCGGACTTCCGATCCAACCTGAAAACATCCTGGAGTGGACCCCGACCCGGGTCAAGTTCCGAGTTCCCCCAGGGGCCTTTTCGGGTGCCCTTCGGGTCATGGTCGACCGCTACCCCGGTAATAGCCTGAACCTGGAGGTGGGCTCCCCCCCTGCCCGGCCCGCCCCGTCGGCGCCAACCACCGGTTCCCTGGTGGGACAGGTGGTTTCTTCCGACGGGCGCCTGCTGGCCAACGCCCAGATCCACCTCGACGACGGCCACGAGGCCCTCAGCGACCTGAACGGAACCTTCCGGATCGACAATCTGCCAGCCGGCCCCGTGAAGGCCTACATCACACTTCCCGGATTCAAAAGCGCCAGCGGCCAGGTCCAGATCACGGCCGGCGCCACCCGAACCCTGCAGGTCTCGCTCTCCCCCACCTCAGGACCGGAGGTGGGAGCCCGCTCGGTCGAAAAGTCCGGCAGCTTCACCGTCATGGCCTACCCCTTCACGCTCGGCCAGGAGCAGAAAAACCGCTACTGGGTCTACCGGATCGAGGCCTGGGAGTATGGTAACTACAAGCGGCGCTGGGACAAGACCTGGTGGACGGACATCGGCGACCCCAAATTTGAGTTGAACTGCCCCGTTGCCCCCCTGGGCCGGAGCTACGCCGTGGTGGTCACCTGGCGCAACCAGGCGGGGGATGAACGCACCTGTCGCTGGACCCCCAAGGTCCACCGGGACGGCGAGATTTTCCGCTACTACAATCCCCTGGGCAGCCAGGGCCTGGCGCCCGGCCCGGACCTGGCTGCCATCGCTAGGGGCAGCGCACCACCACGTCCGCACGCCAGGTGACACCGTTGAGGTCCTCTTCCACCGTCAGCACATGGGGAGGCTGGTTCTGACGGGTCCCGGGTCGTTGCGGCAATTCCAGGATCCCTGAGAAGGCATCCGCCCCAGGCGGCAGGACGGTGTAGCCCAGCCGACGGGCCTCGTTCCCAGGAAGCACGGTGTACAGGGTCACCCGCCCATCCGGACCCGTCCGGGCGCCCTCGAGGCTCCTGGTGGAGGCTGCCGGATTATCCAGGAGGATCCGCGCCTCGGGAACCGGTTCATCCTGGTGGTCATAGACCGTGAAATACAGAATCAGGGGAGTTCCGGCCGAAGTTGAGGGTTCGGGGGTACGGGGACCTCCGAGCCGGGAGATCACCATCAGGGCCAGGACCACTATGCCCAGCTCCAACCACCACAGACGCCGCATTCTATCCAGCATCAAACGCTCCCGGAATCGCCGGATATTCCTATTGTAGCAGATAATTACAGCAAACCACGCGATCCGGAGCAGCAACTACACATTGAATTCAAATCAAGACGATTCTTCTCAAGGCGCCTTCCGACAGGCCTCTGACAGACCTAAATCCCCTAATCATGCGCACACATGGGCAGAAATGACCGGAGAAACCCCAGAATAGAATTCAATTCCAGCCATTCCTGCAGATTCAGCCGTGCAGGTACATGAAGACCTTCTCGGGAGTCAGGGGCAAGGAGGGCAGGTCCTTGTCCCGGCGCACGCTGCGCAGGGCGTCCAGAATCGCGAACCAGGCCCCCAGCCCGTGAACCAGGGGGGGTTCCCCGATGGCCTTGGAGTTGTACACCGCGTTGGGGTTCTGCGAGTTCTCCAGCAGTGTCACCTCGAAGTGGGGTGCCAGGGACTTCAGATCGGGAATCTTGTAGGCATTGGCCCCCGTCAGGACCCGACCGTCTGGTCCATGGCGAATCTGCTCGACGGTGGCCCAGCCGATCCCCTGCACGACCCCTCCTGCCACCTGGCCCCGGTCGATGACTTCGGACAGCGAGCAGCCCACGTCATGGACCACATCTACCGACTCCAGTCTATAGGTCCCCCGCACGCAGTCCAGCCGGACCTCGGTCAACGAAGTCCCGCAGCTGTAATAGGCGAAGGGACGCCCCCGCTCGGTCCGGGGATCGAAATGCAGGTTGGGGGTGGCGTAGAATGCGTGACTGGACAAATCGATCCGAGCCCACTGGGCCGCCGCCACCAGTTTCTCCCAGGACAACTCGGTGGGCTTGCCGGCCAGATGGACGACCCCCTCTCGAATCGTGATCTGCTCGGGATCGTCATGGCCGAGGTGCTGCGCGGCGAAGCGATGCAACCGGGTGAGGAGCTCCTCACAGGCGTATTTCGTGGCCATCCCGTTGAGGTCGGCGCCCGTACTGGCCGAAGTCGGCGAGGCGTTGGGAACCCTCGAGGTATTGGTGGTGTGCACCCGCACCCGATTCGGGGATATACCCAAGGTCCGGGCTGCCACCAACTGGATCTTGGTGTTGACTCCCTGGCCCATCTCTACGGCCCCGGTGCTGACCTCGACGCTGCCGTCCACGAAGATGTTGACCAGCGCCCCCGCCTGGTTGAGGGCCGTCTGGGCAAAGGAGATGCCGAAACACACCGGGACCACGGCCAGCCCGCGCTTGGAGTCGGTATGGGTGCGGTTGTACTCGGCCACGGCCGCGTGGCGGGCGGCCAGATCCACCCGAGCGTCCAGGGTCTCCCAACAGCGCACGGAATTCGTGTTCTCCAACACCATGCCGAAGGGCAGGACATCCCCGTCCTCCGCCAGGTTCATACGCTTGAGCTGCGCAGCCGGAACTCCCATGACCTCCGCGGCGTGGGTCACGGCGGTCTCGATGGCGAAGGTGCCCTGGGGCACGCCGAAGCCCCGGAAGGCGTTGTTGGGCGGGATATTGGTCCGGCAACTCACAGCGCTGACCCGGATATTGGGGATCCGATAGGCGCCTGAGGCATGCAGGAAGGAGCGGCCCAGGACTGCCAGCGATATGTCGGCACAGGCTCCGGCATGCTGGTAGAGGTCAACCTCGTAGGCCAGGATCCGCCCCTCCTCATCCAGGCCGATGCGATAATCGTACTCGTAGGGATGCCGTTTGCCGCTGGTGGCGATGTCGTGGTTCCGGGGCAGCACCAGCTTGACCGGACGCTTGAGCAGGAAGGCCGCCAGGGCGGGGGCGACTACCCAGACCGCCGTCGACTCCTTGCCCCCGAAGCCTCCTCCCAACCTGCGGATATCCAGCTCGACCTTGTGCATGGGAAGCCCCAGCACTTCGGCCAGGTGGCGATGGAAAGCCCCCGGAGACTGCGTGCTGGCGTAGACCTTCATGGTGTCGTGCTCGGTAGGCACGGCCAGGGCCCGCTGGGTTTCGAAGTAGAAATGCTCCTGGGGTCCGCTGGCCAGGCTCCCCTGCACGACGTGGCAACACTCCTTGAAGGCCGCGTCGGGGTCCCCGCTGACCAGGATCCGCCTCTGCCCGTGGATCATCCCTTTGGCGAAAGCCTCGCGCGGGTCCAGGACAGCCGGTTTCTCCTCTATGTCGGCTCGCCCCAGGGCCGCCGCCTGCCAGGCCTCCAGGTGGCTCTCGGCTACGACCAGGGCCAGGGGCTGGCCAATGTACTCGACCTGGTCGATGGCCAGCAAGGGCTGGTCCTTCAAGACATGACCCACCTCGTTCAGGCCAGGAACGTCCCGGTGGGTGTACACGGCCACCACGCCGGGAGCGGCCCGCACCTCACCCAGGTCCAGCGAGCGGATCCGACCGCAGGCCACGCGGGAGGTGACCAGGGCCGCGTGCAGGCAACCCGCCGGAGTGGCCAAATCGTCGACGAACTGGGAGGTTCCCCGCACGTGCATCTGCATGTCTACGTTCTTCACGACAGCACCTCCGCGGAGAAGTGGGCCCGAACCAATTGCCCCAGCAGCAGTTTCTTGTAGGTGGCAGAGCCTCGTATATCGCTGATGGGCGAGACCATCTCGACCACATGCCGAGCCAGGAGACCCAGGGTCTCACCCTCGGGCTTCCGTCCGCGGAACCCCTCCAGACCTGTGATAAAGAGGGGGACCGGGGCGACCCCACCCGCCGAGAGGCGCAGGTCCTGGATGGTGCCATCGGGCGCCAGGACCAGCCGCATGGCCGTGTTGACCGCGGCGATGTCCAAAATCTCGCGATTGGAAACCTTCTCGAAGTTGAAGCGGGTCCCCGGCGCAGGTTCGGGGATCCGGATCTCGGTGATCAGCTCTCCGGGAGCCAGGTCGAACTGTTTGTAACCGCGATAAAACTCCGCCAACCGCACTCTTCGGGTCTGCCCTTCGGGAGTGCGGATCTCCAGGGTGGCGTCCAAGGCCAGGAGGATGATGGTCACATCCCCGACGGGAGAGGCGTTGACCAGGTTGCCTGTCAAGGTCGCCCGATTGCGCAGGATCGTCGAGGAGTGCAGCAGCAGATCGTCGCGCAGGGTCGGGAAGATGCGATTCACGACCTCCGAGAGCCGGAAAGACTCCACCGTCACCGCGCCCCCCACCCGCAGGACGCCGTCCTCCAGGCGGATGAATTTAAGATCCTGGCGCCGGGACAGGAATTCGAGGTTTGTTTTCCGCAGTTGCTCGGGTCGCTGGACGAAGATATCGGTTCCCCCGGCTACCAGAACTGCCTTGATGGCCTCCGCTTTCCCCGGTGCCTCCGGGGTCTGGCATCCATCCACCAGGCTCGGTGCCTCCAGGAACCCCTGAGGCAGGATCCCCAACTCCACCAAAGTGGCGACTCGGAGTGCCGGGTCGGGATCCACCCCCTCCAGGCGCTCACACAGGGCCCGGGCCGCATCGCGGATGGCCACGTAGCCGGTGCAGCGGCACAGGTTGCCGTCCAGGGCGTCCAGGGCCTCCCGGAAAGAAAAAGCTTTCGAGGCCAGGCAGAACCCGGTCAAGGACATCACGACCCCGGGCGTGCAGAACCCACACTGCGACGCGCTGTGCTCGAGGATCATCTCCTGGACCAGGGTCAGGGGCCCCTCCGAGAGACCCTCCACGGTGACCACGTGGCACCCTTGGACGTCGCCCAAGGGCAAGAGACACGAAGCCACCGTCCGATAGACCAGGCCCTGGGGCCCCGGGCGACCGAGCAGCACGGTGCAGGCCCCGCACTCACCCTCCCGACAAGCCTCCTTGGTGCCTGTAAGCCCCGAAGAGAGACGGATGAAGTCCAGCAGGATCGTGCCGGGAGGCTGGTCGGTCTGAACGATGCGGGAGTTGAGGACAAAACGGGTCATGGGTTTGGGAGGACTCCTTGAAGGCCGAAGGTGGTCAGTCCTGGCTTCTGTGTCGCCGCCGCCCACCCTGCCCGGGGCTTGCGGCTCGCGATCACGAAATTCAAGACCCATCGTCTCGCAGCAACTGGTGATAGTCCTGGAGAGTGTCGATATTGCGCAGAACTCCGGGGTCCTCGACGGGAACCTCCACCCGGAGGTGTCGATGGCGGGCCACCACCCAGCGGGCCCCCTCCCCCGGAGGGACCGACAGCAGATCCTCATAGCAGGCCTGGGAGAAGACCACAGGATGTCCTCGTCTTCCCCGATGGGAGGGAACCCACATATTCCCTCCCCCACCCTCGGCGACGCCGACCAGGGCCCGGAAGGTCTCGGGGGCGACAGCCGGGTGGTCTACGGGAACCGTCAGAAGCCAGGGAAAGCCTCGGGCCCCCGCCTTCAGGCCCGCCTGGATCGAGCCGATGGGACCTCTCTCGGAGTCGGGATTCACCAGCACCAGCGAGGCGCCCAGCACCTCCTCGGGGAGGAGCAGGTCCGGACCGCGCACCACCGCCAAGAAGGGCAGGTCCAGGGATCGCAGGCGGTCGAGGAGCACGCTGAGGAAGGTGCCCCCCTGGAAGGGAAGGAGGGCTTTGGGAGTACCCATCCTCAGCGAACGGCCCGCGCACAGGACCAGGGCAGCACCCTTCGGCGGAGACTTGGCAGTGCGGTTCGCCAGCATCTGCGGGCCGACCAGGCTACTTTACCGCCCCGGCGGTGATGCCCCGGATGAACTGCTTCTGAACCAGGAGGAATAGGACCAGGATCGGCAGCATTCCCGCTACCGAGCCGGCTGCCACCAGGCGGAAGTCCGAATCGAAGGTCTCGGCCATGTAGGCCATACCGACGCTCAAGGGGTAGAGTTCGGCGGACTTCAGAACCACCAGGGGCCACAGGAAGGAATTCCAATGGGAGACGAAGGCGAAAAGGGCCAGCGTCCCCAAAGCGGCCCGGCTCAGAGGCAACATGACGTGCCAGAATATGCCCAACTCGCCGCAGCCGTCGATCCGGGCGGCGTCCTCCAACTCGCGGGGAACCACCAGGAAGGCCTGGCGCATCAGGAAGATGCCGAAGACGCTGGTGGCTGCGGGTAGAACCACGGCGGTCAGGGTATTGAAGAGCCCCAGCCAGCGGATGGTCACGAAGTTGACGATCATGTTGGCCTGGGTGGGCAACATCAAGGTGGAGAGCAGCAGGGCAAAGACCAGGTTCTTGCCCTTGAAGTCCATGCGGGCCAGGGGATAGGCTGCCAGCGCCGCCAGGCTGACTTCCAGAACTACCCCCCAGGCGCAGATCACCGCGGTATTCCAGAAGAAGCGGAGCAAGGGAAGCTGCTCATTCATGCCCAGCAGGCGGACGTAGTATTCCAGGGTCGGCTCCCGGGGGATCAGGTCCAGCAGTCCCCGAGAGGTGAAGACGTCCCCGGACTTCAATGAGGTTGAGAGCAACCACAGAAAGGGGATCGTGGCGAAGAGGGCCAGACCTGTCAGGAGCAGGTACAGGCCCAGCGTTCGCAGGTTCCGGAGAAACCGGGGTCCGAGCATGGGTCCGGGTCCTTCGCAGCCGGGGAGGACGCCTCCTGTCCAGTCTGGCGACCACACCCGGCGCAGCGCCCGGGGAACCGGTGAAGAGCAGGATTTCCATACCTGTGCGGGAACTGCGGCGGTCATCATGCCCTCGCGCCGCTTCGCCGCAATCACGGCAACCTGGGCGGCCTGTCTGCTCTCCTACGCGTCGGGCCTGGCCGGGATGCCGTTGCCCGTGCCCGCCCCACTGCGCCTCATCGCTGCCTTCATCTGCTCGTTGCTGCTTCCCGGAGCGGTGCTTGCTGGCCGCTTGCCCCTGGTACAGGCTGCTCCGGTCTGGGCGGCCATCTCTCTGGCCGTCCTGTGCCTGGGCACCATCGCCGCCATCGAACTGCACCTGCCTGTGACGGCGGTCGGCTGGGGTATCGTGGCCCTGGGTGTGGGAGGTCTGGTCAGCGGCCGTCTGGCGCGGTCGGTCGACCCGCTGCGTCGCCTCGAGGACCCGGCCCTGACAAGCCTGGCCGTGGCCCTGGGGAGCGGGGTGGCTTTCATCCTGGGGGGGGTCTCCGGCTTCGTGAACGTCGAGCCGTTGATCGAGGACGCGCTCCACCTTACCATCGTCCGCAAAGTGGCCGAGAACCCCGCCTTGGCGCTGGGCAACATCTTCTACCTCGCCGACAATCCCACGACCTACCTGTACCCACCCTACCATCTTCTGCTGGCGCTTATCGCCCGGGGTTCGATGCTGGACCCGGTGGCCGTCTACGCCGAGGTCCGCCCCTTGATGTTTGCCCTGACCGGCGCCACCCTGGCGGCTACGGTCAGCCTGCTGCGGCCCGCCCGCGGTGCCGTCTCCCTGTCCTGGCTCCTGGCCTCGCTGCTGGTCCTGACCAATACCGGAGGACAACTGGCGGTCCACCATCGAGAAGACTGGTCCTGGTGCGCACAGCTCGCTCCCTTGTCGCACCCCGCCGACTTCGGGTTGAGCCTGATGCTGCCCGTGATGCTCTTCACGGCTGCGCGCTACCTTTTAGGGAAAGGTGGACCTGTCCCGGCCTTCTGCATCCTGGGTGCAGGTCTGCTGATCCACACGCGCGAGACGCTGCAGGTGCTGACCCTTCTGGGCTTCCTGGGAACGGCTCTGGTGGTGTTCCGCCGCCTGGACCGGGCCATGCTGGTGCGCCTGGCGATCCTCTTCGCTGTCACTATCGCCATGGGCCTGGCCTACAAGGCCGTACACAGCGCCCGCTCGGCCGAGGTGGTGGCCTGGGAGGCCGGCGGCCGAGCAGCGGTCCTGGCGGCCATCGCCGAACCCCTGCACAAGCCCCTGGACTGGCTCATGCCCAAGGACCCGCAGGATCCGCTTCTGTTCCGGCCCCTGTACTTCGTCCCGGTCTGTCTGTGCCCGTTCCTGCTGATCCGCAGGGATTTCTGGGCCCTTCTGACCGGGAGTGCCCTGGCAGGAGCCGTAGCCTTGATGGGTGTCCCGCTGGTCTCGTGGCTTTTCGTCCGCTTCACCTATTCCGAGATGCTCGTGGTCCCCACGCGCTACCTCTTCTATCCCGCCCTGCTGGCCGTCGTGCTGATGACCTGTGAGGTCTTCGGGCTGCTCCGCAGGCGCCCTGGCCTGTGGCCGATCGTCGCCGTGGGAGGAGCCCTCTTCTGGCGCTTCCTGGCTCCGGCCCTGGGCAGCCTGGCCGCAGCCCACCCGCAGGTCTTCGTGGGGACCGTCCTGCTGGGGGTGGCGGCCGCAGCGGTCTGGCGCTGGCGAGGAAGCTGGGAGCCGGCCGTCGTCGTCGAGATATCGGAGGAGCCCCGCCAGGGCACTGCGCTGGGGCTGGCCCTGGCCGCCTGCCTGGGTCTGGCCCTCCTGGCGACTCCCCCCAATATCTGGAGCCAACTGGAGCGCCACTCGGTAGTGGCGCCACCCCACCGGATCCAAGACTGGTACCGGGGCACACCTTCCGGGATGAAACTCCCCTGGGAGATGCTGGCGGAGGTCCGCGAGAGGGTACCGGGCCAGTCGGTGGTGCTGGCTCCCTACGACCTGGGCCATACCCTGCCCGTCATGAGCAACGTGTACGTGGTGACCAGCGGGGCTGGATGGAGCTCGGATCTGACCAGGTTCCTGGAAGCGGCCCTGGCTGCCCAAGGCCAGTCCGAGCGCCTGCCGCCAGGCTGGAGCCACGAGGAGGAGCGGGAGCGCACCCGCCTTTTCCACGAGGTGCTGGAGGAGGGCGGCCCGGTCTTCTCCCGTGCCTGGACCCGGGAACAGTCTCTCCGATTCATGAGCGACCTCCGGGTCGACCACCTCCTCTTCCCCCGTCACGAATACCCGGAACTGGAGGAGTGGGTGCGGCAAGACCCGCACTTCGAGATCATATCCGAGCAGGCCGGTTGGTTGCTGGCCCGGTTCCGGCCTTGATGGCGCCCCTGCTGCTCCTGCCCCTGCTCCTGGGCTGGCTGCTGGCCCGCCGGGTGCTGGGGCTGCGAGATCCCCTGCTGGCTGGCTTCCTGGCCCTGGGGCTGGCGCTCTCCCTCCTGCTCCTGGGTGGCAACGCGCTGATCCGTGCCGTGGGGACGGGGGCTGCCCTGGGTTGGACCTTCGCCGCCATGGCCATCGGCCTGGTCTGGTTGTGGCCACGACCCGCCGAACCGCTGGAGCCGCTACGGTTGGGACGTTGGACCTGGGCCGTGCTGGCACTGGCCACCCTGGCCATCCTGGGGTACGCCCAGATCCAGCAGAACCACACGGTCGACGACGACTTCTTCATCCACGCGCCGCAGCAGGTCCAGATGGGCGCGGGCCGCTTCCCTCCGCCCAACCCCTTCATCCCGCAGTTGGAGATGCATGGGCACTACGGATCGGACCTGCTGATCGCCCTGTTGCACCGGGCTTCCGGACTGAACGTCGTCACCACCAAGCAGGTGCTGACCAGCCTGTTGCAGGTGGTGGGTTTCTGGCTTCTCTTCGCGACGGTGCGCCGAGCGACGGGTTCGGAACTCCAGGGATGCCTCGCGGCCATCCTGGTCTACTTCGGCATCAACGTCGGCGGACGCGGCGGCGTCATGGACACCGTCGAGAACTACAACCCGCTGGTCCACGAGGAGCTGATGCTCTGCATGGCCCTGCTGCTGCTACTCTGGCAACGCCCCACCTGGGGGAGTGCCCTGCTGACAGGAGCGGTGCTGGGCGGCTATGCCGTGATCTACGAGACGCACCTGGCGCTGGTGATCCTGGCCGCCCTGGCCACGCTGGTGGTGCTCCGCCCCTCACGGAAGGCGCTGGCCCTCACCGGGCTGGCCCTGGTGGTGGCCGGGGGGCTGGCCGTGACCCAGGGTGGCCCCCTCACGGATATCTTCCAGCGCATGGTGGGCGGCGAGCATCCCGTGGACGCCCCGGGGCTGAGCAAGGCGCTGCAGAACCAGTCCCAACGGGTGACGATCCGTTTCCCCAAGGAGCAACTCTTCCAGATCCTCCTCGAACCCGGCGAGTACCAGCGCATCTCGGGCGTCTACAAGACGGATACCTTCCTGAAGCGCTTCTACAGCCCGCCGGAGGGGCGGGGTTACCGCTACATCTGGTCACCAGAAGTGCTCCGACTTCACTGGCTGCCCCTTTTCCTGTCTCCCTTCAGCCTGGCCTTCGCGCTCCGCAAGCGCAGCGCCCCGGCCCTGTTCATGGGCGCTTTCGGTCTCTGCTCCTTCCTGGTCCCGGCGCTGGTGGACTTCGGACCCGTCTACGAGTCCGAGTACTATCGCTGGGAAGTCGCGGCCGGAGTGGGCCTGGCCGGGGCCCTGGGCGTGGCCGCCGGGTGGCTCTTCGAGGTCCTGCTGACCGCCTGCCCCGGGCCGGCCATCACCTGGAAGCACGACCTCGACGCAATGGAAGTCGGCGTGCGGCCACGGGGGTTTGTCCTGGCGGGGCTTCTCGGTTTCGTCTGGCTGGCCACACTCACCTCGGGGCAGTATCTCAAGGACCTGCCGAAGTCTCCCCCGGTGGACGGCCGCTGGCTGGCCGGATTCCTCCGCTTCGTCCCCCTGCCGGAATTCTTCCTGCACCAGGAGAGCCTGGACTTTGAACCGGTAGACTGGGTTGCGGCCAGACGCCTGGCGGAGCTTGCTCAACCCGGCGACGGGGTCCTCAGCGACTTCCGCACCGAGAACAGCTACAGCATCTACTTCTCCTCCGTCCTGAGCGTCACCACGGCGGCCCTGCCGGTCGGGCACGCCATGCCCGTGGATTCCGACCCCATCGGCACCTACGCCTTCCGGATGAATGCCCCGGCGCTGGCCTTCTGGAGCACCCTCGATCCGAGGCTTCTCAGAAGCCTGCCCGTGCGCTGGGTCTACGAACGGCGGCACCCTTCGCTGCAATCCGGCTCCGGCCTGAAGCTGGCCTTCCCGCAGACCGGCGAGGGCGGCCGCCGACGGGTCTTCCGGGTGAACCTCAAGCCCCTGTCGGTCGGCCCCCTGGTGGAAGAACCCTCACCTCTGCGCGTGGTCGGGGTCCAAGCACCCGGCCACGCGCGCGCCCAGACCTGCCACCTGGCCCGGGTGACGTTGCAGAACACATCCTCGTCGCCCTTCAGTGGCCAGGACCTGGCGTTGTTCTGGGTTGCCCGGAGGGCTGAAGGGGCCTACGAGACCCCCGAGTTGGAGCGCGTCCTGATGCCGGTGGACCTGGACCTGGCTCCGGGTGAACGGACGGTCGTGGAAATTCCCCTGGTGGTCCCTCCGCTGGACGGCACCTATAACTACGACTTCCATCTGGGCCACGACCGAGCCTCGCATCGCCTGGAGGGGCGGGGTTGCACCATCATTGCCGACGACGGGGCCCGGGTGGCTGCGCTGCGGCTCTGCGAGATGACCCTTCAGGAGGGGCTCGCCGAGGCGGTCCTGGAGAACCCCTCCGACCGCCCCCTGGTCCTGGAAGAGGGTTTCCTCGCCTCCGTGGCCTTCTGGGAGGGTTCCCACTACGCAGACCGCCTGGGCACGAACCTGGTGTCGGTGAAACTGGACATTCCCGCCTCCGGTAAGGCGAAGCTGCACTTGCCGGGGGTCCTGCCCACCATCCCCGGACGCTATCGTATGGACCTCCTCCTGGCGCCCCGGGAAGGTCTTTCCGTCCTGCTCGAAGGCCCGGAGGTGGAAATCCGATGAGATGGGCCTTCCTGGTTCTGCTGGCCCTGGCGGCCTGGCTGTATACGCTGGGCTCGGCGCGACTGGATCCCGACCCCGCCTTGCTGGGCCGCCTGAAACCGCTGATGACCAGCCCCACGGTCCCACTGGGGCTGGAGCCGAGCCTGGGTGAGCGAGCTCTGGCGGTCTTGGGAGTGGACCCCGTGATCCTGGCCGGGGTCCTTCAGGTTCTGGCCGTCTTCGTGGTGTATGGGGCACTCCGGCGACACGCAGGCGTCTCGACCGCCGTGCTCGGAACCGCCGGTGTGGTGACGGGGACCCAAAGCTCGTGGCTGGTCTGCACCGAGCCCCTGCTGGCTGCCGAGCACCTGCTGACGGCCTGCGCGCTCTTCGTACTGCCGGGCAGGAGGCCGTGGGCGGCGGTGCCCCTGGTGCTGGCCCTGGCGGTCCTGAACCCGCTGGCGGCCTTGCTGTTGGCGGGAGCGGGCGTGGCCGCGCATTGGTTGGGCACGCCACCTGCGGACGACCGGCGGACGATGTGGGTGCTGGGGGCCCTGGTGCTGGCCTGGTACATGCCCGTGGCGGGCTGGCCGTTGGCGGCCTGGGCGGTATGGCAGTCCCGTTCGGCCTTGGGGCTGCTGCTGCTGACCCAAGGGCCACCCGCGGCCCTGGCAGCGCTGGTCGGCCAGAGCCTGCGCCCGGCAGACCGGAACCGGCTGCGCCTCTCGCGAGACGAAGGTCTGCGCCTGTGGATTCCCTGGCGGATGGCCGGGGCCCTGGTCTTCGCGGTAACCCTGTTGGTCACGGTCGAGCCGGGCGAGCGGATTTTGAATCAGCGCATCCTGCTGGCTGCACACAAGCGCGACCTCGATGTGCTGGCCCTCTTCCCTCCCCTCCGTGCCGCCGATTGGGTGCGCTTCGCGCCGGCGAGCTGGGGCCTGCAGCCCGACGACCTGGAACTGGCCGCCTTCCTGAAAGAACAGCAGGGCCATTCCTTGGTGGTGACCCCCGGTGCCAAGAGCGAGCCCTACGAGGTGGCGGCCTTCCTGACCGGCACCTCGGGGCACTGCCTGGCGGGGTGGACCTGGCTCGAGGATCAGCCCACGCTGGTGCCGGGCGCCGCCGCCTTCTGGGCCACCCTGGACCCGGTTACGCTATCGGCAGCCCGGCTGGATCGACTGGTGGTCCGCGGGGAGTCGTCGCTGGACCTGCCGGTGGAACGGCGCGCGACCGGTTGGACGGTCTACCGGATGCCGACGGAGGAGGCGGGCGGTGGCGCGGGCCCGCTCGAGGTCACCCCCACAAGTCCGGTCCGAGCGGGAAATCTGACGTGGCTTGCCGTGCAGCCGGCGGATCGAGAGGTCGAGTTCGTCGTCTGGCGGAATGACCGCCCGCTGGGGGCGGAAATCCCCGTGCGAGGGGCTGGACGAATCCCCCTGGTCCTGCCTCCCGCTTCGGGGGACTACCGCCTGGAGTGGCGAGGGGGCCACGGTGCTCCGGTGGAAGTACGCGGCTGGTCCGGCTTGCAGGTGGACCTCCAGGCAGACCTCGAGGCGCTGCGAGTCAGCTCCGACCTGCAGACCACCGCCCCCTCCCGCTCCCTGGTGCCCGTGCGCTTGACGCTGCAGGGCGAGATCGCGCCCACGGGAGCGCGACTGCGGCTGGAACCGGTAAACGCCGGCGACCGCGAGCCGCCCGAGCAGTTGCCGATCGACCCGGGTTCCGGAACGTTGTGGTTGCGCACGCCGGAGCACGAGGGGGCCTACCTCGTGCAACTGGACCTGGAGGCCGGACCCGGCGCCCGGCGGACCGTCAACCTGGGCACGGTGCGGATCTGGCGACGGATGCCGCCCGCCGGACTGGTGAACTAGCAGCCGGCGCCCCAGGTTTGCCCCCAGGTCTCCAGCAGACCGGGCAAGGGCCCTCGCCGCATCTCTACACCCTCCGTTCGACCACGTTGACCAACCCCTCCTCGGGGTCGAAGACCAGACGGGCCTGGCCGGCCGCCAGGCGACGACGGATCTCGGCGATCCTGGATTCCAGGGATATCTCGGACTCGTACCCCCCGCGGGTGCAATACTCCTCCAGGACCCCCTGCAAGGCTTCGGGAGTCAATTGTTCGAAAGGGACCTCGATCAGGCGGGCGTCGATCTCGGACAAGATGCCAATCCTCGGAGATTATTCAGGGTGTATCAAGTAGTCCGGCGCAAATCGGCGGCGGATTCAGGGAATGATCTCCAACACTCCGGGCCAGGATCCTCCCGGGCCTCGCCCGAGCGACCAGGACATCGGCCGCCCCCCTGGAACCCTCCTGTCGTCACGCACGAACTGCCGCTGGCCATCCCCTGTTGGGCCTGGTCGAAAACAAGGCCCAACAGAAGAAGTTCTCCGCGTGAGCACCCTGGATATGGAGGTCAGAAGACTTCGCCGCCGTCGATATGGAGGCTTTCAGCCACTGTTTCGAGGTGGCCATCTCCGGCACCGTGACCGAAGGGTCCACCCCGGGCCCGTCTCCCGGGTTGGCCCCTTGTCGGCGGCTCGACGAATCCGGAGATCGCCATAGGGCGCAAAGTGCGGCTCGGCCTGAATCCGCCGCCTGGCGTGAGAGCCGAGGCCATCGAGGCGGGTCTGGATGCCAGGGAGGCGTACATCGAGGAGCGTAGTTGGAAACTACGTGAGCACCGCAGAGGTGCGCCTGACGACGCAGACGGGCCCCTCCCACCCACACCCTGGTGTGGGTGGGAGCTCAACGCCTCGACGGCCCAATGCCACGCCAGGCGGCGGATTCAGGCTCGGCTGCACGCGTTGGAAGTCTGCTGAAGGACTGCTAGAATGCGTAATGTGTCCGATCTGTCCTCGATATCCCACCTGAAGACCGAAATCCGCGAAGGTGTCGCCCTGGTGGGGCTGAACCGACCCCAGCGGGCCAACGCCTACGACCAGCGGCTCCTCCAGTCCCTGGATCAAGCCCTGGAGAAACTGGCCCACAACCCCGAGGTTCGAGCCCTGGTGCTCCACGGAACCGAGAGCCGGCATTTCTGCGCCGGGGCCGATCGCGACGAACTTTCCCGGCGTCTTCCCGAAGAGGCCCTAGACCTGGAAGCGCGCCGGGTCTTCGAGAACCTGGCCCGCTGGCCTTGGCCCACCGTCGCTGCGATCCGTGGAGCCGCCCTGGGAGGGGGCCTGGAACTGGCCCTGGCCTGCGACGTCCGCCTGGCGACCCGGGACGCCCTCTTCGGCTTTCCCGAGACGGCCCTGGGCCTGATTCCGGCGGCGGGAGGCTGTCTGCGAGCCCCACGCATCCTGGGTGATTCGCTGGCCCGGGAGATGGTGCTTTTCGGACGGCAACTCTCGGCGGAGGAGGCCCTTCGATGCGGCCTGGTCAGCCAGGTGGTGCCCGGCGGGGAACTCCTGGAAAGAGCCCGGGAACTGGCCGGTCGGGCCGCGGCCCGACACCCCCTGGCCACCCGTCTGGCCAAGCAGGCCCTGGGGCTGTCGATCCCCCGAGGGGACGTCCTGGAATTCGAGGGTTCGGCCCAGGCACTGCTCTACGGTCTCCCGGACTCTCCCTTCCGGTCTGGACAGGCAAGAGCATGAACCCCCGCATCCTGGCTTTGGGGACTGCCGTCCCGGAGACGAGCTACACCCAGGAGGAACTGGTCCGCCTCTTTGGGTCCGGCAACCCGAAAATCACCCGCCTCTTCCAGAACAGCCACATCCGCAAACGCCACCTGACCTTGCCCCAACCGGGACCTCTGGGGATGCCCGAGGAATCGGTCGAAGAACTCCTGGCCAAGCACCGCATGGGGATCCTCCGTGAAGGAGGCCGGGCGGTGGAGCAGGCCTTGCAGCAGGTGGCGTTGGCCCCTGAGCAGCTCGACTATCTGGTCTGCGTGACCTCGACTGGCTATCTCTGCCCCGGGGCCACCGCCCTGTTGATCGACCAGCACGGCTTCCGCCAGGACATCCACCGGATCGACGTGGTCGGGATGGGTTGCAACGCAGCCCTGAACAGCCTGCAGCCCCTGGTGCAGTTCCTGCGCTACCGGCCCGAGGCCATGGGGATGTTGGTCTGCATCGAGACCTGCTCGGCTGCCTATGTGCACAACGACCAGATCGGGAACGCCGTGGTCAACTCCCTCTTCGGAGACGCGGCTGCAGCAGCCCTCCTGGCTGGTCCCCAGGCGCCGGTTTCGGGGAACGATGCCGGTTTGCCGGTCCTGGAGGACTTCGAGAGCCAGATCATCCTGGAAGCCATCCACACCATGCGCTTCGATCTGGACCACGGAAAGCTCTCCTTCTTCCTGGACCGCGACATCCCATACTTCCTGGGCGCCAACTGCCAGAAGCCTGTTGCCCGGCTGCTGGAACGCCACAGGCTGAAGAAACGCCAGATCGACCACTGGCTGGTCCATTCTGGAGGCCGAAAGGTCATAGACAGCATCAAGATGAACCTGGATCTCACCGACCACGACGTGCGCCATACCCTGCATATCCTGGAGGAGTATGGGAATATCTCGTCGTGTTCGGTCCTGTTCTCGATGCGGGAACTGGCCCGGGAGGGCGCCGTCCGACCGGGGGATCGCGGAATCCTGATGGCCATGGGCCCCGGGGCAGCCATCGAGCTGGCCCTGCTGCGCTGGTAGACCGTCCAGGATGGAGGAGACACGCACGTGAAGGTTGTGGTTACCGGGGCCGCGGGATTCATCGGTTCGAACCTGGTGGCCGCCTTGAATCGAGCCGGAGTGGACGAGATCATGGCGGTCGACGTGCCCGACGAGGGGACCGGGCTGGAAAATCTGTCCGGGCTGCGCGTGGCCGACTATGCCCCGCGCAGCATTTTCTATGAGCGCTTTGCCCAAGGGGCTTTCGGGAAGGTCGAAGCAGTCCTGCATCAGGGTGCCTGCAGTGACACCACGGCCAACGACACCGGCTATATGATGCGCAACAACTTTGAACTCTCCCGCCAGCTCCTGGACGGCTGCCTGCGCCGGGGGACACGCCTGATCTACGCCTCCTCGGCGGCCATCTACGGCGCCAGCCGCACCTTTACCGAGAGTCCCGACTCGGAGAGGCCCCTCAACATCTACGGCCAGTCCAAGCTCCGCTTCGACGGATACGTCCGGGAGCAGCTGGCCCGCGGAGCCACCGCACAGGCCCGGCAGGTGGTGGGTCTGCGCTACTTCAACGTCTACGGCCCCCGTGAGCAGCACAAGGCGCGCATGGCCAGCGTGGCCTTCCACCACTTCCACCAGTTCCAGGAATCAGGCACTGTCCAGCTCTTCGGGGCCTATGGAGGCTATGGCCCCGGCGAGCAGAGCCGGGACTTCATCCACGTGGACGACGTGGTGGCCATCAACCTGTGGTTCCTCGATCGCCGCGACATCTCGGGAATCTTCAACACCGGAACCGGGCGGGCCCAACCCTTCAACGACGTGGCCCTGACGGTGGTCAACACGCTCCTGGCGCGCCAGGGTCAGCCGTCTCTACCCCTGGAGGAGGCTGTCCGAACGGGCAGGATCGAGTACATCCCCTTCCCGGAGGACCTTCACGAACGCTACCAGTGCTTCACCCAGGCCGATCTGCAGGCCCTGCGCCGGGCCGGCTGCGAGCACGACTTCATGGATGTCCAGACCGGCGTAGCCAAATACATGGGTACGCTCTTATAGAGGGTTGAAAGTGAAATCGCGACCCAGCAAGACCCCCCCTGAAAACATCGTGACCTCAGGTCGCAGGACGCTGCTCGCCCTGGCCGTCCTGGTTCTTGGACTGGTCCTGGTCCTGGCTCAACTGAAACCCATAGAGAAGACATTGTCGGGCCTGTTGTCCAGGGTTCCGCAGCAGGAATCCGTGCCTTCGGGTTCCATAGCCACCTTAGCCGAAGACAGGATGATCGAAGTCCAGCGGCACTTCATCACTTATCTGCAGACTGAGACAGGACTGTCACGGCAGGAGAAAACCCGAGCCCTGCGCCAGATGCTTCGGGCTGTCCAGGAGACTTTGGCGGAGACCGACGACGCCACGCTCAACAACCACCTGTACGCCTTCAAATACCCTGTCCGCAGGATGGCCGAAGAACTGGCACAACTGGACCCCGATGCCCTGTCCAAAGACCTGGAGGAGGGCTTCACGGCTCAAAATCGCCTGAATCCTGAAAAACACGATACTCCCTGGGCCTTTGACCGCTTTGAGGAGGCCAGCTACCAGACCATCTTCCATGACCCGGAGTACATCCAACCGGCCTGGGCCATGAAGGTGCTGTTGGCTGAACGGTTCCAGGACCGTCAAAGTTTCTTGCAACTGGCCGCCCAGGACGCCAGCGCGAGTCCCAACGACCTGTCCAAGACTGACGTGATCCGCCAGTTGTTCACAGGATACGCATCTTCCCGGAGGGGAGAGGAGCAGGTGGCCAATGCTTTGAAGGTTTTGGACCCCACCCGGTTGCGAGGCGCTACCTGGGCGGAAATCGGGTATGGCACCGGAAAGTCCTTCCAAGCCGTGCGGCGGGTCATAGGCCCGAAAGGCAGGCTTATTGGCGTGGAGGTCGGCCCCGGTTACACGCAGTTCGCCAACAGATTGCTCCTCCGGCACCCGCAGGAATGGGGTGAAATCACCCTGATTGAAGGCAACTATACCGACTGCCGACTGCCGCCGAACAGCGTCGATATCGTGCATGAGGCGGGGATCCACGTCGGCGAGCATTTCCAGGAGCACCCCGACGACCCCCAGCTGCAGTGGTTGCTGTCGATCAAGCGCGCCCTGCGCCCCGGTGGCCTGATGGTCCTCAACGACCATGGGAGCCCCCCCCTGGACCAGGCCCGGTCGGTGATGCGAAAAGTGGGATTCGAGGAATTCCGCGTGCACTATATCGGTCCGCCGCCCCGGGACGGCCGACTTCACGAAATGGTGGTCTCCTTCCGCAAACCGACCTCGGAGACCACTCCGGAACCAGCGCCCGATTCCTGACTCCAGGGCAGGTCACGTCAGCGCGGCCAAGTATCCCCAAGATATGCCAAAACTCTGTCCGAAGGTGATCCTGGAAGGGACCCGCCTGACCCATAAAACCGACCTGGCCTTTGCCTTGAACGAGCACCCGCGCCTGGTCGGCAAACGGAAGTACCGCTACCACTCCCCGGTCATCTCGGCCGAGTGGTGCGGTTTCACCAACCACCCCTGGGGTCGTGGCCTGATCAACTTCAAACCCGAAGAAGAAGAACGGGCCCTGGAGACCTACGCCACCTGGGCCCGACTCTTCGAACTGCTCCCCTACTACTCGTGGTTCGTGGATCGCTTCCACCTGTCCACGATCGCCTGCCAACTACGGCAGCGGGGACTGAAGATGGACTTCGGCTGGCTGGAGGAGCGCCTGCTCCCCCTGGGCTTCCGGCTGGTGCTGTGCACCCGCGCCCCGAAGGACTTTGCTCGGGCCCGAGAGACCCGTCTGCTTGTCTCGGGCAACCCCGCCCAGTATGACGACCTGCAGCCCTTCCTCCAGGAACAGGAGCTATTGCGCCGTCTGGCGAGGAAATCGCGGTTGCCCCTGCTGGAGCTTGACCTCAGCGACGACGACCTGCCCCGGGCTGCCGACCGGGTGGCCGACTGGCTGGAAACCACCGGAGGCCTGCACCTGCCCTGACCGACCAGGCTCTCTTCGCAGTACGTGCGGGAGGGCCGCCGGCGAACCGACGGCCCTCCTGGTTGGAGCTTCTATTTCTTCAGGTCCGGGTAGAGGTCGCGACAGGCCTGGACGCCCTTGCGGAAGGCCTGGCGGTTGATCTCCTGGATCTTCGGATCGGGCTTCAGGCCGCGCTCAAGGGCAGTCAGGAAGGTCTCTTCGGGGAAAATCCGTGTGGCCGCCTGCAGGGCGCCCAGCGAGACCACGTTCTTGAGGATCGGCTTACCCAGCTCCATCGCGATCTCGGTGAAGGGCACACCGTAGCAGCGAACTCCCTCGGCCACAGGGGGCACCTCGGTCACGATCGTGCTGTCGTAGACCAGGGTCCCGCCCGGAACCACAGTAGAGGCGAACTTCCTCATGCTGGGTGAGTTGAAGACCACCAGCACATGCGGCCGGGGCGCCGCCGGCGAGAGCACCTCGGTCTCGGCCACGTGCACATCCGCGTACGAGGTACCTCCCCGGGACTCAGGGCCATAGCTGGGGATGTGGGTGGCATCGAAGCCCTCCTGTAGGCCCGCCCGGGTCACCAGCAAGGCCGCGGTCTGCGCGCCGTCCCCGCCGGAACCGGCGAACTTGATGGACACGTCATCCTCGGCCAGGTGCCTGGGGAAGCCCTGGGCGTGCCGGGGAGGCTTGCTGGCAGGGGCCCCGATCTGCTGGAGCAGGGCGTCGGGGTCGAAGCTCGGCCGGGGCAGCTCGATCTGAGTCTCGAGTTCCTGGGTGATGTCCTTCTTGACGCCCAGTGGGAAGACCTCGACCATGCGCTCCTTGACCCACTTCTCGGCATCCCGGGGGTCCATCTTCAACTGGATCGGACACTCCGAGAGAACCTCGATGAAGGCGTAACCCTTGCCCTCGACCTGCAACTGCACGGCCTTCTTGATGGCCTTGCGGGCGCGGGCGCGCTGTTTGTTGTCAAAGAGGGCTACCCTTTCGACATAGACCGGGCCGTCCAGACCGGCAATAATCTCGGCCACCTTCATGGGCTGGCCCATGAAGGCAGTGCGGCCGTCCGGAGAGGTGGCGGTCTTCTGCCCCATCAAGGTGGTGGGAGCCATCTGGCCGCCGGTCATCCCGTAGGTCCCGTTGTTGATGAAGATCACCGTGATCGGCAACCCCAACTGCGAAGCCGACACGATCTCGGCCAGGCCGATCGAGGCCAGGTCTCCGTCGCCCTGGTAGGAGACCACGATCGCATCGGGATTGGCCAGCTTGTGCCCCAGGGCCACGACCGGGGCGCGACCGTGGGCGGACTGGGTATTCCCCACGTCCATGTAGTAGTACATGAACACGCTGCAGCCGACCGGTGAAACGGCCACCGTACGGTCCTGCACGCCGAGTTCAGCCAGCGCCTGGGAGAGGTACTTCTGGGCCAGACCGTGCCCGCAACCCGGGCAGTAATGGGTGCTGTGCGCCTTGAGGCCCTCTGCGTGGGCGTGGCGCTCAAAGGTTTCGTAGAAGACGGTGCTCACGCCATCACCTCCATACCGAGGATGGCCTCGGCGATTTCTTCGCTCTGGGGCAGGATTCCGCCATAACGCTGGACGTTGCGGATTTCCGGGAGTTTCTCGACCCCGGCGTGGCTCAGCGCCAGGCGCATCTCGTCCTCGAGGTGGCCCGGAGAGGCCTCGACCACGACGATGCGGCGGACCTTCGAGACCAGGGGCAGCAGGCTCTTTATGGGGAAGGGCCAGAAGGTGATCGGCCGGAAGAGACCCGCCTTTATCCCCTTCTCACGCAGGGTCCGGATGGCCCCCTTGGCCATGCGGGCCGGCGTGTTGGCGGCCACCAGCAGGACCTCGACGTCCTCACAGCGGAAGAGATCCGAGCGCTGCTCGTTTTCAACCATCTCCTGATAGCGGGCGTTCAGGTAGATGTTGAATTCTTCCAGGTCCTTCTCGGAGAGCTGGATCGAGGCGATCAGGTTGCCACGATGCTCGGCATCCCCGTAGACGGCCCAGTCGGGAATCCCAGGCTGGACCATGTGGTCCGGCAGGCAGACCTTGCCGGTCATCTGACCCAGGTAGCCGTCACCGAAAACCATCACCGGCTGGCGGTACTTGAAGGAAAGCTCGAAAGCCAGCATGGTCAGGTCGAGCATCTCCTGGGGATCGGCCGGGGCCAAGGTGATCGCGTGGGTATTCCCATGCCCCAGTCCGCGACAGGCCAGCTTGATATCGCTCTGTTCCGGCGCGATGTTGCCCAGACCCGGGCCGCCGCGCATGATGTTGACGAAGACGCCGGGAACCTCGGCGCCGATCATGTAAGAAATGCCCTCCAGCATGAGGCTGAAGCCCGGTGAAGAAGTGAAGGTCATGCAGGGCTTGCCGGCACCACCGCATCCGTAGATGTGGTTGACGGTGGCCACCTCGCTGACCGCCTGCATGAAGGCGCCGCCCAGATGGGGCAGCACCTTGGCCATCAATTCGGCCCCCTCGGTGGAGGGTGTGATCGGATAGCCGAAGAAATGCCGGCAACCCGCCAGCAGCGCTCCGATGGCGGAGGCGTAGGTGCCCTTGATCATCAGGGGTTCGGTCGGGGGAAGGGGGATCCGCACTGCCGGAACCTCCTTCGGAGCGGGACGGCCCGCCGCCTGGGAGGCCGTCGGCCCTTCCGGTTCCTGTAGTTCCCAATGGTAGCGCACGTCATCCGGGTGCAACCCGTAGGGTTCAGGGCAGGATTCGATGCACATGCCGCAGGCAGTGCATAGTTCCAGGTTCACCGAGACCGGGATGTACCCCGTGTCGGGGTTCACCTCTCCCGTCTTCTCGATGGCGTGGACGGGACAGGCCGCGATGCAGCGGCCGCAGCCCTTGCAATACTCGGGCTGCAGGTACGGCTTGGGCCGCACCTTCTTGCTTTGGACAGCACTCGACATCAAAATATCCTCCGGGAGGTTGCCTCCTGAAGGGCCCGGGCGGTCGTCGTTCCCTCCCCAGCCCCAAAGGCAGACCGGCCGAAGGGAGCACTGCGGGCCCTGGCAGGCATGGCACGCCAAATCAGCGTAACCCCGCCGGATTCTGTCGGTAATGATCCGGATCAGCCCCAGGAGTCGACCGGCGCGAAGGGAAGGTTCCCGACACGAGGAGGTTTCCGATGAACACGCGCTCCTGGACCAGACTTCGCCTGGAGGAAAAAGGCCCGATCTGCCACCTGGTCCTAGCCCGTCCCGAGGCCGCAAACCGCATCGACGTGGCCATGGTCCGCGAACTCGAGGAGGCCTGCTACTACCTCGAGGACGACTCCCCCGCCAGCCTGGTGGTGGTTCGCGGGAGTGGTGGCTGCTTCTCGGAGGGCATAGACCTGGGAGAATTCTGGCTGGACCGTCCGCCCGACACCCATGGGCTGCACCGCTGGGAGAAGGCCCTGCGCGCCCTGGAACGGGTGAAGAAGGCCACCCTCGCCGTGTTGGAGGGGACCTGCCGGGGAGGAGGCGTGCAACTGGCCCTGACCTGCGATGTCCGTCTGGCATCCCAGTCCGCGCGTCTGACCCTGGATGAAGTCAAGATGGGCTTCCTGCCCGGCATGGCCACCTGGAGGCTGCCGAAATTCGTCGGCCTGGGGCGGGCCCGCGAGCTGCTGGCCACGGGGCGCACCATATCCGCCCGGGAAGCCCGGGAGATCGGCCTGGTGGACCGGGTCTGCTCGGACACGGAGATCGACCAGGCTACCGACCAGTTCCTAGCCGACCTGCTTCCCGTGAACGGAACTGCCCTGGCGCTAACCCGGCGCCTGCTGGATGAGGCCTTCTCGACCCCCTACGAGACCGCGCTGGGGAACTTCCTAGCCGCCCAGTCCCGGTGCATCACCTCCGACCCCTTCCTGCAACTGTGTCGCAGGCCCTCTCGGGATTGAGCAGTCCCTGGGGAGACCTGAGCCCGATGCCGGAAGATGCCCGAATCCTGGCCCGGATCCGGGCGATGGGCCAGGAGGACGTGCCGGCGGTTTCCGACCTGCACCGGGCTGCCATGGGTCGCAGCCTCTGGGCCCGGCTGGGACCCGCCTTCCTGCGGGCCCTGTACAGCGAGTTGCTGCACCAGCCCCCCTTCCTGGCCTTCGTCTATGTCCAGGACGGCCGGGTCCTGGGGTTCATCGCCGGAGCCACGGACTCGAAGGGGCTTTTCTCGCGCACCCTGCTCGGGGGGTGGTCCCGCCTGCTCGGCCCCCTGCTCCGGGGGCTTCTGGCCAGCCCCTCAACAATCGTGCCGCTTCTGGCCACGCCACTGTATTTCGCGCGCAGCCACCCGGGTGACGAAATCCCGGCGGAATCCCTGTTCTGCTCATTCGTCCCGGAGCTGCGCGGCACGCGGGTCTCGGGGGAGATCAACCGCGTCTTCTTCCGGCATCTGCTGGCTCAAGGTCACCAGCGGGTGAAAATCACCACCGAAGTGGATAACCAGGGTGCCAATCGACAACTGATGTCCTGGGGCTTTCGGGCACGGGGACGATTCCGATTCTATGGCAAGACGATGGTCACCTATGTCCTGGACCTGCCAGGGCACCCTCGCCTGAGCTCCCCCGACGGCCCTTCCCCGGGAACCCGGCAGGGTCAGAAGAAACCGGGATGAAGTAATCCGGCATGCGCAGAGCCATCTATTGGAGCCTCCTTTTAGGAGTGACCTGGATGCTGGCGGCACCCGCTTGCGGGCCGACAGATCCGAAGTCTTCCGCCTCCTCCCCGACCTCCGCATCCATCGCCCTCCCCGCGAAACCTACACTTCCCCTGCACAACAGCCTGTGGACCATCCCCAGGGCCAATGGCAAACCCGGCCTGCAGGATGCCCAGCCGGGTGACTGGACGGTCCTGATGCATCTGGGCTATGCGTACGGTTGCGAGGTCCCGGCCACCTGGCTCCAAAACATCCCCGAGAGCCTGAACCGCGACCGGGCGCGAATGCTCTGGCCACCAGGGCAGACCGACGTCCGGGTGATCCTCTTCCCATTCGGGCTCTCCGACCGGCCTGTCGACCAAGACCTGCGGATCGTGGAA
>JAAZKF010000014.1 GCA_012799975.1 Burkholderiales bacterium
AGGTGGGCACCGACGGTCTCTTTTGGGGACGACGCCGGCACGGTTTTGGGAAGGGAGCCTTCGCTTGGGTTCCAGCCGCTGGCTTTGTTGAGCGTCGGGCGCTATTCATTGGGACCTTCGATGTCTCCCAGCGAGCTTAGTTTGATGGTCATGGGTCGCCCCAGGTAGGAGCACACGATTCGACCCGAGCTGAGAGGTGTGCCCGAGGGCGTGTAGACCACCTGCAGGACGGGTGCCCCTAGGGGGACGTGTGTTTCCGGATCCAGGGGTGTGAGGGTCAGATAGACTCCGGGGTTGAACTTAGTATTGGTGTAGGTGAAGTTGGTGTTGAAGTCCAGTCGGACCGTGCCTTGGCTGCCCAGCTTGCCTTGAGCCACGACTTTTCCATCGCGCCAGGTCTGCCAAAGGAAGACCCCGCTTCGGTTCTTGGACAGGTCTTCGGGTCTGGCAGTGCCGGGAGACACCACTGGCTGGAGCAGACCCGTGGCCTGGGCCAAGATGCCCGCGTTGCGGAGTTCGGTTCCCAGGCGTTCCACCTCATTGTTGAAGGTGTTGTTGGCCTGCATCCTACGATATTGACCAGTACCTATGGCCAAGAGGATGGCCATGATAGAGATCACCACCATGATTTCCAGCAGGGTTACCCCGCGTTCCCGGCGTGCCATCAGTTCTTACCTCGGGAGCGGGCAACCATGAGGACGATGAAGGTCCCCAGGGCTACCACGAGCAGTCCGACCACTACGTAACCCAGGATCCCACCCTTCGCGGCCGGTGTTTCCGGCGAGGGGACCTGGGCGCCCGTTTCTGTCGGAGTCTCGGGCTCTTGCTGGAAGGAGGTGGGAGTCGGTTGGGGAGGGGCATGGGTGGTCGGCCCGGTCGAGGTGGGCAAGATTTCCGGTTCGGATGATTCCTCTCCAAGATGCTTCTGGATTTGGATCCCGGCAGGGGTGTCTACCTCCCGTTCGACATCGCCGCCTTCGACGACGGCGGCCTGGGCGGCGATGCAGAAGGCCAGTAGCAAGGTGACGGCAAGAATCGCCACCCTGGAAGTCAGCCGGATTACCGGCCCGTTTTTCGGAATGTTCATGGAAGTCTCCCAGAGAAGGTGGAATTCTGGTCCTTGTATCGTGTACTATAATAATAACAGAATGCAGGGGGGGAAGAGAGGCACGCGGAGTGAAAAGGTGCGCATGACTCGGCGAGGTTCCAACATAGGCCTTTCTTTGTTGGAAGTTCTTATCACATTGATGTTGCTCAGCACGACGTTGATCGCTTTCGCGGCGGTCTATCCGGCGGCCTTCAAGCTCAACCGCAAGACCCATCGTTCGGTCCAGGCTGCTGAGCTGGCCGGTGCAGTGGCTGAAGAGCTCCGGACACTGCCCTTCAATCGGCCTTCCGCGCTTAGCCCGGGTGGTCTGTACCTGGAGGATTTCGCTCGGGACGGCGGATGGCGGCCGGACGCCGCGCGTTTCCGCAACTTCCCACGCACCGAGATCCCCGAGCCCTACTCGTTGGTCTCGGAGGATGGTGAGAAACGGGGCATCTTTGTGGTGGGCGATACACCCTTCACCTATGCGGACATCCAGGTTACCGTCTACTGGATGGAGCCCGTCAACCATCAGATGATGCAGCGTCAGGTTACGATTCATACAGCCAGGACCGGCAACCGATGAACATGACGAGAAGAACCCCCGGCTTCACGCTGATCGAACTGTTGGTGGCCGCGGCCTTGTTCTCGGCTATTACCGCTATGGCCGCCTACTGGATCGTGGTCGGCTTGCGAGCCCAGGAATTTGATCGCAACGTCCGAGAGGCTCAGGTGGTGGCGCGGGAAGTCCTGAACCGCCTGGTGAACGAGATGCGCACGGCCACCACGCTGCCCCTGACCTCCCTGGGAACCAGTCAGGTCCCTTCGGGGATCCTATACCCGGATGTGTATGGGACGGTGGACCGGAGTTCCCTCTTTCAGGAGTCGATTTACATGCTCGGGACGAATGAGGAAGATGGTCATTTCGCTGACAACCTGGTGATCTTCACGCGGCCCGCTACAGCCACTGCCGGCGGCAACTTCGACCCGGCCGACCTGAATAAATACGCCTACGTCCAATGGATGGTTCCCCCCAGTCCCACCGACCCACACACCCCCTGGAACCGAGTCTACCGCCGGGTCAAGGATGTCGGCGTCACCAGTCCCGGCCACTCCTTCGACACGGGTCACTGGATGGTGCGGCCAGCCTACTTCCCGGTAGTACGCGTGGCCTATGATGAGGACCTGGTGGCGGGGCGGCTCAATGGGCCGAATGACATCCTTGAGTTTCGGGTTCAACACCCGGTCTATTACGACCCGTTGACGGGCCTGCCCGGCAAGGAGGTCACCCTGACCGAGTGTCGCTCGCACACGCACCTGACCTACGACCGCAACCTCTTCAACGTCACAGTCCGGGCCACCACCTTCCACCGGGGTGACAACAACCGGA
>JAAZKF010000111.1 GCA_012799975.1 Burkholderiales bacterium
ACCCCACCCACACCAGGGTGTGGGTGGGAGGGGCCCGTCTGCGTCGTCAGGCGCACCTCTGCGGTGCTCACGTAGTTTCCAACTACGCTCCGCTCCTCAGAACGCACGCCTTCCTGGCATCCAGACTCGCCTCGATGGCCTCGGTTCTCACGCCAGGCGGCGGATTCAGGCAGACGGTCGAGATTTTTGCCGGGCCTTCTTCGACTGATACAATCGAGAACACTACCACTCCGCCCTGGCCTGGCTGATCCCTGAGACCGTCCACTACGGCCGCGCCGACGAGCTCCTCGCCTCGCGCCAAAGGCTGCTGACAGGCCTACACCGCCAACCCGAGCAGGTTCATCGGCGGACCACCTCGGGCCACCCAACTGCCTGAAGCCGTTTGGATCAATCCACCAAACGCCGCTTCAACTGGCGGTGCACTTCTTCCCCCGCCTGGTTACAGATCTGAAGTTCCCTTCTCGTCGGATTCAGCGGGTGCCAGCGGTGGTTCCGGTAATCGCCCGAAGAGGCAGAACCTCGTCGATTGATACAGAACAGGGCGGCCAGACCGGTGCAGGTCCACCACCAGGTCTTCAGGAGCCTTCCTCAGGTCCAGGCAGAAAGCCTCGGTTTGCTTGGCCATGGGGGACGGTATGACGCCGAGGTAGTAACCCGGCATCTTCATCCCATCCGGGCGGTCCGCCAGGTAGTTCAAGCCAGGAAGGTTGAACGCAACCAGCACCCCGTCCTTTCGGACCTCTTGCTGGATCATGCGGACCAGTTCGTTAATTTCCCGGACTTCAGATTCGGGGCCCCACACCCGTCCCCGGACCGGGTCAAGAAGCACATAATGGCGCCTCTGCAATGTGCCACTGCGCAGACTGTCGCGAGCGGCCAGATGATAGGGGAGAATTCCGTAGAATATGAAGGCCACGCTCAGGAAGATCCCTGCGCCGGTCACCGTCCACCGGTATCTCCCCCGAAGGCAGACCCATGCGAAAAGTAAGGCGGGGACGAGATTGCGGAGTGCTCCCCAACTCAGCATATAAGAAGCCAGGAGCATCACCGTCGACAAGAGGTAAGCGGACTGGACCCGGGATTCGCGAAGACGGTCCGGCACGAACCAAGGCAGCCAGAGAGGCACGGACAGGACGGCGATGCAGGGCCAGGCCAGGCCAAGCGGTGCACGGTTACTCTCGGGGACCAGGCTGCCCAGGGTCAGGAGCAGCCCGAAGGCTCCCAGGATGGGACGCGCTTGATGTAGAGGCATCACCGCCAGTCCAAGTAATCCGGCTCCCAGGGCCAGGATACCCGGCGGCACGGAGGGACAAGCGAACAAGGCGTTGCGATAAGCCATGAGACTGTTGGGATAAGCCAGAACGTCCATGGGGGCTGCAAGCTGCAGAACGGCCAGGAGCAGACCGGCCACGACGATCCCCTCAAGAAGCTCCGCCAGACGACGGGGCTGAAACGGCGGAGCCTCCGGCCTGCCCTGCCCCAGAACCAGCGTCGTGGTGACCAGGCTCAAAGCCACCACGAAGGGTTCCTTGTGCCCCGAGACCAGGATCGCGTAGAAGGGTATCAGCGCAGCGACCGAGACCCACGCAGGCAGGGGAGCCGCGATGCGGGCCAGGGACATCGCGACCATGGCGATACCGAAGGGAGGTTTCAAAAGCCCGGCAACCCCGGCCAGGAAGCCCTGCCAGAAGGTGGCTCGGGCTCCGTCCCGATGGAGGATCAGGATCCAGCCGAGGACCAGGGGATAGACGTGATAGTCGCCGTAGGGGACATTCGCCACTGCCCAAGGACCCAGGAGAAACTGGAGACCTCCCGCGGCCATCGCACCTGCTCTGCCCACCCTGAAGCGCATCGCCAGGAGAACTGTCAGCCCGACTGACAACGCATGGCACAGCCCGGCGACGAGGCGGACAGGATAGATCTCCATACCCCACCATGACAAGACGGGATGGTGCAGGAGGAACAGGTAGGGCCCGTAGGTAGAAAGGAAGTCCCGGTAGAGCACGCGTCCACGGGAATACTCTTCGAAGCCACGCAGCATGACGCCCTCCTCGGTGAGAAGGTTGTCCAGCCCGATGCTATAGTGGGCTATAATGGTTGCGTACACTGCTGTGGCCGCGGTGAGGGCCAGAGCGGCCCAGGGAACGGCGCGGCGCGTGGTCATTGTGGACACGGCGGCGGGCCTTCGGAGCCCTTCATTGCAATCCTGCCCTCTGTCAGCGATCGGACGATATGATCCACCCTCCGGATTGGCAGCCGGCCTGAATCCGGACCGAGCATCGTAGAGGCCATTGCTTAACCCGCGCGGGTGCATCCCAGCGAGCGGCGAGGCAACCGACACGATATTCACACAGGCTGCTGACAGGGAACCACGCACCCCCGGCAAAGGGGCAGCGGATGCAACTGGATTATTACGCCCACTCCTGTTTCGCCGTGACCGATGGCACGGGCCGCCGTATCCTGATCGACCCCTACGATCCCACGGTGGGCTATACCATGCCGAACCGGCCGGCGGAGGTGACCCTCGTCAGCCATGCCCACTTCGACCACGACTACCTGGCGGCCGTCCCAGGTCGCACCCGGGTCCTCCGTGGAGCCGGAGAGCACCGGTTTGAAGGCCTGACCATCCAGGGATTCACGGCCGACCACGATGAAGAGGGCGGAAGCCGGCTGGGTCACATCACCATCTTCCGCCTCGAGGTCGACGGGCGCTCGATCGTGCACCTTTCAGACCTGCAGGGCCCGCTGACCTCAGAGGTCCAGGCGCGCCTGCAGGGTGCCGACATCCTGCTCATTCCCTGCGGTGGGGGCGGCTACACCCTGGGCCCCCGGGAGGCCGCTGACCTGGTCCGCACGCTTCGCCCCCGTCAGGTGGTCCCGATGCACTATCGGACCCCCTTCCTGAACCGCAGCCGATTTCCCGATCTCCAACCGGTCGACCCTTTCCTGCAGGAATTCGAGTCCCGCCCACTGCGCGAATCCTCGTTGCGGCTCGGGGACCTCGCGCCCGAAGGCCCGGAGATCGTGGCTCTCAGCCATATTTTTTGAAGCGGAGCCCCGGCCTCAAGGCTCAGTCCTCGGGCTTATGGGGGTCCACTACATGCGAGAACTCTTCGATGAAGCGCTCGGGGGTGATGCAACAGACGGCTGCCATCTGCCGCAGGCGATCCCGCGACTCGAAATCCTGGCGGGTCAAGCGGATCATGTATTCCCGGGCGATCCGATAGGACAGCGAGCTGCAGTCTACGAAGCGGACCTTGGTGCGGCGGGTCTGCGGGCTGATCAAGTCGGCAAACCGCAACGGCACGATCCGCTCACCCTGCACCGTGATCACTGCATTGGTGCCACCGTTCTCCAGGAACTCGACGGCCCCGTAGCCCAGGTTGCGGGTATAGTCGATATCGAAGGCGGTCGGGTCCACGCAACGCAACTCATACCCCAACTCCTGGTTGACGATCCGCAGTTTGATCCCGAATTCCTCCAGGCGACGGCGGATGGCGAACTTCAGGATATCTGAAAAGTTCAGTTCTCCCAGATGCAGATGCCCGTATTCGTCGCGTTCGAGGACCTCGAACTTGGAGAGGAACTTCTCGAGCTCTACGGGATCGATCCTCTCCATGAAGCCTTCGGCGACGATGGCCACCCCGTGCTGGCGGCCCTCAGCCAGGCGTTTGATGATCGAACCGACGATCGTGTCGACGATCAGGCTCAGGCCGACCTTCCCCGTGAACTCTTCCGGAATCAGGGTCAGGGTGGCCCCGGCCGATTTGCCGATCCCCAGGGCCAGGTGCCCGGCCTTGCGCCCCATGGCGACCACCACGAACCAACGCCCGGTGACCCGGGCATCCTGATAGTAGGTGGACACGATGCGGCTGCCCTCGGCGCGGGCCGTCTCGAAGCCGAAGGTGGGGATGCCAGCAGGCAGGGGCAGGTCGTTGTCGATGGTCTTGGGGATGTGGGCAAACTTCAGATCGTGCCCCATATGCCGGGAGTATTCGGCGATCCGGATGGCCGAATAGGCGGTGTCGTCGCCCCCCAGGGTAACCAGGTGGGTGATCTCCAACTCCCGCAAGGTCTCGACCGTATTGCGCAGCAGGCGCTCATCCCTGGTCGGGTTGGCTCGGGAGGTCCGCAGCAGGCTACCTCCGTGGAGGTGGATCCGACTGATCTTGGGGATGCTGAGGAACTCGATCTTCTTCTCGCCGTTCATCAGGTGCTGGTAGCCATCATAGATCCCGATCACCGAGTGGCCACGCTTGATGGCCTCGATCGTGACCGAACTGATGACCGAGTTGGTGCCCGGGGCAGGTCCTCCCCCGATGAGGATTCCATACTTGCGCACCGGATCACCTCTCTTCCTGGCCCGACGCCCCGGAACTCAGCAGAGGCGGGGTAACCTGTGAAAAAAAAGCGCTTCGCCTCGACAAGAAGGATCCCCTGCGCGGGAGGGGCCTTGAATTCGCCACCTAGCCCTGAATCCGCCGCCTACCGTGGCATTCGGCCGTCGAGGCGGGCCCGTCTGCGTCGTCAGGCGCACCTCTGCGGTGCTCACGTAGTTCCCAACTACGCTCCGCTCCTCGATGCACGCCTTCCTGGCATCCAGACCCGCCTCGATGGCCTCGGTTCTCACGCCAGGCGGCGGATTCAGGCTGGCCGCCCGACGTGGACAACTCGGCCCGGGTCTGCTACGATTCCGAACCGTGAGTGACTCGGAAGGATATAATCCCGGAACCGCAGCCTACAAATACGAGCAGTTGCAGACCCGCAGCATGATCCGCTCGCTGCTGAGTCTTTTCGGCAGCCGACCGGACCCCACCCTGCTCTCCTTCGACCAGGTCCAGGCCCTGCTCCGCCCCGCCGCAGGGGTGTCGAGGGGAACCCGGATGATCCCCATCTCCCATATCGTAGGCAGTGTGGGACGCTACCGGGACTTCGACCGGGCCTTCCTCCCCCTCAACCCGGCCTCTGAAGAACGCTGGAAGCGAATCGACGTGGCCATGCATGGTTCCAGCGGCCTTCCCCCCATCGACGTCTACCTGGTGGGCGAGGTCTATTTCGTTCGCGACGGGAACCACCGGGTCTCGGTGGCCAGGGCCAATGGCATGGAAGAGATCGAGGCCCGGGTGACCGAGATTCCGACCCGGGTGCCGTTGACCGCCGACCTGGACGTCGACGACCTGATCCGCAAAACGGAATACGCCCGATTCCAGGAAGAGACCGACCTGGACAAGTCCCGCCCCCAGGCCAACATCGACCTGACCGAGCCTGGTCGCTACGAACAGCTCCTCGAGCACATCGGAGTGCACCGCTACTATCTGGGCCTGGAGCGAGGTCATGAGGTCTCCATGCCCGAGGCCGCGCAGAGCTGGTATGACCACGTGTATCTCCCGGTGATCGAATCGGTCCGCCAGAGCCGGGTCCTCGAAGAGTTCCCCCACCGGAGCGAGGCGGACCTCTACCTCTGGGTAGCCTGGCATCGCGAACGTCTCAAGAAGAAATACGGGGTCCTGCCCCCGGACCAGGAGGTCGCCGCCGGTCTGGCGGAGCGTTTCAGCGAGCGCCCCCTGGCCCGCTTCCTGAAGATGCTGCGACGGATCCTCCAGGCTGCCGTGGCGGCGGCCCACGAGTCCCCCGCCCCTCCCGAGGCCGACAGACCATCGGACCCTGGCGAGGACCCGCCCGACCCGTCGTGAGCTCTCCGCTACGCCTGGCCATGACGGCCGCCCACGGGGGTTATGGTTCCGAACAGGTCCCCGTGGGTGGGGGGGCCGCCATCTGCGAGCGCCTGTGCAGAACCTGGGGAGCCCGTCAGGATGTGGAACTCACCCTCCTGGTGCCGGGCCCCTCGGTCCCGCCGGGTCTGCGCTCGCTCCGCGTCGATGTCCTGGAGGGACGGACTCCCTCCTCGCTCGGGACCCTGAGTTACGCCCGTTTCTGCCGACGCTTCGAGAAGGTCCTGACCCGAACGCTGATCCGCCTGGCCCCCGACGCGGTCCTGGTCCACGACATCGCCGAGGCCCCGGACTTCCAGGCCCTGCACCGTCAAGGCATCCCTTGCGTGCCGATCCTGCACGTCGACGTCGTGGACTTCTTCTGCCGGATGTATCTGGGCGGATGGGTGCGCCCCCAGGCGGCTGAAGCCTTCATGCGGCGGCTGCGCCCATGGCCAATCCTCCCTGACCTCTTGCGTCTGGTCTTCGACAAGCAGGCCGCAGCGGCCCTCTGTTGCCCCCACCTGGTGGTGCCCTCCCGGGGGATGGCCGAAATCCTGGAAAAGACCTATCCCGAGATGGCACCTGGCCAGGTCGTCGTAGTTCCCTGGGGAGCCCCCGATGAAGAGCCCTCCGAGGCCGCCCTCCAGGCAGCGCGCAGCCGGTGGTCCCGGCGACTGGAGATCCCCGCCGAGGCCCCCGTGATCCTGACCTTGTCCCGTCTCTCACCCGAAAAGGGCCAGGACCTGCTGCTGGAAGCCCTGGCCTGGGGCGAGCAGCAAGGAGAAATCCCGCCAGGCCTGACCCTGGTCGTCTGTGGCCAGGTCGCCTTCATGCAGGGGCCTGCCTTCCTGGAACGACTCCACCGGTTGGCGCGGAACCTGAGCCAGGTCCGGGTCATCTTCCCCGGCCACCTGGGTGGAGCCGAGAAACGGATAGCCCTGGAGAGGGCCGACCTCTTCGTCTCCGCCAGTCGCCACGAGAGCTACGGCCTGACCACGATGGAGGCCCTGGCGGCGGGAACCCCCGTCCTGGCCCTGGAGACCCCCGGAGCCCGCCAAGCCCTGAGCCCGGATTGCGGGCGCATCCTGGCGCGAGGGGGAGACCTCCGGGCCAGGCTCTGGGACGAGATCCGGGACATGCTGGCAGACCACGGGCGCCTGGAGGCCATGGGCAGGGCAGCCCGGGAGCGCGCTGCCGCTCATCCCTTCAGCCTGGCCGCCGAGCGGCTACGCCTGCTCCTAGCCGGACTGAAAGATTCCTGAACCCCGCCTCAGGGGATCTGGACCGCGGGCCCCAGGAACTCGTCCACTTCCAGGAGCCGGACCGGCCCCAAACCCAGGGCCTCCAACTGAGGAGTCACCACCCGAGCATCCCCCACCACCACCAAGGCCATTTCTTCCAGGGCCAGGGTTCGGGTGGCCGCGCGCGCGGTGGAAGCCGCATCCACTTCCAGGAGGCGAGCGACGTACTCCGAGAAGTAGGCGTCCGGCAACCCGTACAGTTGCATCTCGAGAACCTTGGCAGCCAGATCCGTGCAGGTCTCAAACTCGCCGGGGAAGCTGTAGGCAGCATAGCTGCGCGCCTTCAGCAGCTCGGGCTCGGGGATGGGCTCAAGGATGGCCTCCAACTCGGAGAGGATCTCCCCCAGGGCCGCCCCCGTCTTGTCGGCCTGCACCGAGGTGCTCACCAGGAAGGGCCCCGGGGCCCGGCGCATGGCGAAGCTGGAGCTGGCACCGTAGGTGAAGCCGTTGCGCTCGCGCAGATTCTGGTTGAGCCGCGAGGTGAAGGAACCGCCCAGGACGGTGTTGAGAATCTGCAAGGGGAAGAAATCCGGGGTGACCCGTTCCACACCGACCTTCCCGACGCGCAGGACGGATTGGGGAGAATCGGGTCTGTCGACCAGGAAGATCCCCCGCCCCCGCGCGGGAATCGCACGGGTCGGAGCGTCGGACAAAGCCGGTCCCGAGGCCTTCCAGGAGCCGAAGCGGGAACCCAGGAGCTTCAGGGCCTGCTCGGGTTCCACGTCTCCCGTCACGACAAACGAGGCCAGAGCCGGATGGCACAACTGACGGTGGAAGTCCAGCAGATCCTGGCGGGTCAGCCCGGCGAACTGGGCGGCCGTGCCGGAAGACGAGGTCCCATAGCGATGGTGCTCTCCATAGACCGTCCGGAGGAAGGCGGCATTGGCCAGCGAGGTCGGGTCCATCCGCATCTGCAGGAAGCTGGTCAGGAAGCGGGCCTGCAGACGGTCGACTTCGGCCTGGGCGAAGCGCGGACGCAGGACCATGTCGGCCATCAGGTCCAAAGCCGGTTCCAGGCGCGCCGTGGGTACCCCCAAGGCGACCACGGTTCCGTCAAAACTGCAGTTGGCCGAGAGGTCGGCTCCCAACATGTCCACCGCCTCGGCGAACTCCAGGGAATCGCGCGCCCCGGCTCCTTCATCCAGGCAGGCCGTGGTGAAAGAGGCCAGACCGGCCTTGCCTGCCGGATCCTGCATGGCCCCGGCCCGGAAGAGCAGATTGACCGAGACCAGGGGCACCTTCTTCCGTTGGACGAACCACACGGGGATCCCATTGGGCAACTGCCGCTTCACGATCGGCTGCATCTTCAGGCCGGGTGGCAGGCCCGGCCGGGGAGGCGTCGTCCGATCGGGGATCCCGGCCTCGAGCGGGAGCGCGGCCAACAAGGCCAGCAAAAGTATGAGAAGAGCCCTCTTCATCGGGTGGCCTCCTGTTCCGGAATCACGTAGAGTTCCACCCGGCGGTCCGCCGGCAGGAAGCGGCGCACCACTGAACGGAGGTCTTCGGGAGAGATGGCCCGATAGCGGGCCAGGTCCTCCTCGAAGTAGTCGGGGTTCCCCGTATACATGTAGTAGGCGTTCAACTGATCTGCTTTGGAGGAGGCGCGCTCGATGGCCTGGAGATGGGCGGCTTCCAGACCATTCAGGGCCCGGTCTATCTCCTGGCGTTTCGGGGGTTCCTGGTGCAGGAGGGCGAGTTCCTCGTCGATGACCCGCTGGACCTCGTCCAGGGTATGCCCGGGCCGGGGGATGAACTGGATCACGAAGAGGGAGCCCAAACGTTGGCTGAGCTGGGAAGCCGAGACCTGCTGGGCGATCTGCAGTTCATGGACCAGTCGCCGGTATAGGCGCGAGTTCTTGCTCCCACACAGGACCGACGCCACCAGGTCCATCTCGGCGTCTCCGGGCGTCAGGATGGCCGGCGTATGCCAGACCAGGAGCCCCAAGGGAAGCTCGACCCGGTCGGTCAGGGTCTTTCGCCGCACTTCCTCGAGCCGGACGGGGGGGGCACTTACCGGTGCTACCGGAGCTCCGGATTGGACATCCGAAAACCACTTCTCCACCAGGGCCCGGGTCCGGACCGGGTCGATATCCCCCGCCACCACCAGACTGGCGTTGTTGGGTACATAGTAGGTGCGGAAGAAGTCGGTGACATCCTTGAAACCGGCGGCCGAGATATCCTCCAGCGATCCGATTACCGGCCAACTGTAGGGGTGGGACTCCGGATAGAGCAGCCCCGGCAACTCCAGCCAGACCTTGCCGTAGGGTCGGTTGAGGTAGCTCTGGCGCATCTCGTTCTTGACCACGTCCCGCTGGCCATCGACTATATCAGGCGAGACGGACTTCAACAGGTGGCCCATCCGGTCGGATTCCAGGAAGAGCGCGAGCTCCAGGGCGTTGGAGGGAAGCGAGATATAGTAGTTCGTCCGGTCCTGGGAGGTCGAGGCATTGTTGTTGCCCCCGACTCCCTCCAGAAGCGTATCGAACTCGCCCTCCCGGACGTGCCCCGAGCCCTCGAACATCAGATGCTCGAAGAGATGGGCGAAGCCGGTCCTACCGGGCTTCTCGTTGGCCGACCCGACCAGGTACCACAGGTTGGTGTGAACCACCGGCACCGTGTGGTCCTCGTGCAGGATCACGTTCAGACCATTGGGCAAGGTGAATTGAATATAGTCGACCGAGAGCCTCTCCTGGGGTTCAGCCAGGACGGGCCCGACCAGTAGCCAGAGTACGGCCAGGACGGACAGGATCCTGCGAGTCATGCGCATCCTCCACAGACGAATCAGGCCTTGTTCGCCGCCTCCCGGGCGACTCCCCCACTCCGGGCTGCTTCGAAGAGCCGGGTTCCCGCCGCTCCGGCGACAACAAGGGAGTGTGGACTGGCAGCCCCTGCCCAGATGTGTTAACCTGCGGCGAGGGCCGCCGGTTCTACCCAGGGTTGGTCCACATCTTCCCGGGGAGGTCGCCGGCTTGAAACGCATTCTGGAGATTTCCGAACTCAGGGAGTTCTTCGGCTCCAATCCTCCCCAGGTTTCCTTCGAATTCTTCCCCCCCAAGACCGCCGAAGCCGAGGCCCGGCTCTGGAAGACCATCGTCCACCTCGAGCCACTGGCTCCGACCTTCGTCTCGGTCACCTATGGTGCGGGCGGCTCCACCCGGGAGCGGACCCACGGCACGGTTCGCCGAATCCTGAACCAGACCGGGTTGACCCCGGCGGCACACCTGACTTGCGTGGGGGCTTCGCGCCAGGAGGTGGACCAGGTGGCCCGGGGCTACTGGGAGGCTGGAGTCCGCCACCTGGTAGCCCTCCGAGGGGATCCCCCGGCCGAGACGGGTGTGTATGTGCCACATCCCGAAGGTTACGCCCACACCAGCGACCTGGTCCGAGGGCTCAAGAACCTGGCAGACTTCGAGATATCGGTGGCCACCTTCCCCGAGGGGCACCCCGAGACCGTTTCGATCGACCTGGAGCTGGAGAATCTCAAGCGCAAGATCGACGCCGGAGCGACCCGGGCCATCACCCAGTATTTCTTCGACACCGACCTCTACTTCCGATTCCTCGACCGGGCCTCGGCGGCCGGCATCGACATCCCGATCGTCCCGGGAATCCTGCCGGTCACCAGCGTAGCCAACCTGATCCGCTTCAGTCAGACCTGCGGTGCCACGGTACCCGAATGGCTCAACCGGCTCTTCGAGGGCCTGGACGACATCCCCCAAATCCGCAACCTGCTGGCCATGCAGGTGGCTGCCAGCCAGTGCCTGCTGCTGCGGCGCGCCGGGGTCGAGCACTTCCACTTCTTCACGATGAACCGAGCCGAGTTGACCTGGGCCCTGTGCCGGGTGCTGGGGCTGCAGACCTCCCCCATCCTCGACCAGGCCCTGGCTTGAGGCTCCGCCCGGGACACAATAAGGACGGCCCCGATACTTGACCGGGGCCGTCCTTATTGGGGTATCGAGGCCGGTTTGAAGGCTCCGGCCCGAAGAGCCTACTTGTAGAAGGCCGCGTTCTTGGCCGCGAAGTGCTTCATTTCCTCGGGGAGGTCCTCCTCGGGGAAGATGGCTTCCACGGGGCAAACAGAGGTGCAGGCTCCGCAGTCGATGCACTCGTCGGGGTTGATGAAATACTGATCGGACTCCTCGGTGCCATGAATGGCTTCCACGGGGCAGACCTCGGTGCAGGCCGTGTCCTTGACTCCGATGCAGGGCTCAGCGATGACGTGGGGCATGGGATCCTCCTCTATGGGCGGAACAAATTGAATTTTTCCAGGATTTCGCCCTTCTACCAAAGCAGGCGACTCCAGGTCCAATATGCGCAGGATGCCATATCCCAGAATTTCTTGCAGTGACCCCTGTCCGGATCAACCTCACAGGTTGGCCAGGGCCTCGGGATCCAGCAGGACCAGTTGACGGCCCTGCCCCTGGATCAAGCCCTCGCGGCGGAAACGCATCAAAGCACGGCTCAAGCTTTCGCGAGCCCCACCCAGAAGGGAGGCCAGCTCGGCGGTGGACATGGTCAGCTCGACCCGGATCGCTCCGGATTCCAGCTCCGTGCCCGAACGAGCCAATTCCACCAGGTGCCGAGCCAGGCGCTGTTCCAGGCTGAGCAAGGCCATCTCCTCGATCCGAGCCTCCAGGGCCTCCACGCGCTGACTGAAGGAGGATAGCAGGTTCCAGGAGAGTTCGGGGGAGCGGGCCAGAAGCTCGCGCAGACGGCCCTGGGGGAGCACCAGCAAGGTGCTGCCTTCCAGACAGGTGGCATTCGAAGAATACTGGCCGTCGGGTCTGAAAAGCGAGGTCTCGCCCAGGGTCTGGCACGGCGTGACCACGGCCAGGGTCTGTTCGCGCCCACCCTCGCTGACCCGATAGACGCGAACCCTTCCCTTCACCAGGACCGGGAGACCCAGGCAGCGGTCCCCCGGCGAGAAGAGGCTCTGGCCCGGCAGGAATCCCTTGAAGCGAGCGCTGGCCGCCAACTCGATCAGAACCTGCTCGGGAAGGTTCCTAAAGAGCGGGACCTGACGAAGCCATCCGCGGACCCGGGACCAGCGCTGGGAATCGACCATGGTGGGCGCCTGAGTAGTCGGATCCCCCAACTCCCGTCGAATCCGCTCCAGATCGACCTCGCTGAACGAGCGCCAGCCACGTCGATCCCGCGCGACCCCACTGATGCGACCTTCGCGGAACCAGCGCAACAAAGTGTTCCGGCTGACGCCCAACCGACCCGCTGCCTCACTGCAGGAGTAGACTCGCATGCCGCAAGTATATCCAGATATATCCAAGCGAGCAAGAGGTAGATCTCATCCTGAATCCGCTGCCTGGCGTGAGAAGCGAGGCCATCGAGGCGGGTCTGGATGCCAGGAAGGCGTGCATCGAGGATGCGGAGCGTAGTTGGAAACCACGTGAGCACCGCAGAGGTGCGCCTGACGACGCAGGCGGGTGCCTCCCACCCACACCCTGGTGTGGGTGGGGTCTCAACGCCTCGACGGCCGAAGGCCACGACAGGCGGCGGATTCAGGCTCATGCGCTCCCCGCGCAGTCAGGAACCTACCCCATGATGACTAGAAGAAGCGCCGGGCGCCCAGGTAGCGGGCCGAAAAGTATTCCTCTTCCAGGCTGCTGATCCGGACGAAGCCCACCGAGGAGGCGTGGATGAAGGCTCCCCGCCCCAGATAGACGCCGACATGCGAAGCTCCCGGAGCATAGGTCTCGAAAAAGACCAGATCGCCGGGTTGTTCCTGCCCGCGGGGAACCGAACGCCCCGCCATGAACTGCACGTCCGCAGTTCTGGGAAGCTGCACTCCGTGAAGGCCATACAGGTATTGGACGTAGCCCGAGCAATCGAAGCCCGACGGATCCTCCCCGCCCCAGACGTAGGGGACCCCCAGGTAGCGCCGTGCCGAGGTCAGAAGTGCGCGGATCGGACGCCCGCGACGAGAGGCCAGGCTGCTCCGTCCGGGGGTTGACCCTTTTCCCCCGGACACCTCGGGTTCCTCGGGCTCCTCGATTACCGGGGGCACATAGGCGGGGATCTCGATCATGCGGCCGTCGCTGCCGACCATGCGGTTGCGGAAGGGCGGAGTGCCGTGAACGGAGAGGACCCCTTGGGAACTGCGGACCCTGCCCTCGCCTGCAGAGGAGGCGGAGCGCAGCGGAGCCCGAGAGGTCGAAGACTTCGAGGCGTCCTCCTGGCCCGCGCCGCGCCCGGCGGTGGGTGTCTGGAGCGCGCCCTGCAAGCCTCGCCCGGGCGTCGGCAGGACCAGGATCATGCCTGGAACAAGCCCCTTGCCCTCCAGGATCTGCTTGGAGTTGCACTCCAAAACCGTGAAGGGGTCCAGCCCATGGGCTGCAGCGACCGACTCGACGGTGTCACCGGAGCGCACCTGATAGTAATTGTAGTCCGAGTGCGCCAGGGCTGGGTGCGCCAGAGCGCAACACAGCAGGAAGGCGCAGAACAAGGCGATTCTGGGCATGCCAACAAGACCTTCCGCGGGGCCTGAATCCGCCGCCTGGCGTGGCATTCGGCTGTCGATCCGGGCCTGGATGGCCTCGGTTCTCACGCCAGGCGGCGGATTCAGGCGGGGTCGAAGGGCATTCGCCGGGCCGCAGGGGAATCCCCCCTCCCGATTTCAGCCTCCTCAGCGCCGCCCCAGCAGGCGGCGACGACGCAGGCGCCCCGGGCCCCAATGAGCAGTTGGAGCAGCGTGCGCCCGGGGCGCGTCGGCCGCCTCCTCGATCGCCTCACGGGCCAGCATCTCGTTGATCGAGCGCGCTGCTCGGCGCCCCTCGCCCATCGCCAGGATCACCGTCGCCGCTCCCAAGACGATATCACCTCCGGCGAAGACCCGCTCCAGGCTGGTGGACCCGGTCTCGGGATCGACCACGATATTCCCTCGGGAGTTGACCTCCAGCCCCGGGGTCGTCGAGGTCAGGAGCGGATTGGAGTTGTTGCCGATGGCCACCAGGACGGCGTCGGCCGGAAGCTCGTAGGTGTCTCCTTCGATGGGGAGGGGGCGCCGACGCCCTGAAGAGTCGGGCTCACCCAGGGCATAGCGCTGAACGGTGACCGCTCGGACCCGGCCCGACCCATCCCCCAGGACTTCCAGGGCATTCTCCAGGAAGCGGATTTCGATCCCTTCCTCCAGGGCGTGTTCGACCTCCTCGGCCCGCGCCGGCATCTCGGCCCGACTGCGGCGATACAGGACGATTACTTCCTCGGCACCCAGGCGACGCGCCATGCGGCATGCATCCATGGCCACGTTGCCGCCGCCCAGGACCACGGTCCGCCGACTGACGAACATCGGCGTGTCGCTACGCCCCGGATGGATTCCTCCCATCATGTTGGCCCGGGTCAGATACTCGTTGGCCGAGAAGACGCCCACCAGATCCTCGCCCGGCATCCCCGTGAAGACCGGAAGCCCGGCCCCGCTGCCGATGAAGATGGCATCAAAGCCATCCTTGTCCATCAGGTCCAGGAGCTTGCGGGTGCGCCCGACCACGAAGTTGGTCCGGAACTCGACGCCCATCCGACGCAGAAGGTCGATCTCGGCGTCCACGACCTCCTTGGGCAGGCGGAACTCCGGGATCCCATAGCGCAGGACGCCGCCGAGCTTGTGGAAGGCCTCGAAGACGGTGACCTGGTGGCCCTCCCGACGACAATCCGCGGCCACCACCAGGCCGGCGGGCCCGGAGCCGATCACTGCGACCTTGCGTCCCGAGGGAGATTTTACCCGAGGCACGGGGGCCTGAGCCTGGTTTCGTTGCCAGTCGGCCAGGAAGCGCTCCACCTTGCCGATGGCCACCGCCCGACCCACATCCTTGAGGCTCTTGCCTACGGCGCATTCCTGCTGGCACTGCCGCTCCTGGGGGCAGACCCGGCCGCAGATCGCCGGCAGGAGACTGGTGCGCTTGATCACCTCGAGGGCCTCCGAGAAGTCACCCTCGGCCGTCAGCCGCAGGAACTCGGGGATGTCGATGGCCACCGGGCACCCCTTGACGCAGGCCGGCTTCTTGCACTGGATGCAGCGCATGCTCTCCAAGACGGCCTGGGCAGGGGTCAGGGGCTTCTCCACCTCCTCCTGCAAGCGTGAGCGCTCGCCGGGGTCCAACACGGGAGGAGTCTGCACGGGAATCGCCAGGCGATCCTTCATCTTCAGGATTCCCTGGCTGCGCAGTTCCTCCAGCAGGCGGCGCGCGTCGGCTTCCAACTTGTTGGGGTCCTCGACGTAACGGGGCATCAGGTTTCCTCCGAGCGGCTTCTCAAGCGTGGTGGTTCTTCTCGGCCAGGGCCTGCAGACGGCAGGCGTGGTCCCGGGCCTGCTTCTCCTGGTCGCGATAGGCGCCCAGACGAGCGATCATGTTGTCGAAATCGACCTGATGCCCGTCGAATTCAGGCCCATCGACGCAGACGAAGCGGGTCTTGCCTCCCACGTTGACCCGACACCCGCCACACATCCCGGTGCCATCGACCATGATGGTGTTCAGGCTGACCAGCGTTCGAACACCGTATGGCCTGGTAGTCTCGGCACAGAACTTCATCATGATGGGGGGACCGATGGCGATCACCAGGTCCGGGGGTTCGGGCCCCTCACACAATTCCTTCAGTGGTTGGGTGACCAGGGCCTTGCGCCCGTAGGAACCATCGTCGGTAACCACGATGTATTCATCGACCAGGGCCCGCATTTCCGATTCCAGGATCACCAGCTCCCGGGTCCGGGCCCCGGCGATCATCGTCAGATGATTTCCTGCCGCCTTCATTCCCTCGACTATCGGATAAAGCGGGGCGACCCCGATGCCGCCCCCGACTGCCAGCACCCGTCCATACTTCTCGATGTGGGTGGGCGTGCCCAGCGGCCCCACCAGTACGGGCAGGGTGTCTCCGACCTTCAGACCGGCCAGTTCCCGGGTGGTCTTGCCGACCACCTGGAAGATCAGGGTTATCGACCCCTGCCGAGGATCCGCGTCCGCGATGGTGAGGGGAATCCGCTCGCCATACTCCACATCGGTCTGCAGGAGGATGAACTGTCCGGGCTTGCGCTCCTGGGCGATCAGGGGGGCGCGGACACGCATGCGCATGACATTTTCGGCCAGGGTCTCGACCGAAAGGATCTCGAACTCCGACGGAACCGATTCCAGGCTCCCCTCCGGCAGGTCCGCCACGGCCCCTGAACCATTGTTCGCGGGATCGGAAGAATCCTCGCTGAGAAGCCTCAGCCTTCTGCGCCGGGAAGGAGACAGACTGCCCTCTCCCAGGACGCGTGAGCTCTCGAAATCATTGTTCATACTCTCCTCCAAAGCGGACGGCCCCGACCTCCTGGGGAGCCGGGACCGGCAACACCCAAACACCCCGACCCTAATCAGGCAGGCCCGGGGCTGCACTGCGCTGGATCATCTTCGTGGTTCAGTAATGGTCGGTTTCGGGCCAGGGCTCTGCCGGAGCAGAAGAGTCCCGATTTTCCTCCGTTGTCGGGGGCACCGAAGGGACGGCTGCGGTCGCCAGGGCTACCATGAGGTCCTGCCTCCCTCCCGAGGGGATCAAGGTCAAGATCCCCTGTCCTTGCAGGATCTTCTCGGTCTCCAACACCTCGAAGAGGGCCTTGGCTACCTCAGGTTCCCGGGAAATCTGGCGCAGGGCCTCCCCGACCACCTGGGGACGAATGGCTGCCGCCCGGGCGAACTCGACGGCTGCCTGGCGCTCGGCACCACCCCGGATCAAACTGACCTGGTTGGCACCATCCTGGGTGATGGCCGCGGTCACCTGGCGCAGGCGATTGACCACCTTCTCTTCGATTTGTCGCATCATGTTCCGGTCACGGAAGTGGACCTTGCGGATGTACACCGAACCCAGGCGATAACCCCATTCGCTGGAATGTGCCGAGACCTCGGCACGCACCGTCCGGCTCATCTGGTGGCGATTCTCCATCATGTCGGCCAGGTGCAGGTTGGAAAGGCAGCGCACCGTGGCGTTACGGACATTGGAGTCCAGCGAGCCGCGAGGGTCGGTGTTGCGGAACAGGAAGGCCTCGGGGTCGCTGATATACATCTCATACCAGACGCCGATCCCCATCGGGGCCCCCTCTTCGGAGTTGACCGGCAGGCTGCGCAGGTACTGCTGGTCCATCCGCATGTCTACCACGTGACAACGGCCCAGGAATCCGACCAGCCAGGCATTGGGGATGCCCAGGCGCAGGGGCAGGAAGTGCAGCCCGGGCTCGTCCAGCTTGCCGATGACCTTGCCGAAGAGCTCGAAAACCAGACATTGCCTCTCGTGCACCACGACCATGGGCACCAGTCGGGTGAAGGCGAAGAGGATGATCGGGACGATCATGAAGCAGACAAAAAAAGTGAAGAATGCGCTGAAGAGGAAGCTATCCACGGTCGGCCTCCTGAATCACGTGACGGGCCTTGGCATACAGGCCCAACCGGACGTTGCGCAGGTAGGCCAGCAGTCCCCCCTCCTGGCGCAGGCGCCGCAACTGCTCGGCCATCTGGATCAGGGGTTCAACCTCCGCCTGGGCTTTGAGGGTCTCGATCTCGACAGCCCGGCGCGACTGAACGATCTTCTGGTCCGCTGAAGCCTGGGCCAGACTTATATCGCTCGAGACATAGTTGTGCGCGGTGTTGATCGCGGCCAGAGCAGACTCGACCTCATTGGGCGGGTCGATCCCCGTGATCAAGGCCGCGTTCAGGGTGATACCGTAGCGGGCTGTCGACGGCGTGCACTCCATCTCCATATAATCGTTGATGTCGCGAAGATTCTTGCGCAGGTCGTTGATCGAGACCCCACTGACGTTCTGGATAAGGGTTTCTGAAGAATCCCCGGTTTCCTGGGGAGGGGCCTCGAAATTCGCCAGGCGCTCGCGCAGGATCGAGTGAACGAAGCCCATCACATGGGCCACGGGATTCTTGACGCCGAAAAGGTAGGCGTAAAGGTTCTGTTCCGAGATAGTGTAGCGGATCTGCCCCGTGATCCCGGTATTCAATTGGTCCTTGGTGACGGCCTCGAGGACCTCGCCTTCCTGGTTGGCCAGGGGGTTTTCAGGATCAAAGCCGATGCTGGCCGTCTGGGTCGCGACCGAGACCTTGTAGATCCGTTCCCAAGGCATGCGGAAATAGGGTCCTCCGGGTGGGATGACCCGAACCCGCGGATAAGCGTAGCGCTCTTGCTCCTCGGCGCTGAGATTTTCGGTGACGGTCAGGTTCTCGGCCAGGCGCTCTGCCCGACCGAAGATGGTCTTGACCGCTCTCTCGTTGGGCCCCACGGTGTAGATCCCTCCGAGAAGGTAGCGGACCACGAACCAGGCCACCACCCCGACGAACATTCCCGCCAGGGTGCCCATGGCATATCCTCCCTTTCAAGAGACTCCAGGGCGGCGAATTCTGGATGGATGGGCCGGGTTCCTGGATGTCTCGGGGACAAGAATAGCCTCCGCGATTTCATGATAGGATGGGTCTTGTCATGACGGAGGAACCGAGCACCATCCTGGTCGTCGACGACGAGGAGTCGATCCTGGAACTGCTGGACCTGGGTCTGGGTCGCGAAGGATTCCGGGTTCTGGCGGCGCGTACCGGAGCCGAGGCTTTGGACTTGTTCCGCGCCGAGAACCCGGACCTGGTAGTCCTGGATTGGATGCTGCCCGAAGTGGATGGGCTGGAGGTCTGCCGGCGCCTGCGCGCCTCGAACCAGGTTCCAATCCTGATGCTGACGGCACGCAACGACGTGGATGACCGGGTCCGGGGCCTGGAGACCGGAGCCGACGACTACCTGCCCAAGCCCTTCAAGTTCAAGGAACTCCTGGCTCGGGTGCGAGCCTTGTTGCGCCGGGCCGGTAGCGATCCCGGGAATCGCCTGGGATTCGACGATGTGGTCCTGGACCGCCGCGAGAGGCGCGTCACCCGAGCTGGCCAACCGGTAGAACTGACAGTCAAGGAATTCGAGATCCTGGAGTACCTGCTGCGCCACCCCCGCCAGGTCCTCTCGCGCGAACAAATCCTCAACCAGGTCTGGGGCTGGGACTACCCCGGGGGGGCCAACGTGGTCGAGGTCCACCTCAGCGCCTTGCGGGCCAAACTGGGCGACTCGGACCGCCGGTTGATCCGGACCGTCCGGGGGGTGGGATATGCCCTCGGCTCGTGAACGGAGAATCCTGCTCCCCGACCTGCCCCTGGCCTGGTTGGTAGCGGCCGGCTACATCACCTGTCTGGTCGCCACCATCCTGCTGCTGGCCCTGGTCCTGCACCAATTGCTGGCCCGCTACCTGTGGTTCTCCACCCAGATGCGTCTGGTCGGTCAGGCTCGCAGCGCACTGGCTCTTACCGAGGGTGGTCGGGAACAGCGTCTGGCCCTCTCCGACCTGGCCCGACGCGAGCCCCATGAGGTGGTGCGTCTCCTGGCGGAAGCCGGTCTGACCTCCCGAATCCTGGACCCGCAAGGCCGGACCGTGGCCCAAGCCGGCCCGGAAGTCAAAGGGATGCCTCTACCCTCCCCGGAGCATCTCATCCGCGCGCGGAGCGGACGGATGGGGCGCCGTATGGTCGGGACGGCCTGGCTCGCGGAGGCCCCCCGCCGGCGCATGCTCCTGGTCCTGATGCCCCTGGGCCCCCCACGGAGCTCGCCCCCCTGGCTCCAACTGGGGGCTCCCTGGCGCTTCGCCGAGGAACTCAACACCGAACTGGGCAGGATGCTCCTGTGGACGGGGCTGGGGGCCCTGCTCCTGGGCCTGGGTACCAGCCTGGTGATCGGCAGGCTCCTGGCCCGGCCGCTCCAGCACCTGGCTGCCACCGCCCACCGGGTGGCCGGCGGGGATCTCCAGGCCCGGGCCGGGCTCCCCGCAGGACGCAACGAGATCTCTGCGGTCGCTGCGGCCTTTGACGAGATGGTCGCGCGCCTGGAGCAGAGCTTCGCGGCCCAGAAGCGCTTCGTAGCCGACGCCTCGCACGAGCTCAAGACCCCCCTGACCTCGATCTCAGGCATGGCTGAGCTTCTCGAGCAGGCGACTCCTGAAGAGCAGCGCCGAGCCCTGGGCATCCTGCAGAAAGAAGCCAACCGCATGGGGCGGCTCATCGAAGAACTCCTGGCCCTGTCCCAAGCCGAGGAAATGCCACGAACCGAGAACTGGAGGATTTTCGACGCCTCCGGGCTCTTGCATGAACTGGCCGGGAGCTCATCCCTGATCGACCCGTCCCACCCGATCGAGCTGGTGATCCATGACCCTTTATGGGTCCGAGCCGACCATGACGGTCTGGCACGCGTGCTGCAGAACCTGCTGGACAATGCTCGCAAGCACTCCCCGTCGGGAACGCCGGTGAAGATCGAGGGGAGGGCGCTGCCGGGTCAGGTGGAGATCCTCATGCGGGACCAGGGACCCGGGATCCCGGAGCAGGCACTGCCCCACGTCTTCGAGCGATTCTATCGGGCCGATCCCTCGCGAGCCCGCAGCACAGGAGGAAGCGGCCTGGGTCTGGCCATCGTCCGGGAGATACTCCAAGCCCACCAAGGGCAGGCGCACCTGCGCAACCACCCTGAAGGCGGCCTGGAGGTCCTGATCCGCCTGCCTTCAGCGGATCTTCAGGACCAGACCCTTCCTTCTTCAGCTGCCTCCTGCAAAATGAAGACACAACCCACCGACACCGTGGAGGTCGAAAGATGAAGAACCTGAACCACTTCCTGCTGAGCGCCACCCTGGCCCTGAGTCTGGCGATGACCGGAATGGCCCTGGCCCAGGGGCCCGATTCCCGAGGGCCGGGGCCCAGGCGCCCGGGCTGTTGCCAAGTCAAACGGGGGGGCGGCCAAGGCCAGCAAGCCCCGCTGGCGCGGATGGCCCGCCATCTCAATCTCACCGACCAGCAGGTCCAGCAGATCGAGCCCATCATGAAGGAGTTCCGCGAGAAGGGGCAGGCCCATCGGCAGGCCCACCGCACCGCCTTCGAATCCATTCTCACGGCAGACCAGAAGGCCCGCCTGGCGCAGATGAAATCCGAGAACCGACGAGGTCCGCGCGGCTCGGGCTGGGCCCGGCTGGACCTGACCGACGAGCAGAAGGCCCGCCTGCAGTCGATGCGTGAAAAGGCCCAGGCCGAACGCCAGGCCGAAGTACAGACCCTGAAGGACCGGCTGGGAACCATCCTCACCGCCGAACAGAAGGAGAAGGCGGAGCAGTTCTTCAACCAACGCCCCCATCGGAAGGCTCCTTGCAGGAGGACTGACCCGAAATGCCCCAACTTCTGATTGATCAGTACTGAAGACCTGTAGATGGGCCCTCCGCGGAGGGCCCATCTCGTCCCTGCGGAACTGCGAGCGTGGATTGCCCCCCAGGGCATGCCAGGCCTGGCCATCAAAAGGCCTGGCATGCCCCGAGAGAGAATCAGAAGGTCACCTTGGAGCGGAGGCGGACCGATGAACGGCGTGCCCAGAGAACGGAGGAGACTCCCACGTTACGTCCTGCCGGGAGGAGTGCGCCCGGATGAAGACCACCTCGCCCCCCCTATCGAAATCCTGGACATCGGAGCGGGAGGCATCCGGTTTGAAACGGATCGCCGGATCCCCCCGGGACACCGGGTCCGCTTCTGGTTTGACTACTATATCATGGCTTTCAGGGTTCAATGCGAGGTGGCCTGGACCCGGCTGGGCCTGGATGGTGCCTGGGAACACGGCGCGCGCTTCGTCGACCTGAGCCGTTCCGAGACCGTCGTGGTGGAGCGCTACGTGCAAGAACTGCATCAGGTCCTCAAAGAACAGGGTCATCCCCTCCCGGAGGAATTCCTGGAGCACTCCGGAGACCCGGGCTGAGTCCACTGAGCCGATGTGCGAGGCCCCCCCGCTTTTCAGATTTCAGGAGGCTTTTCAGTTGTCCAGGGCCTGGCCCGACCCTTCCGTTCCGGAAAAAATCCGCAAAAACACGGTGCGACTATTGCGCCCGTTCCGTCCGGACGGAGCGACGCTGCGCCTGATCCGTTGGGAGGATGAAAGCCTGGCGGTCAGCAAGGATTTCCTGGACAGCCCTCCGCTGTACCGTCGGACGGTAGGTCGTTTCCTGATCCGCCGCGAGGTTGGCGCCTATCGCCGACTTTCAGGGGTTCCAGGCCTGCCTCGCCTGCTGGCCCACCCGCACCCGGAAGTCCTGGTCCTGGAGCATATCCCGGGGACGGAGGTCCGACTCCTGGGGCCCGGAGAACTTCCGCCCGAGGCTTTGAGCCAACTGCGCCAGACCCTGGAGGAGATGCACCGGGCGGGCATCCTGCACATGGACCTGGGCCACGACAGCAACGGGGATTTCGGTCGGGATACCAACATGATCTGGGCAGAGCACGGTCAGCTCTACCTGATCGACCTGGCCGGCGCCCTGATGATACCTCTGCCCCCCCCCCTCTTCCGGGCCCTGGCCCGTCACGACCTGCTGGCCCTGACCAAGCTGCGCCGACGCTTCTTCGGAGGCACCGGGCCCGAGCCCGAGGAGGACCTCCCCCCCTGGGCCTGGAGGTTGTTCCGCTTCCTTCGGAAGGTCTAGGAACCCGGCTGACCTCTTCAGATCCGGTGCATGTAGATGAAGAGCTCTTCCCTCTGGACCCGTATGGTGACCCCCAGCTTCTGCCCCTGGGCCTGAAGGTCCCGGCGCAGGGCCACCATGTTGGCTGTACTGCAGGCCGTGGTACGGGCGTGGATCAACAGGGCAAAACCGTCCGGTTGGGAGGTCTGCTCGATCCGCAGGATCTCCAGGCCCCGAGTCTCGAGCAGTGAATGGATGTGACCCACCAGCGAGGCCTGATAGGCCCCGTCCACCATGACCTGATGGTCTCCTGCCACCACCCGGACCGGCGCCGGGGTCGGATTATCCATCTTCTCGTAACCGAAGACGGCCACCACGACGCGGCATCCCGACTCACACCGGGAGGGTTCGCATGAAAATCCGTTCGTCTGTAAGGTCTGATTCATTTCAGTCGCACCACCGTCACGCCCAGTCCTCCTTCATATATCTCACCCAACCGGTGCTCGGCCACCATCGGGTGTTTCTTGAGATAACGGGTCACTGCGGTCCGCAGTGCCCCGGTGCCCTTGCCGTGGATGATCTCCAACTTCTCGAGGTTGGCCAACGAGGCCTCGTCGAGCCGATGATCCAATTCGAAGAGGGCCTCGTCCACCGTCATCCCGCGCAGGTCCACCCGGGTCGAGACCTCAGCCCGACGCGACTCGGGAAGGCGGACTACCTCCGAGCGGGGAGCCACCTGTTCCAGTTCATCGCAGTCCACCTTGACCCGGATGACTCCCACCTGGACCTCCACGCGCGACCCCGACGAAGAGAGCACCGTCCCCTCCTGTCCGAAACGACGGACGTAGACGTGGGTCCCCGGCTCCATGGGCCGTAAATCCTGCGCGCGCTGCGGAGGTCGGGGGGCCAGACGGTCTACCCGCCTGGTCAACTCCTGAAGCTCGGCTTCCAAGGTCCGGGCTTCTACGCGAGCTTCCTGGTCCAGTTCATCCTGGGCGTGCCGCGCAACCGGGATTTCGGTCTCCGAACTGGTGGGCAGGAGCTCCTCGCCATCCTCGAGTTCCTCCTCCGTTGTCTGGTCGGGGAGGTCCGCCCGGTCTTCCTGAGGCCCTTCCGGAGGGGCGGGTTCCTCTTCAGAAGGAAGAGCGTCCTCTGCGGCCGGCGTCGGGTACCATCGTGCCGGTTCCGAGTCCGCCGGAGCATCGGGTCGGAAGCGGCGGACCGCCTCGCGGAGGGCCTCGGCCAGCTCGGCGGAGGCCACCGGGGAAAGTTCTGCCAGCAGTTCCAGATCCTCGGAACGGACCAGGGCTCCGGCCAGTTCGGCGGCCAGACGGCGGGCCTCTTCCAACGAATCCCTGCGGGCGCGTCCCAAAGAAGCCAGACGTTCGCGGAAGCTGCGCAACATGCCATGCACCTGCGAGCGGGCTTCGGTCAGCAGTTCCCGAGCCTCGCGTCCCGCATCCCCCAGAAGCTGTTCGCGCTCGGTCTGGATCCCGGCCAGAAGCTCTTCATATTCCCGGCGCAGTTGCTCGGCCTGACTACGCTCGCCCTCCAGTATCTGGCCCAGGCGCTCAGCGGCGTCCCGCTCCTGCTCGAGCTCATCGAGAAGGCCCTCAACCTGGACGTGGTGACGGCCCAGATGCTCGCGAGCCCGCCGCTGCACCTCGAAGGGTAGCCCCAGACGGGCGGCGATCCGCAGAGCGTTGGAGCGACCCGGGATGCCCATGATGACCCGGTAGGTCGGTTCGAGGGTCTCGGAGTCGAACTCCACGGCGGCGTTGCTGATCCCAGCAGTTCGCGAAGCGAAGACCTTCAGTTCAGAGAGATGGGTGGTGACCACCGTCCGACAGCCATGCTCGTGCAGATATTCCAGAAGCGCCATGCCCAGGGCACTGCCCTCGGACGGATCGGTGCCGGCTCCCAGTTCATCCAACAGCACCATGGTGCGCGGACCCGCCGCAGGCAGGATCCGGATGATCTGGGTCAGGTGCGAGGAGAAGGTCGACAGGTTTTGGGCGATGCTCTGCTCGTCGCCGATATCCGCCCAGACCTGGTCGAGGAAAGGAAGGCGGGTCCCCGCTCGGGCCGGAACCGGCATGCCGGCCAGCGCCATCAGGGTGACCAGCCCCGTGGTCTTCAGCGAAACCGTCTTGCCCCCGGTGTTGGGCCCGGTGATGACCAGGGTCCGAACCTCGCCCGAAAGGTCCAGGGAGATCGGGACGACGTCCTCACCCGAGCGTTCCACCAGCAGCGGGTGACGTGCCTCCACCAGGTGCAATTCTCCCTCTTCGGTCAGATCGGGCAACACACAGCCGACAGAGCGACTGTAGGCTGCCAGGGCCAGAAGGGCATCGAGATGCGCCAGTTCCTCGCCGGCCACCCGGAGTTCCTCGGCCTGGTGGGCCACCAGGCCGGAGAGGCGGGCCAGGATGGCCTCGACCTCCTTGGCCTCGGCCAAAGCGGCCGCACGCACGCGGTTTCCCATCTCCAGGATGGCCCATGGTTCCATGAATACCGTGGCGCCACTGGCCGACTGGTCGATCACCAGCCCGGGGAACTGCGAGCGGTGCTCCTGCTTGACGGGCACCACGAATCGACCGTCCCGCATGGTCACCAAGGGTTCCTGCAGCATGCGCGTGAATGCAGACGAGCGGATCAGCCGATTGAGATGGTCCTGGACGCGGGCCTGCAGGGTCGCCAACTCGCTGCGCAACTGGCGCAGGCGAGGCGAAGCCGAATCCAACACGCGGCCGTCCACCGACAAGGCCCGGAAGATCGCCTGTTCCAAGGCGGCGAAGGCGGGCAATCCCAGAGCTCGGTCCGCCAACAGGGGATGGTCGTCCTGGTGCTCGCGCAGGTAGCGCCCGGTCTTCCTGGAGGCGACCGTCAGGTCCCCCAGGGCCAGCAGATCCGCAGGCTGCAGGCTGCGTCCCTTCTCAGCGCCCTGCAGGGCCTCCCGACAATCGCGCAGGCCACCAGCGCCGATTCCCACTGCCTGATCGTGCAGCCTCAGGGCTTCACGCAGCTCCTCCTGTCGGCGTAGGGCCTCCTCCAGGGTGTCCGCCGGCTCGATCTGCAGCACCCGCTCGGATCCTGGTTCCCAATGGGCATTGCGAGCCACGATGGCCAACACCTTGTCGAATTCCAGGACGCGTCGGGAGTGGGGATCCATGGCCGCGACTGGTTCGCAGCCGAGAAGGCACCTCCTGCGTTGTAGGCTTTCAGCGACCGTTTGCGAATAACTGCCCCAATAACATGACCACCAAGCGCTTCCTCCCACTGCGGACGCGGCTTCTGCTCTCGGTCGTCCCGCTTCTGCTCCTGTTCATGGCCTTCAATTTCGTGGTGATCCTGCATCACGAGACGCGGAACCTGACCCGCGAAACCGAGAAACGGGCATCATCCCTGGCGGCCGGCCTGTCGATCCTGTCGGCGGAGGCCATGCTGACCTTCTCGAACTACCTCCTGGACCAGAACACGGCCCGTTTCGGAAGCCTTCCCGATGTAGCCTACTGCATGGTCCTGGGGCCCGATGGCGCCATCCGTGCCCACTCGCAGAGCTCAGAGGTGGGCCGCCGCTACCAGGACACGCTCACCCGGAGCGCCGTCTCCACAGCCATTGAACGCATCGAATACCAGGTATGGGAAGGCCGGAAGATACTGGACGTGGCCACCCCCATCCGGGTGGGCGATCGGCGCCTGGGAACGGTCCGGATCGGCCTGACGTTGGACGGCAGGGACCAGGTCCTGGAGCAGTCGCGACGCTACCTCGTAGGTCTGACCCTGGTCCTCCTGTCGGGAGCCCTGCTCTTCACCGCCTTCATCGCCCGCTGGTTCACCGACCCCCTCCTGAACCTGGCGGCGGTCTCGCGAGACTTGGCCCAGGGCAACCTGGATGCCCGCGCCGACACCGGCCGCCGCGACGAAATCGGATTTCTGGGGGAGGGCCTCAACCGGATGGCCCGGCGCCTCCAATCACAGGTGGAGCGTGAGAGGCTGGCCCGAGAAAAACTGCAGGAGAGGGTTCGGGACCTTCTGGACTTTGCCGACGGGGTCATGTCGGGGAACCTGCACGGCCAGGCCACTGTCGAGGACCTCGATGAGATGGGGCAGTTGACCATGGCGGTCAACGAAATGGTCCGCCACCTGCGCAGCCTCCTGGAAGAGGAGCGGGCCAGCCGGGCCAACCTGGAACAGTCCAAACAGGCTTTGGAACAAGCCCATGAGAAGCTCAAGGAGGTCGACCGACTCAAGAGCGAGTTCCTCAACACGGTAAGCCACGAGTTGCGCACCCCCCTGACCTCGATCAAGGCCTTTGCCGAGATCCTGCTGGAGAACCCGGCCGAAGACCCGGAAACCCAGATCGAGTTCCTGGGGATCATCAACAAAGAGGCCGACCGGCTCACCCGGCTTATCAACAACCTGCTGGATCTCTCACGGATCGAGGCGGGCAAGATGAAGTGGGACTTCCAGGAGGTAGACCTGGACGAAGTCGTCTCCTGCGCCGCCGCCACCCTCCGAGGGGCTACCGAGAAGAAGGGTGTGCATCTGGAGGTCTCTCACCGCCCCGGGATGCTGGTCCGGGGCGATCGGGACAAGCTGATCCAGGTATTGACGAACTTGCTCGGCAATGCGATCAAGTTCACCTCGGAAGGTGGAAGGATCCGCGTGGCCGCCTGGAAGGGCGAAGACCATCACGAGATGACCGTCGAGGACACGGGCATCGGCATCCCCGAGAAGTTCCTGGAGGTGATCTTCGAGAAGTTCGGCCGCGTAGATTCGTCCGAAACCCGGGAGATCAAGGGAACCGGATTGGGGCTTTCGATTGCCCACAGCATCGTACAGGCCCACTCCGGCGAGATTTCCGTCGAGAGCACGGAAGGGCAGGGCAGCACCTTCCGGGTCGTCCTTCCCGCCTTGAAGCAGATGGAACGCCCCCGGATGGCCCTTCCCCACCGCCTGCTGAGTGAGCCGGGGACGGGCCGAACCGTCCTGGTCGTGGATGATGAAGAGAATATCCGCCGCCTCCTTCGTTACATCCTGGAGGGCGAAGGATTCCGGGTCCTGGAGGCGCAGAACGGCCGACAGGCCATGGACATGGCGCTGGAAAACCATCCCGACGTGATCACCTTGGATATCATGCTGCCTGACAAGGACGGATTCGAAGTCCTGAAGGACCTCAAGGAGAATCCCGAACTCCAGGCCATTCCGGTGGTGATCCTGTCCATCATCGAGGACCGCGAGAAGGTCTTCCGCATGGGCGCGGCGGGATTCCTGTCCAAGCCGATCGACCGCGACGCCCTCTTGAACCGCATCCACGAGCTGACCGCCGGGATCAGCCTGAAGGATCGCGAGGTCCTCCTGGTTGACGATGACGAGGCCACGCTCCAAGCCCTGACGGCCACCTTCCAAGCGCGGGGTTTCCGGGTCCGAACCGCCCGGGATGGAGAGAAGGCCTTGGGCGAAATCGCTCGGAAACACCCGGCCATCGTGGTGTTGGACCTGAACATGCCCCGGATGTCCGGGCACGAGGTGATCCGGGAGCTGAAGCGCAATTCCCAGACAGCCGCCATCCCCATCCTGGTCCTGACGGGGTCTCCGCCCGACGAGCACACCCACGCCCTGGGGATGGGCGCGGACGCACTGCTCACCAAACCTTTCTCACTGGACGAATTGACCGACCTGGTGCGCAACACCCTGGCCGAAGCGACGGTGGTAGGGGCAAGTTCTCCAGCCCCTCCCAGCCCACCCGCCCCGACGGCGGGTGCCGCCGCCACGGAACCGACGGAGGAGTAGCTGAATGCCCAAGACCATCCTGGTGGCCGACGACGAACCCTATGTGCTCCGCTCCTTGGAGTTCATCCTGAAGAAAGAGGGGTATCGCGTCCTCACCGCTACCGACGGGCAAGATGCGTTGGAGAAAATCCGCCAGGAACTCCCCGACCTGGTCTTCCTGGACATCCAGATGCCCCGAATGGACGGGAACACGCTCTGTCAGACCCTCCGCAAGGAGCCCACGACCCGCGACCTGCGCATCATCATGATCACGGCCAAGGGCCAGGAGGCAGACCGCCTCCAGGCCTTGGAATCCGGGGCCGACGAGTTCATCACCAAACCCTACTCGCCCCGCAAACTGGTCGAACGCGTTCGGGAAATCCTGGGCCCGTCTGCCTGAAACCTCCCCGACGCGACTCCCGCCTGACCGGATGGCAACAACTGCGTCACCCTACTCCCTCCGGCCGCTCCTAGAATCGGGGCACATAAATCCTGAACCCACCGTATTCAGGATGAATCCGGAGGTCTTGAAAGTCCGATGCTGATCCCGTCCAACCATCTGCTGGCCATGCCCCTTGCCCGGATGGGGTGGGGCGCCCGGCCCTCCACGTGCATCCAGGCCCCTGCCGAGGTCTTCGGCCCTGCTCGTCCCGAAGACTTCCAGGGCCTGTACGGCGGACCGGTCTTCGGGGCCTGAATCCTTGCCAGGGTTGGAGACCTCCCGGGGCGAAAAGTGCTTCGCCCATGACCACAAGCCCAGTCCTGCTTCCGGATCCTGGCCTGCTTGAGCCCTTCAACGATTCCCTGAAGGGTGCAGGCTTCGTCCTTACCGACCCTGGAGGGAAGGCCCTCCGCGTCGCCGCCAACCCTTGTGGAGGCTGGGACGATGAATGCCTGGTCGGCCCCCTTTGTCCCCATGGTTGGTCCGTACGCCGGGCCCCGATCACGGTCTCGGGGGGGGTGGTGGGCTTTCTGGTCGAGCAACGCGCCCCCGACAGTCCAGCCCCCGACCTCTTCGAGGCGGTTCGGAGATTGTTGGCGGACGGGGCTCAGACCCGTCTGGACCTGGACAGCACGGTGGCCGAGCTGGTCGAGAAATACGAACTGCTCTCGGTCCTGTACGATTCGGCCGCCACCATCGTCAGCATCAGCAGCCTGGAAGAGGTCTCCCAACGCATCCTGGACGAGGCTGTTCAGACCCTGGAGGTGGAGTACGCCTCCTTGATGCTGATAGAAGAATCCGGCACCTCGCTGCGCGTGGCGGCGGCCCGAGGCCTCCGCGGCGACAGTGGCGGCAAGACCTCCATCGAACTGGGCGAAGGCATCGCGGGCTACGTGGCCCGACAAGGCAAGCCACTGCTGGTCGAAGACCTCTCTACCCACGAACTGGCCTGCCAGGCGACTCGGGAGGAATACCGACCCGGATCGCTGCTCTCGGTGCCCTTGAAGGTCAAGGACCGGGTCCTGGGGGTTCTCAACGTCCACAAGACCACCGGTCCTCCCTTCCGAACCGGGGACCTCAAACTGCTCTCGGCCCTGGCGGACCTGGCCGCGCTGTCGATCGAGAATGCCCGGACCTATCAGAATGCGATAACCGACCGGCTGACGAGCCTGTACAACTACGGATATTTCAAAGAGCAGTTGGAGGCTTCGCTGGAGGCGGCACGAAAAGCGGGGGCCACCCTGTCTCTTGTGATGTTCGACATCGACCATTTCAAGAACTTCAACGACAAGAATGGTCACGAACTGGGCAACATGGTCCTGGTGGGAGTGGCCGCCATCTGCCTGGCCAACTGCCGCCAGAAAACCGACCGGGTGCCGGATCTGGTGGCCCGCTACGGGGGTGAGGAATTCATCATCATGCTGCAAGGAGTCCCCCGCGACGATGCCTTCCGGGTAGCCGAACGCATCCGCAGGCTGGTGCAGGACGAACCCTTCGAGGGAGCCGAGAACCAACCCGGAGGCCGGGTTACCATCAGCCTCGGGGTCGCCTCCTTCCCCGACGACGCCCTGACCAGCGATGCCTTGATAAACCGGGCCGACGAGGCCCTCTACCGTGCCAAGAGGAGCGGTCGCAACAATGTCCAGCTCGCCTGAGTCCCCCGACCAGGCTCTGCCCGAAATTCCCCGCTCGGCGCCCTTGTGGCCCCTGGTGATCGTGGCCTTCCTGGCCGGGCTCACGGGCATCTTCCTGATGCTTCCTCAAACCGCGCCCCCGCCGCCTCAGCGCGTCGCCTCGATCCCGGCGGAAGAATCCACCTCGTCGCCCGCGATTCCGGGGGCCTTCCAACTGATCCATGTGGGTGGGGCCGACTCCACCTTCGGCCAGACCGCCCAGCTCCTGGCCAAGCAGATCCGGGACCTCAGCCAGGGCAGCTTGAAGGTGGAGGTCCTGTCCGACGGGAGGTTCCAGGGCCGGAAGTACGGCGAACTGGCCTTGATGCGCATGCTTCAGGAGGGTCGCTTCGCGTTGGCCTTCCTCTCGACGGCCCCGATGACCAACGTCGACCCCGCGCTGGCGGTCCTGGATCTCCCATTCCTCATCGACTCCTATGAGCATGCCGACCGGGTCATGGACGGCCCCGTCGGTCGGGATCTGCTGGACACCTTGGAACCGGCGGGCCTGGTCGGGCTGGGCTTCCTGGAGACAGGCTTCCGCGTCCTGTCCTCTTCGGTGCCACTCCCCGATCTGAAGTCCCTGGAAGGTCGCCGGATCCGCGTCATGCAGAGTCCAATCCAGGTGAACTTCATCCGGGCCCTGGGAGCCGAACCGGTCCCCTCGGCAGTGGACCGCATCCACGAAATGGGAAGGCAGGGCTTCATCGACGCGGCCGATCGCTCCTATCCCACCTACTGGGATTTCAAACTGTACGAGGTCCACCGGCACCTCACCGAGACCAACCACGCCTACTCGTGCAAGGCGATGGTGGCCAATCTGCCATGGTGGAAGGGCCTGACCCCCGAGGTGCGCCAGGCGATCATGACCGCTGTCCGGGAAGCAGAGATGGGGCACCGTCTCCGTCAGCGCCAGGAAGAGGCCCGCGTGAAGAGCCTGGCTACGCGCGAGCGCATCACCATCCACACCCTGTCTGCCGCAGAACGCGAACGGTTCCGAACCCGTGTTCAGCCTCTGCTGGACACCTTCAAGCGGACCCACGGCCCGGCTCTGATCGAAAGGATCCGCGCCCAGGCAGTGGACCAGGACGTCCGCAGCATGGGGACCGACCAGGCCCCCTGAAGGATGGCCCTCTACAACCGGAGGCTGCTGCCATTCGTGCTGTAGAGGGCCATCAAAAACAAGTTCTACTCGGAAGTCGGCTCGGGGCTCTAGATATCTTCCTCCGGCCTCGGCTCGGTGCTCTCACGGGTGAAGGAGAGCCCGAAGAACAGGATCGCCAGGGCCAGGTATCCGGAGGAGAACTGGTAGGGGATTGCCCGCAGGAAAGGCTCTGGAATATTCCACGGCAAGTACATGTTGCCATCCGGATAGACCGAGTGGATCACGCCGAAGAAGGCCAGGCCCGCCAGGATAACCAGGTAGACGGCTGCCTGGCGAAGTTTCCGGTCGATCAACAGGGCCACCCAGGCGCCCCAGAGCATGGAAGTCAGGATGAAACCATTGCCCAGGGCGATGGTGACCAGGTCGGCGTTCAGGAACTGCTCGGTCCTGGTGGCAAGTTCTTTTACCATGTTTGCGAACTTGGCGGCATAGCCCATCTGGATCTCCACCACCCGCGCCAGGTTCGGGAATAAGGCCATGGCGACGGCCGGGCCGTGGATAGGGGGGCAGGTCTGGAAGGCCTGGACGACGATATCCAAAGCCACGAAGATCAGGATCGGCGCCAACACCGCTTTGGGGATGGCCGCCACGATGAAGCCGATGAAGCCCAGCATGCCGCCCAGGCCCACGAAAAGGCCGGTCAGCAAGGTGTAGCCTGCCCGGCTGCCCATGGTCTTGTAGGCCGGCTGGCCGATGTAGGGGGTGGACTGGGCCACACCGCCGCAAATTCCGGCTACCAAAGTTGCGATGGCCTCGGTCAGCAGTATGTCCCGGGTGTTGTAGTCGTCGCCGGCAACTCGGGCGCTTTCGGTGACGTTGATGCCGCCCACCACCGTCAGGATGGCGAACGGAATGGCGATGGGCAGGAACATCAGGCCATCACGCAGGCCGTGCACGAACCCCAGGTTGGGGATGGGCAGGCCCATCGTCAGTTCCATCTTGGGCCAGACGATCTCACCCCCCACCAGGCCGTAGGCGGCCAGGGGGTAGTACAGGGCCGTTCCGAGAACAACTGCCGCCAGGACGCCCGGGATGTTGAAGGGAAGGCGGATCCGGGCCACCAGGGTGTAGAGGATCAGACCCAATGAAATCAGGCCCACCAGCGGGGCGCCCATGACTTCCAACAGCGGTATGAAGCCGATCAAGGCCAAGCCAACCCCGGCCAGCGAACCCAACAGACCGGCCTGGGGGATGATGCGCTGCAGCCAGTTGCCGGCAAAGGAAAAGACGGTCTTGAAAATGCCGATGTAGACCATCACGGCCATGCCGACATACCAGGTCTGCATGGCGGCTGCCTGGTCATCCATGCCCTGGCCCTGATACATCTTGAAGGCCGGCCCCAGGACCGTGAAGGCCACGCCGATGGTCGAGGGGGTATCCAGTCCCAGCGGCATGGCGGTGACCTGCCGACCGGTCCGCTTGGCCAACTGGAAGGCCATCCAGGTGTAGACCAGGTCGCCGAACAGCACACCGAAGGCCGTCCCGGGGAACATCCGGGTGAAGACGATGTCGGCGGGCATCTCGAAGGTCTGGATCAGGATCATGGCCATGAACGACAAGACCGTGACGTTGTCGAACATCAGGCCGAAGAACCCGTTCAGGTCTCCGGGGACGAACCAGCGGTAGCGAAACCCCTCCTTCGGATCCATGACAGCGGACTGGGACATGGGGCGGGCGAACCTCCAGGTGGTTCCTCCCGGTTCAATGTACCGGGAGATGGATGAGCCGCAACTTCTCGACCGAAGGGTGCGAACCTTTCCCGAACCCGACCTTCGTGGTGAAGGCTCCGCGAAGGTCGGGGCGAATCCCTCATGAAAGTCATGCCAACCTGGGAGGTCATCGGATCACGTGAGAAGCTCGAACCCGGTCCTCGGGGAGAAAACCTTCATCCGCTTCGTGGAGGAGGGCCCCGCACCCAACACCAACACCATGACCCTGCCGGGGGTCATCAACAAAACGGCCTTGCTGTTCCTGCTGCTGGTCGCCGCGGCCACGGTGACCTGGGTCCAGGCGGCCAATAACCCAGAGAGCGCCATACACCTGATTGCGGTCGGGTCCGTCCTGGGCTTCATCGTGGCCATGGTCACGGTCTTCAAGCCGGAGTGGTCTCCCTTCACTTCCCCCGTCTACGCCCTGTTGGAAGGGCTCGTCCTGGGCGGAATCTCGGCCTTCTTTGAGATGCTGTACCCGGGAATCATCATGCAGGCGGTGGGCTGCACCTTCGGCACCATGTTCTGCCTGTTGGCTGCCTACCGCTCGGGGCTGGTCCAGGCCACCGAGAACTTAAAGTTGATGGTGGTCTCGGCCACCGGCGGCATCGCACTGCTCTATCTGGTCAGCTTCGGACTGCGCCTCTTCACCAGCTACTCCATCCCCTTCATCCACGAGGGCGGCTTCTGGGGCATCGCCTTCAGTCTGTTCGTGGTGGCCATCGCCGCACTGAACCTGGTGTTGGATTTCGACTTCATCGAAAATGGTGTTGAAGCCGGTGCTCCCAAGTTCATGGAGTGGTACGCCGCCTTCGGCCTGATGGTGACCCTGATCTGGCTGTACCTGGAGATCCTCAAACTCCTGGGCAAGTCACGCAGCCGCAGCTGAAGGGCAGAGCACGGATCCGCCAAGGGTCCTTGAGAGAAGAGCCCGGAGCGCCTGCCGGGCTCTTCTCTTTTCAGTTTCCGTGAACCACCGGGAGGTGGACGGTGAAGGTCGTCCCCTCCCCCGGGGTGCTCTGCACCTCGATCCGGCCTCCGTGAGCCTCGACGATCTCCAAGGCCACCGACAGGCCCAGACCGGTGCCCCCCAGTTCTGCTCCTGGCCCATCCAAGGTGCGATAGAAGCGTTCGAATATGCGGGGAAGGTCCTCCGAGGTGATCCCCACCCCGTCATCCTGGACCACGACCAGGACCTCCCGGTCCTGAAAAGCCGTGCGAACCAGAACCTTGCCTTCCCCACGCAGACCGGTGAAGCGGACGGCGTTATCGACCAGGTTGACCAGGGCGCGTTGCAGCAGGTCGAAGTCCAGAGTCAACCAGGGCAGGTCTTCGCCATGTTCGATCTGAAGTTCCACGCCCTTGTTGGCGGCCACCGGGCGAAACATCTCCAGCGCCGCTTCCACGATGGGTTCCAGTCGGCCACGAGTCCGGAATATGGTCGGAGCCTCTCCGGAGTGGGCCGTCTCTTCCAGGGACATGACCAGGCGGACCAGACGATTGGTCTCCTCATTGATGATCTGCAAGAAGCGATGGGTGATCTCGTGGTCCCGATAGCTCCCCTCCAGGAGGGTCTCGACGAAACCCTTGATGGAGGTCAGCGGCACCGAGATACGCTGGATCATGTCCTCGATGATCTGGTCTAGACCCCGCTCGATCTTCTGGACCCCGGCCATGTCCCGTAGCACCGCGATGGCTCCCAGATTCCGCCCCCGACTGGTGCGCACCGGTGTCATCTGGACCGCGAAGAGCCGATTCCCGGGGAAGACCATGACCTGCTCGCTGGGCACGGGGTCGCTGGACTTGACCAGGCCGATGAAGGCGCGGGTAAATTCGTCCAGAGGCAGGACCTCCAGAACGCTCCTCCCTATCGCTTCCTTGGGTTTCACGCCGAAGAGGCGACCAGCCAGGCGATTGAAGACGCGCAGGTCGCCGCTGCGATCTATCCCCAGGCAGGGGTCCGAGAGATTCTCGATCAAGGCATCAGCAAGCTGTCCTTCAATGCGGGGAGGCAAGGACTCAGGACCTCCGCAGGACCAGGAGGGGACCAACAAGGGAGAGGCCACGCCCGATCCAGAAAGAGAATTTTCCCCCAAAAAAAGAAATCAATCGGTCTGCTCTTCGAACTGGAACTTGTAGCCGATTCCGTGCACAGTCTTGAGTTGCCGAGGAGAAGAGGGTTCATCCTCGATCTTCTGACGCAGACGCCTCATGTGCACGTCGACCGTCCGCGTATCCCCCAAATAATCGTATCCCCAGAGCTGCTCGAGCAGAAAGTCGCGCGTGAAGACCTTGCCGGGATTGGTCGCCATCAACTTCAGCAGGTCGAACTCCTTGGGTTTGAGCTCTACCACCTGCCCGTTCTTGCGCACCTCGTGCTTGACCAGGTTGATGCTCAGGTTATCGAAGGTGATCTCGTCCTTCTCTTCCGAACGGGCACTGGTCCGGCGCAGAACGGCCTTGACCCGGGCCACCAGCTCGCGGGGTGAGAACGGCTTGGGCACATAATCGTCAGCCCCCAGTTCCAAGCCCAGGATCTTGTCGATCTCCTCGCCCTTGGCGGTGGCCATGATGATGGGGGTCTTCATCTCACGCCGCAGGATCCGGGTGACCTCCAGACCGCCCTGTCCTGGCAGCATGATGTCCAGGATGATCAGGTCGGGGCGGTCCTGGCGTGCAACGTTTACGGCTTCGATGCCATCATAGGCACAGATGACTTCGTACCCCTCCTTTTCGAGGTTGTACTTGATCAATTCGACGATGTTCCGTTCATCATCGACCACCAGAATCCGCTCTTTCGCCATCCAGCCCTCCCTTTTCCCGGCACACCTTCCCCAGCGACGGGAAAACTGCTCAGGGCAGACAGATTCCTGCCGCCATGCGCCCCGTCACCTTCTGGTCTCTCCGGTAGGAATAAAACAAATCCTCGCGGCACGAGGTGCAGACCCTGCTGATACAGACCTGTGCCTCGGGCACCCCGACGTCCAGGAGGATTTCGAGGTTGGCACGCCAGAGATCGACGTTGAACCTATTCCCCTGGCCCCGCACCAGTTCCTCCCCGGGAAACCGGCGCAGGAAGGGGTCGGCCACATCCTCATGCACCTCAAAGCAGCACGGTCCGATGGCCGGGCCTATAGCCACCTGAAGATCGGCCGCACATGAGCCGTATTCTGCAACCATCGCGCAGACGGTGGCCCGAGCCACGCCCTGGAGGGTTCCCCGCCAACCGGCATGCGCCAGGCCGACGACCTTGCGTACGGGATCGTGGAACATAATCGGGACGCAATCCGCGGTGGTGATCATCAGCGCGACCCCGGGCCGATCCGTGATGCAGGCATCACCTATCCGCCTCGTAGGAGGCTGCGATTCCAACCGCACGACCTGGGCTCCGTGCACCATATTGAGAATGGGGACCAGCGGAAAACCCCACTCCCGCTCCAGGCGAAGCCGGTTCTCGTGGACCCGCCGGGGGTGGTCGCAGGTCGTCTGCCCGATGTTCAGGGCCTGGTAGGGCCCCTGGCTGACGCCTCCCAGGCGAGTCGAAAAACCGTGAGGCACAACCAGGTTGGGGAAGGTCAGGTAACGGGCCTGTCGACCCTTAAGGACAGCGGGCGCGAGGTCGTCGGACATGGGTGGGAGGCGATTCGGGCTGCTCGCGCCCGGTCCTTCAAGAGCAGATCTACAGACCAGGGCGAGGCCAGGTGACCCCATGGCAGAGGCCAGGCAGAATCCCTTGGGGTGAAGGCTTCCCGGGCCACGTCGATCCCTTCCTCCTCCAAAGCCTGCATCCAGGCCCGGAAAGAGGGGTTCCGAAAAACCGAGGCGATGACCCTGGCAAAGCGGCGATCCCCTCGAGCCAACAGCCCCTGGAGCAAGGCCCAGCGGGGCGACTCGGCGTGCACCTGGACTCCGCCCTCTCCGCCCAGGGCCCGTTCGACCTTCTTCATCCGGGCCGAGACCATCTGGCGGGAGGCCATGGCCTCCCATTGGAACGGGGTGGCCGGCTTGGGCACGAATTGACCCATCGAAAGCGTGATGCGTCCCCCCGAGCGTCCCTCTTCGCACTGGATCCGACGTGTCCGGCGAACCAGCTCGACCAGGGCTTCCACGTGCTCGTCCTCCTCCTCGGGCAGGCCGATCATGGAATACATCCGCAGATTCCGGACACCTTTGCGGAAGACCCGACAAGCTGCATCCAGATACTCGTCGCCGGTGAATCTTTTGTTGATCGCCCGGCGCAGACGGTCGGAGCCGACCTCGGGAGCCAGGGTCAGGGTCTGCGCTCCACCGCGAACCAGGGCCTCCAGAAGCGAATCCGGAAGGCGATCTGCCCGCAGCGAGGAGAAGGAGACCGACCCTCCACGGTCCAGAAGTCGTTGACAGAGATCGTCGATCTGGGGATGATTACCGACCGAGGCCGAAATCAGGCCCACTCGATCGGTCGATTCCAGCAGGTTCTCAACAACCTGCCAGAGGCGGTCCACCGGTTGCCACCGGACCCTGGGATAGGAGAATCCGACCGTGCAGAAGCGACACAGGTAGGGGCACCCCCGTGAGACCTCGACCAGTCCGGAACGCCCGAACTCGGTGTCGGGGGTCAGGATCTGCGAATAAGCCGGGGACTCTTGGAAGGCTGCCGGGGTCCGATGGCAGGGCTCGAGCCGGGGGGGTGCCCCGGGTGTCGCCACCAGCCCCGCAAAGCGCCCGTCTTGGTAGCGCGGTTCATAGAGCGAAGGGACGTAGAAGCCCGAGAGCTGGGCCAGGGCCTCCAGACGAGCGCGTCGGTCCCGCTGTGCCCCCCGGCGCAGAGATTCGATCAGGGGCCCGACCAGGCCTTCGGCCTCGCCCAGGGCGAAGAGGTCGACGAAATCGGCGAGGGGCTCGGGGTTGAGCAGGGTGATGGCCCCTCCCACCAGCACGAGGGGCTGGTCCGCGGTCCGCTCCTCGGAGAAGATTGGCAATCCCGCCAGATCCAGCATCAAGGCCAGATGGGGGTAGTCGTTCTCGTAGGACACACTGAAGGCGACCAGGTCGAAGTCGCCCACTGGTCTCTGGCTCTCCAGGGTGAAGAGCTGCCTGCCGCAGTCCCGATATTCGCGGAGTTCTTCCGGGTCGGGGAGGAAGAAGCGCTCGCATGTGACTCCGGGGGTCCCATTGAGCATGGCATAGACGGCCTGCATCCCCAGGTTGGACATGCCCACGAAGTAGGTGTTGGGATAACCCAAGGCCACCCGCACATCCCCTCCCGAGGCGGGCCGTAGCAAGGCCGTCTCCGCAGCCAGGCGACGCTCGGCATTCTGGATCAGATGCCACGACATCGTGCTGAGAGTCTAGCAGATCCGAGAAGGACGCACACCAGAAATTCGCCCCGACCTAGCAGCCTGCACCCCTGAAACCGCCGCCTGGCGTGAGAACCGAGGCCATCGAGGCGGGTCTGGATGCCAGGAAGGCGTGCATCGAGGAGCGGAGCGTAGTTGGAAACTACGTGAGCACCGCAGAGGTGCGCCTGACGACGCAGACG
>JAAZKF010000112.1 GCA_012799975.1 Burkholderiales bacterium
CCGTCTGCGTCGTCAGGCGCACCTCTGCGGTGCTCACGTAGTTTCCAACTACGCTCCGCTCCTCAGAACGCACGCCTTCCTGGCATCCAGACCCGCCTCGATGGCCTCGGTTCTCAGGCCAGGCGGCGGATTCAGGCTCCCGCGCACTTTGCGCGCTGAAAAGACGAAGTAGACAATCCATGTTATTAATTAATGGTGAGCCTCCAACGCAGAACCATCGGGGTGCCCTCACCTGCCAAATGGCGGAAGAGGGGGTTCAGCCTGGTCGAGCTGGCGATCGCCATCTCCGTCCTGGCCATCGGCATCCTGGGTGTCTTCGCTTCGTTCGTCTACGGACTGCAATCCACCAACCACAGCGCTCGACTGTCGGAGGCGGTGAACTACAGCCGACAACTGGTAGAGTTGATCCGGGTGCGCAACCTCCCCTTCCTCTACGCCACCCTCCCTCCCCCACCCACCACGGGGCTCAACGACACAGACAAGAACTCCTGGGAGGAACTCAGCGCCCTCGAGGCGCCGCCCTTCGCCCACGACATCCCACCCCACACGGGATTCAGGCGCCGCATCGTGGTCAGCCGGGTGCCCGGCTCGGGGGGGTCAGACTACCGCTCCAATCTCGCCGAGATCCGCGTCAGCGTCCAGTGGATGGAAAAGGACCAGGTTCGGGAGGTGGAGATGGTAGGTCACCACAAGCGGCCATGACCAGACTTACCCGCCGGGCCGGCCTGACCCTGGTCGAGGTGATGATCAGCACGGTTCTCCTGGCCCTGCTGGGGCTGGTCCTGGCCCAGATCTACGTCGCCTCGCAGGCAGCCTACTCGACCGGGACGGGACGCGTGGCCCTCCAGCAGAAGGCCCGCCAGACCATACAGCGACTGACTCCCCGACTGATCCAGGCCATCCCGGCCAGCGACACCCAGGACGCCATCTACACTCCGGACAACCTGCCTCCGATGACCTCCCAGGTGGTCTACACGATCCCGGCCGAGCCCTTCGACCCCCGCTCCCCCATCTACCGCGAGAAGTGGATCCGCTTCGAGCAGAGCACAGGGCTCATCACCAGCAACGCCGACACGCCCGGAGAAGCCGACCTGGTGCTGGGCAGCGGCATCCACTGGCTTGGTCTGGAGGTGCTCACACCAAACTCGGTCCAGATCACCGTGGTGGTCAAGGCTCCCCTGCGGGACATCGGAGGGAATACCCGCGACCAGGAATACCGTGTGCAGACCACCGTCATGATTCCCTACTACGCGACGAGGTGACCCGATGAAAAGGCGACAACGCCGCGGAACCGTGCTGCTGGCCATCTTCTTCCTGATCGTCCTGAACTTCCTGGCCCTGGCCCTGCTGGATCTGCTGCCCCTGGAATTGCGTTCCGCCGGCCGGAACCGCCTGGAGACCGCCGCCTTCCTGGCCGCGGACTCCGGCGTCCTGCATGCCCTGGTCTACATCGAGGACCGCGTCAGCCGCGGGGAGACCCCGCTCCCCAACGACGCGGCCTCCCACACCCTGCATGGCAAAAGCGGGAGCTGGGACTGGAAAGCCACCCTGAAGGCCGATCCCGATACCCCGCCCCTGGGCAAGAACACCATCCGGGTCTACGAGATCGACTCCCAGGCCAGCCTGGACGGGGTGGCCTACCGGGCGGTGCGGGCCCTGGCCCGGCAGGAGACCTTTGCCCGCTACGCCTGGTTCGAAGACCAGCGAAAATCGGACCTGGTGATCCCCGGCACGAGCTATCACTTCGATGGTCCCTTCCACTCCAACAGCAGGATCCGCATCCTGGTCCCTCCGGACATCTACAACCAGAACCGGCCCCCGATCTTCGAGAGCGAGGTGACCACCGTCGAATCCTACGACACGCCGGACGGGGTAGCCTACCAGGGCCCCCCTCCCTACGACGCCCAGGGCAACCCCATCCAGGAACGCTACCAGAAGATCTACCGCGGAGGGAGGGAATCGCTGCGCACCGGGGTTCGACGCATCGAGTTGCCGACCGACTCCGGGTCCCTGAGCAGCGCGGCCCAGGGACAAAGTCCCGTCACGCCTTCCACCCGAGGCGTCCACCTGGGGCTGAAAACCGGCTCGAATGACCTGTCCGGCGGGTTGACGGTGGTGGGCGACGTGGACTCGATGCTCCTGGATGTCGAGGAGGATGGCAACCGCAGCGTCACCATCCAGCAGGGTTCCTCGACCACCAAAGTCCTGGAGCTCACCGACACCGCGACCACCGCTCCGAATGGGAATCCCGTCCCCCAAGGCAGCACGATCCTCTACAAGCCCGATGGGACCTTCAGCGTCCACACCGGACTGACCAACGGACTGATCTATGGCACCGGTAACATCCGGGGCCTGAGAGGCATCAACAAGGGGAAAAGGACGGTGGCCGTGGACATGGCCGCCCAGAAGGAGATCGTCCTGGGAGGGGCCCTGACGCGGGCCGATACCCCGGTCGGGCAGGCGCCCCAAAGCGGGCGGGACGCGTTGGGCCTGGTGGCCTTCAAGGTGAGGGTCCCCACCTCGATCGCTCGGACCGTCAATCCCCCAACGGACGTATACGCTGCCATCCTGGCCGGGACCAAGGGGTCGGAGGGCGGCTTCTACATCGATTCCTGGAGTTCCCGACCTCCAGGCCGGATCCGCCTTTTCGGAGGGCTGATGATGGGCTACAAGCCAACCTGGCTCTCGGTCGACAGCATCGATGGCTCGATCATTAGCGGTGTCGCCTTGGATTCAACCTATGATCAAAACCTGTCCTCCAGCCCCCCGCCCTACTTTCCGACCATCGGGAAGTTCCGGATATTGCGCTACCAAGAGGAAGCCCCCAGCGTCGACTGAGGCTGAAGATCAAGCCAACGCCCACAACCCCGCGCCCAGGGCCAGGGGAAGACCCAGCCTCCACAGCTCGCGGGGCACGGCCTGGAGACGGAAGGGAACCCGCCCGTCGCAGCAGGCGACCCAGCCCGTCCGCATCGCCTGGCGCAAGGTTCCGGGCGGGTCCTCCGGCTTTCCGGGGAGGGCTGGCCCGTACCTCCGGACGAAGCCGGGGATCGGGGGAAAGGGTTCATACCACAGGCTGGCCCCCCGCAGGAAGTGGCTGACCCGGGAGGCCGGCCAGGTCGGCCAGTCGATCAGGGCCTCACCGGGGGGAACGAAGCGGGCCCGGCGCAGCCCGTCGGGGCTGGCCTGTGGCACCGGTAGCAGACTTCCGCAGGCCAGGGCGTCCACGACGTCTACCAGCAGCTCGGCAGCGCGGGGCAGGACCTCATCTGCCAGCTCGCCCGCCGTGATCCCCTCCGGGACCTCGTGTTCCAGGGTCCCCAGGAGCGGGCCGGAGTCCTCCCCCTCGTCGACGAGGTGGACGCTGACCCCCCCGGTCCGATCCTGGTCGTGGAACATCCACAACCACGGGTTGGGGCCCCGGTGGCGCGGCAGAAGCGAAAGGTGCAGGTTGATCGTTCCCCGGCGCGGGATCTCCAGAATCTCAGGGGGGAGCAGGAAAGAGAAGTTGGACAGGCACAGGAGATCGGGCCGAACCTGCTGCAGGAAGGCTGTCAGTCCCCGGCCCGCCGAGCGCCCTGCAGAGAAGAACGGGCAGCCCAGGTACTCCGCGAAGCGCCGCAGGTTCCCCGCTCCTGAGCCGGCGCGAGCCCAGTCCACCAGCCAGCCCCGACGGACCGGCCGAGGCAGGGAGTGGACCAACCCCACGAGTTGATGGCGTCGGGCCAAAGCCTGCAGGGGCACGGTGGAGAAGCGTCCGTCCATTCCGGCGAAGACCACCCGGAGTCGAGGGGCAGTGGCCTTGGGGCAGGGGGGGGTCTCCCCCGGCTCGAAATCCACCCCATGCGTCATCTCGCCGCCCTCTGCCTGGCCTTGTTGTTGATCACCCCGGCCTGTGGCCCCAAGCCCCAACCCCCCTTCCCGCCGGCCCCGACCGGGAGCTCTTCGCCGGTGCTTCCGGTACCCCCCCCCAAGAGCCCTGCCCCGGAAGACCCGTCCTCTCCAGAAGCCGATCAGGCCGCCCGCAAGGCCCTGACCAGACTGTGGAACAACCAGGCCCGCGCCTTCCACGCCGAGTGCCTCCTGGAATCCCGCCAGAAGGACACCCGCGTCGAAGACATCCAGAACGCCCTGGTCGAGAACCTGATCCTTCCCCTCGGCTCCCTGGAAGGGTTCCAGCAGGTATCCCGAGGCGATTTCGAGGCACCTGAGGACCTGTATACCGTGGGCATCAACCCTCCTCCAGCCACCGACCAGATGGAGAAGGACCAGTACGGGGCCAGGCTTCAGGAGAGCTGGTGGCGGGTGCAGGCCAGCCAGGGAGAGATTCTGGCCTACGTGGCCCTGGCACCCCAAGGCGAAGAGCTGCGGGTCCAGACGCTGACCCTGCGTTCCTCGCACCTGGGCGCGCTTATAAGCCGCACCGACGCGGCGGACCAGAAGCAGGTGGCCCGCATATTGGAACTGATCCAGGCCGGGAAGGGCGACGAGCTGTATGGCAAGGTCTCCTCACCCGGACTGCAGACCAGCCTGACCCCGGACGCGATGAAGATCGAAATCAAACAACTCCGCGACGCCCTGCCCCAGGGGAAGGTCCAGCCCCGGTTGGTAGAGGGCTGGCGCTGGTTCAGCAGCGAGGGTTGGA
>JAAZKF010000113.1 GCA_012799975.1 Burkholderiales bacterium
CCGTCTGCGTCGTCAGGCGCACCTCTGCGGTGCTCACGTAGTTTCCAACTACGCTCCGCTCCTCAGAACGCACGCCTTCCTGGCATCCAGACCCGCCTCGATGGCCTCGGTTCTCAGGCCAGGCGGCAGAACGGGGATCCCCTGCTTGTCTTCCGCAAATCAGGAATCCGGGCCCTGGCAGTCGAAGCCCAGGGGATGCTCTTGATCGTCGCCAGCAACCCCGCCATCGATCGCACCCTGCATGTTCCGCTCCTGGAGCCGGGCCGGGTCCACCGACCCCGAGAGGTCCACCTGGGCGCCGGGGGCAAGGGCCTGAACGTGGCCCGAGTCATCCGCATCCTGGATCACCCCTATAGGCTTACCGGCTGCCTGGCCGGAAATACCGGGAACCTGGTCGCGGAATTGGCCCGCGAGGAAGGCCTGGAAACCGACTGGCATCGCCTGCCCCGAGGTGAGACCCGTAACTGCATGCTCTTCAACCACGACCAGGGCGATGCCACCGTGATCAACGAGCCGGGCCCGGTCCTGGATGCTGGTGACTGGGATGACTTCGTCAGGAAGGTCGAGGAAATGGCCGGGGCCGCGCGGGGGGTGCTCCTGGCGGGGAGTGTCCCCCCCAGCATCGATCCGGAGGCCTACGCCGGCCTGTGTCGCAGCCTGGCCCGTCGGGTGGGCCGGGTCTGGGTGGATTCGCCCGGTCCGCCCCTGGCGGCGATCCTGCGCGACCCCCGGGGGTTATCCCTGAAGGTGAACCAGGCTGAGTTCTCGGAAGCGCTCGGTCGCCCGCTGGACGATCCCGGCCGGCTCCTGGCTGCCCTGCGCTCCGTGCTCGGCGCCGGAGCGGCCCTGGTCGGGATCACCCAGGGCCCCCAGGGTGCCCTGCTGGCCACCGCGGATGGAGCCTGGCGGGTCGAGGCCCCTCCTACCCAGCTGGTGAGCTCGGTGGGCAGCGGCGACTCGTTCCTGGCCGGTATGGCCGTGGCCTGGGACCGCCAGTGGGGTGTGCCTGATTCCCTGCGCTTGGCTGCCGCCTGTGGTGCCGCCAATGCCGAGAGCCCCTACCCTGGCCGGTTCCGAACCGAGCGGGTCCAGGACTTCTTCCAGAAATGCCGGGCGGAATACCTGGGCTGAAGGTTCCGCTTCGCAGAACTACTTCTCCGACGGCTCTTCCGGACGAGCATGCCAATCCCGGATTCCTTGATCCTGGTCGGCGAGATGGCGCATCGCTCGTCCCAGGTGTGGGGTCGGGTCGGCCTGTTCACCATACATCTCGCGGCCCTCGTGACCCTCGGGCAGGTATTCGCTGATCGGCATCCCGTCTTCGCGGACGTACAACAGACAGTGGCAGTACTTGTATATCTGCATCTCATTGCAGGGACAGAGCCAGCGGCGGTTCCGGATCTCGGCCTGTTTGTCGGGGTAGAAGTTGCAGGGACATAAGGGCTTGCCCAGTTCGTCCATATGACGGGCCAGCCCCATGATCACCGCCTCGGTCACGCCCTCGACGGGGCTGAAGAAGGTTCCGGTCTTCTGGGCGAACTTTCGGGCATACTTCCACATCTTCTCGATGTTCTCAGGAGTCGGCTGATTCATGGAAATTCCTCCAGGCGGAATTCGGGGGTCTCGGGTTCCATAGGAACTCCGACTGAGCGGCAGGGCTTTCGCAAGAGGCGGAGCACCCCCTCCTGAATCCGCCTCTTCCAGCTTTCTTGCGGCAGGGACCCGAAGGGCAGGTTCGAAGCTGCCTCTTCATGTCCCGCCCATTGAAGGTCCTCTTCGTGACCACGGTCGACCTGACGGCCTGGTGTTTCATGCGCCCCTGGATGAGCTTCCTGGCCCGAGGGGGAGCCGAAGTCACCCTGGCCTGCACCGTCGAGCGCTTCCGCGACGACCTGGAGGCCACCGGGGCCCAGGTCCTGCACCTTCCGATCTCCCGGCGCCTGCATCCCCTCGAGGACCTGGCTTCGCTGTTGGATCTGTTCTACCTGATGCGCAGGCTGCGGCCCGACCTGGTCCACACCAACACCTCCAAAGCCGGTTTCCTGGGCCGCCTGGCCGCCCGACTGGCCGGGGTTCCCCTGGTCATCCACACCATCTACGAGCTACCCGAGAACTCTACCGAGAATCCCTGGTTGAAAGCCGCCTATCGGGGCCTGGAATTCCTGGCTGCTCGTTGGGCGGACCACCTCATCACCATCTCTGAACCCAATCGCCGACAGATCCTGGCCCAGCGCCTGTGTCCTCCGGACAAGTTGACGTTGATCCCCGAGGCCCTGGAACTCTCCCGTTATCAGGCCACACGTTCCCCCCGGGAGGTACGCGCCGAGCTGGGCATTCCCCAGGACGCCCTCCTGGTGGGTTCAGTAGGGAGGTTGGAGCCGGCCAAGGGACACGCCTACCTGTTGGAGGCCTTCCACCTGGTCCTGCAGCGGATCCCCCAGGCCCGCCTGGTGCTGGTCGGCCGTGGCTACCTGGAAGAGGAACTGCGCCGGCGGATCCACGAGCTGGGAATCCAGGAGCAGGTGATCCTGGCCGGATTCCGCGACGACCTCATAGACCTGCTGGGGGCCTTGGACGTCTTTGCCCTGGCCTCTCTCTATGAGGGCCTGGGCGTGGCCACCATGGAGGCCATGGCCATGTCTCGCCCCACCGTCTGCACCGGAGTCGGTGGGGTCCCCGACGTGGTGGTCGATGGCCAGACGGGCTATCTGGTAGAGCCTCGGGCTCCGGCCCAGATGGCCGAGCGCCTGGTCGAGCTTTTGTCGGATCCCGAAAAGGCCTGGAAGATGGGACAGGCCGGACGCCGTCGGGTGGAGGAGCATTTCCGGGTGGAGGATTCCAACCGCAAACTCCACTGCCTGTATCAGAACCTGCTGATGGGGCGGAGGCGTCGGAAGAGAATCCGCTTCCCCTGAAACCCTCCGGAGGGCCGAGCCTGAACCCGCAGTCTGGCGCGCGAACCGAGGGCGTAGGCGGGCCTGGATGCGAGGAAGACGGCGGATTCAGGCCGAGTCAGGACAGGAAGCGGTAGCGCAGCAGGGCCAGCCAGCCCAACAACCCGTCCATCTTGCGGATCTTCTTCCCTTCTTGCCCACTGCGGGCACGGTAGTGGATCGGAACCTCCTGGACGCGCAACCTCCTGGACAGGACCCGAGCCGTGATCTCGGCTTCGATGTCGAAATCACGGGCTCGCAGGTCCAGACTGCGGGCCAGCAGCAGCGGCATGGCCTTGTAGCAGGTATAGGCGTCGGTCAGTCGGCCCCGGAAAAGGATGTTGGCCGTCCAGGTCAACAGATGGTTGCCCAGGAAGTGCGAGAAGGACATACCCTGCCGGCAGCCGAGGAACCTTGAACCGTAGACCACATCTGCCTGCCCCGTCCTCAATGGCTCGAGCAGCGACGGATAGTCCTGGGGATCGTATTCCAGGTCCGCGTCCTGGATCAGGACGTATTCTCCGCTGGCCAGCTTCAGGCCGATCCGAACCGAAGTCCCCTTCCCGCAGTTCACGGGCGAGTGATGGACGCGGACCAGGTCCCCCTGCGCCAGGGTGTCCAGAAGGTCGCTGGTCCCATCGGTCGAGCCATCATCGATCAACAGGATCTCACGCGTCCACCCCAGCGGGAGCGGGGCGTGAAGAACCCGGTCCAGGAGCTCTTTGACGCGCGAGCGCTCGTTGAAGACGGGTACCAGGATGGATAGTTTCAAACCCGGACCCCGCTGCACCAGGGGCAGCGAACGCTCCAAGGGAAGCGCCCCTTCATGGCCGGACCTGGTCGGCAAATTGCCCTCGATACACGGTCTGGCCCCCGGTGCGCTCGAAGACATACCGGCACAGGCGGGTCCCGGGATGCAGGGCCAGGGGCAGCGAGGAGATGTTGCAGATCTCCGGGGCCTGCCGGTTGTTGATCCCGGGTTGCATGCAGTAGGCCGTTATGTGCGCCATCAGTCCCAGCCGGGCGTACGCGTCAAACGGGTCCACCTCGATCCGGCCCGAGTGGATCTCTCGGAGGACCTCGTCGCGCTTCAGGACGCCCATGCGCCACCATTCCCGCCGCCCGGGTGGAGTCCTGCGCCTGGCTCAGGCGCTGGTCAACTTCAGACCAGCGATGGACACGGCCAACAAGGTCAGGAAGAAGAAGCGCAGGGGAGTGAGGGTCTCACCGAAGAGGAAAATTCCCAAGACGGCCGCCCCCAGGGCGCCTATCCCGACCCAGACGCCGTAGGCGGTCCCGATGGGTAGATCTCGGGCGACGAGCCCCAGAAGACCCATGCTGATCACGATCCCCAGGATCGTCAGGAGACTGGGAAGCGGTCGGGTGAAACCATCGGTGTATTTCAGGCCGACGGCCCAGGCGGCCTCCATGAGGCCGGCGATGAACAGAAGAAACCAAGGCATGGCCCGGCACCCCCAACCAAGAAGGGAAGATCGCTGGCGTCGTCTTGTCCTGACCGGGTACGGCGCCTCTCGTCCGGGCCTTGTCCCACCGTCCTGACAGGCCAGGTGGGGCGGAAGGGCGTACCCAGTCTAGCACACCGCTTCCCGGGCCGCCAGGATTCAGGGTCACGAGCTGTAATGGGAAGAAACTACCAGACGGGGAGGGCGGATCATACCTTGGCCCGATTCTGCCGGGAAGACTACAATCCGATACAGAAGCAGCCCCTGCCGGGTGCCCCCCCCCGACCGGCAGGGGTTCTTCACTTTTGTAGCGGCAGCCCCGAGCC
>JAAZKF010000114.1 GCA_012799975.1 Burkholderiales bacterium
GCCTCAGGTCTGGCCCTCCTCCTCAGAAAGCCCCGGTCTCCCCCATCTCACGATCAGGAACCAACCGGCCAGGATCATGACGACGGGAAGGACCATGATGGCCCAATAGGTGCGCACCCCCTCCCCGAAGAGCCCGGCGAAGACGAAGAAGGCCAGCAGATGCCCCCCCAGGAGGATCCGCATGGGCCACGGCAGTCCCCAGAGACCCACGAACGCGAAGCATAACACGACTGGCAGCATCAGGTCCCAGCGCGCATAGAACGGAGCTCCGAAATGCAGCATGCGGACCAGGAAGACGAATCCCTCCCCGCGATATCCGAGCACGGCACCGCCGTGAGCCATCTCTGGGAAGGCTGTATTCACGATGAAGAGATGTGCCCCCAGGACCACCAGACAGGAGGCCAGGGGAAGCCCCAGCATCCAACGCGCCCGCAGACGGGCGTCGCCCAGGCCGGCCAGCAGGAAGAGGAAGGCCGGAGCCAGCATGAACTCCCGGATGGTGGTGGAAACCGAAAGCAACAGGGCAGCCGGTCCCACCCTGCCCCAAGCGAACCAGGGCAAGGCGAGCAGGAACAGGAACATCGCCCAGTAATCTGCCATGAGGAGATGCCAGCCGGGGATCCCGTAGGTCAGAATCGGCCCCAGCAAGGTCGGTGCCAGGACGGCCTGCTCGGGTTCAAGCCAGCATCGGCCCGCCCGATATACCGCCACCATCGACCCGGCGCACAGAGCCAGGAACAGGATGGGGACCCCGAGAGGATAACCTGCAGTCAGGTACTTCCAGATCAGGAAGCTGCCCGGCAGGCGATAGCCGAAGGCGTAGGTAGCGATGGAATCGGTGGACGGGCGCAGCAGCATGAAGCTATCGATGAAGGCCGGATAGTAGGCCTGCCCGGCCACGACCCGGTGGTAGACCTGCCGGTAGGTGGAGTTGTCGTTGTAGGTGATGTCCATCCCCGAATCCCGCGCCATCCCGAGGAAGAACGCCGGATTGAGCAGCGCGGACTGCAGCAGGAAACCCGCGATGACCAGACCGAGGATCCAGCCGGACATCGGCCGCAACCAGCGGGCCGGAAGGCTGACGACGGCCCACCCGGCCAGCACTGACCAGGCCCACAGCCAGGGATGCCAGAAGGCCAGGTGCTGATTGACCAGCCCGTGATTGAGGAAGTCCCGGACGGGAAGAGTGTTCGGGTCGGTCGGCGTGGCGACAAACCAGGCGAGAAGGCCATTCAGAAGCGGAATTACCCAGCGCTCGGGTCCCGAACCGGGAGCGCAGGCCCGCATCATCCAGGCGGCCAGAAAGGGAACCAGCAGAAAGGCGGGCTGCCAGAATGCAGCAGCCAGGGAGGCCCAGGCCAGCAGCCCCACCCCGGCGACGCGTAGGAAGAGGGGGAACATGGCGGGAGCGATTCGCTTCCGCCGACCGGGCTACCTTCCCTCTTGCAGATTGGCCGGATCCAGGACCTGGCGCAGCAGGTCGCGCAGTTCCCCGGATTGGAAGGGCTTCTGGAGGACCCCCTGGATCCCCAAGGTGGCCTTCCCGGCCACCAGGGAACTGTCCTGGTGGCCGCTCATCATCAGGATGGGGACCTTCGAGTCCAGGGCCCGCAAGGCCTGACAGGTCTCGAACCCGTCCATGCGGGGCATACGCAGATCCAGCAGGACCAGATCGATCCGCTGAAGTCCCTGGAAGACCCGCAGTGCCTCCTGGCCATCACGCGCCTGAAGGACCTGGAAACCGTGGCGTTCCAGGATCTGGGTCAGGAGAGTCCGCAGGAGTTCCTCATCGTCCACCACCAGGATGGTTCCGGTCCCCGACCAAACCGCCGGAGATTCTCCCGAACCTGATTCAGGCGAGGATGGCTCTACACTCTCGATGAAGGGGGGGAGCAGGACCCGGAATCTGGTACCTATTCCAGGCTTGCTGTCCACCCGCAGGGCTCCGCGATGGCCTCGGACGATCCCCAGGACGGCAGCCAATCCCAGGCCTCGTCCCAGGACCTTGGTCGTGAAGAAGGGCTCGAAGATCCGACGTAAGGTCGTTTCATCCATCCCACAACCGGTGTCCTCCACCTCCAGGGCCACGAAGTCTCCCGGCTGGCAGAGCTCGCCCAACAAGGCCTGACCCAGGTCCCAGTGCGTACAGTGATGCAGCCGGGTCGAGATGCGGATCTCACCGGGTTGCTCTCCCACGGCTTCGGCGGCGTTGAGGATCAGGTTCATCGCGATCTGACGCAACTGGATGGCATCGCCCATGACCTGGGGCAGGTCCGCGTCCAGGTTCCAGACCAGGCTGGCCTTGTTGAGGATCGAAGCCCCGAACATCCGCCCCAGTTCGCTGACCAGGAGGCTCAGGTCCAAAGGTTCCATATCGAAACAGCCTCGACCCGAATAGGACAGGATCTGCCCACAGAGATCCGAAGCGCTCTGAGAGGCGCGGAGGGCCTCCCGCAGGGAAACCCGAACCGGCGAGTCCGCTTCCAGATCCAGCATGGCCAGTTCCACATTCCCCTGGATGGCCATCAACAGGTTGTTGAAGTCGTGGGCCACACCTCCCGCCAGAACCCCCAGGCTCTCCAACCTCTGGGTATGCTGAATCTGGTTTTCCAGCCGGCGGCGTTCCTGCTCGGCGGCGCGGCGTTCGGTGATATCCCGACAGGTCACCAGCACGACCTCGCGCCCGCCGATCAGCGTCCGACGCAAGCTGGCCTCCACCCACAGCAGGTCCTCACCCGTCCCCCGGAGGGCCCACTCCAGGACTCGTGGTTCCTCGCCCGCCGAACGCAGCTCGTCCAGGGCCGCCGGGGTAGCCACCAGGTCCTCCAAAGGCAGCCCCTCCAGGTCCTCCCTCCCCATCATCCGACGGGCGCAGCGATTCCCTTCCAGGACCACGCCGGTGGTGAGGTCGTGCAGGGTGATGCCCTCACTGACCGAGTCGTAGATGGCCTCCAGCCAGCGCTGGCTATGGCGGGCCGCCTCCTCGGCGGTCCGACGCTCGGCGATCTCGCGCATGAGGTTCTCACGGAACTCGACCTGCTCGGTGATGTGGCGTTGCAGGTCGTTGCGCCAACGTTCCAACTCCAAATTCAGACGGTACACCTCCTGGCGAGCTGACTCGAGTTGTTCGAGCATGTCCAGGAGAAGGCGGACCACCTCCTTGGAAACCAGCACCTCAGCCGGAAGCGTCAGGTGAAGCAACCCACCCTCCAGGGGCTCGACCCGGGGAGAGTCCCCCGGGGTGACCACCAAGCCGACCAGTCGGTCGGCCGGTCCGGGCAGCAGACGCCAGGCCTCCTCCACGGTCCTGGCCCAAAGCGCAAAGGGATGCTTACGGACTTCGCGCAGGTGCAGCGAATGACGCAGCACGAAACCTTCCGGTGCCCCCGGTGTCGCGGCGAAGAGGCGGGGGTCAGCCACCAAAAGCACCCAGGACCAGGGTCGCGTTGTGGTAGTAGGAAGGAGACCTCCTCCCGTCGCTCTCCATGAACGGACCGATCTCGCCGAAGGACAGGAATCCGGCCATGGGGATACCGGCCAGGCGGGTTCCCAGCTCGCGAACCCCCAGGTCATAGTTCTGCCCGAAGAGCCAGCGCCGACCCGCGCAAGTGACGCTCAAGGCGAAGTCCGGTTTGAAGTCCACCGATTCGAGTCGGGCGAGGTCCTCGCGCACGCCTTCGATGGCAAAGCTCGGGTCTACCTCGCAGGGGCGGATCTCGGTCCCCGGCAGCAGGTGTCCGGAGACATGCAGGGCCCCGGTCTGACGTTCGAAGCCCCGAGGCGTCCTCAGGACGAAATACCCTTCGGGGACCGAAAGAGCCAGGGGCATGGTTCCCACATCTCCTTCGCTGGCTGCCTTCCCCAGCCGTCCCCGCAGGAATTCCTGGGCAGTCAGACCACTGATGCGGATGAGCTTGTCACCTTCGGACTCCTCGATTATACCCACCTCTTCCAGGGGGGTGAACCCCGAAGCCGAATGGATGGCACTTCGAATCGGTCCCCGTCCTCCCAGGAGGGCTACCGCCGAAGGCCAGGCCTGACCGTGTGCCAGGACGAAAGTGCGCCGGAACTGCCGGTCATCTCCGGCCAGTCCTCCCATCAGGGGACAGCCCAAGGCCTGGTTGAGCACTTCGACCATCTCCGCCCCGTCCGAGCGGATCCCTCCGTCCTGGACTCCGTCGACCAGGACGAAGGCCACATCCGGGCGGTCTCCCAGATCAGCGATGAGACGATCTGCGGCGCGCCGGGCAGCCCGGGGGGCATCTTCGGCTCCGGGCTCGACCTGGAGCGACCATTTGAAGGTTCCCTGGGATGTCACCCCCATGCCGGCCACCCCGACGGTGGCGATCTCGCCTCCTACCAGGACACTGTCTCCCGTGCATCCGAAGACCAGAGCCCCAGAGAAGCCCAAGCCTTCTTCCAGGCCCTCCAGGAGGCCCAGGAAGTCCTCTTCGTAGTGGATGGTGCAGAAGAGGAACACGACCTCGGGCTTCAGCGAAGCCAGCTTCTCCCCCACCTCGAACCCGGCCCTCCATGGGTCACATCGGACGGATAGCGTCGCCCGAGCCTGCATATAGCTCAAGACCTCCCCGTGCCAGCGTCATTCCCCCAGCATGTGCCGGTCTCTGTGCCGGGTGTTCTACGCGCCCGGGGCAAGGCCTTCTCTTTAGACCCGCTGCCAAGGTCGCTCCTGAAGATGGGAAGTCTGGGTTTCCTCCTGAATCGCCCTTGACTCGGCCTCCAGGTCGCGTGATAATCTTGCCTGATCATGAAGATTTCACCAGATCTCCGCATCGAAGCCCCCTCCTCCCGGCCTACGGCCCCACGCCCGGCACCCCCTGCCCCGGCCTTCGGCCCCTCCCAGCAGGCCGACCAGGTCCACCTGGACGCTCCCCTGGCCCCGCCTCTGGAGCTGGAACCCGAACTCCAAGGTCCCCCGCCCTCGGCCCCGGGTATGGCCTCCCTGCATCTGGCTCCGCTCACCTCGACAAACCCGGGCAGCGGACCCGAAGTTCCCTCTGCCATGGTCATGCTGGAACCCGAAGTCGAAACCGGACTGCCGCCCCTTCCCGACCTGACCCCAGCTGATGCCCAAGCCATCGGCGCGGTCCGGCAAGGTCTCGAACAACACCCCATCCTGGCCCGCGTGGTGGAATCCTTCATCATGGACAAGGACCACCCCATGAACCTGGTGGCCTACCTCAAGGACGTGCAGTCCCGGCCGGTAGTCCTCGAACACCTGGACCGGATGGCCCGCCTCTGCCCGGTCGGCCCCAACGGCCTGGGCAACCTGGTCGAGCAGACCTTCAACCCCGAAGTCCCGCTCCTGACCGAATCTGGGGCGGAACTGGGGACCCGCGACGGCGTCTCCGGCCCTCAACGGCTGCGCCAGCAACTTATCGACCGGGATCCGGAGTTGTTCTCCATGGGACAGCCCGAATCCGAGGAGGAATGGGGGCGCCTGAAGGCCCACGCCAGCTTCCTGCGGACCGAGGTCCTGCCGGGACTGACCGCGGAGTTGGAGTCCCTGGTGGCCGACCTCCCCAACTCGGGTGGCTTTCCTGCGGTGAATGCCCGAGCCAAGAGCGCAGCCGGGATGGCCGACAAGATCGACCGGATGCAGAGGGGTAACGACGGCAAGGCTCCGCGCCCCGACTACTGTCTGGCCGACATGCCCGACGCCGTGGGCGGGCGTATCACCGTGCGCGATCCCCGTCAGTTGCAACAGGTGATGGACCGCCTCGAGGAGCGGTTCGGCAAGGAAAATATCTTCGAAAAGGACAACTTCTACGCCAATCCCAAGAAGCGCCTGCGCCCCTACCGCTGCATCACCTATACGGTCGTCCACCAGGGGGTCCCATGCGAAGTCCAGTTGACCACCCTGAACTCCAGTCTGGCCGCCGACCTGTGGCACAACACGGGGTACAAACCCCTGCACCCCGAACTGACCGAGGACGAGATCGGCTATCTGGGCGATCTGCAGTGTTCGGTGAGCGCCGACGAGCACCGCATCCTGGGGACCGGGGCCAACTGAGATGAGCGAACCCGGCCACTACTTCGTCCTGGAGGTCGCCTTCCATGACGGTCGCCGCTCGCATCCGGCCTATATCCGGGAGGGTTCACCCGACTGGAAGGACCGGCTGGACGCCGCCGTCGAGCACTTCGAGAACCTCCACTCGGGCCTGGCCCAGGTGAACGTCCACTGTGCCCGAAGCCTGGCCGCCGCTGGCGTGACTTCGCCCGAGCGCATCCTGGAGTGGCCGCTTCCCCAGCAGCCTGTGTGAAGGTCGGCTGCCCTGGAAGCGGAAGAATCTCCAGGTGGGAAGGTTCAAACTGGTCGCCAAGGAGGGTCTGGACTCCGGCCGCGTCTTCTACCTGAGGGGAGACCCGATCACGCTGGGCCGACCCGGTGCGGACGGGGACTCGACCGTGGAGTTCGACGAACCCAGCGTATCCAGGGTCCATGCCTTGCTGAAGTGGCGCGCGGACCAGGACTGCTACGAATTCTCCAACAGGTCCTTCACCAGTCCCTCCCGGATCAACGGTGAACCCGCCTCCTCGGGTGCCCTCCTGGTCCACGGTACCCTCATCCAGATGGGCGCCCTGGTGGTCCAGGTCCTGGATTCCCACAAGGAACTCCCGGATCCGGAACCCTTCATGGGCTGCCTGGAACTGCTCCAGGGCCCGGAGGTTACGGGCACGCGCTATCCCCTGCACCGGGTCAAGATGACCATCGGCCGTTCCCCGGAATGCGACATGCACCTGGCCAGCCCCGCCCTGTCCCTGATCCACGCATCCATCGAATGGTACGAGAAACTGCCGGTCCTGCTTCCCAAGTCCAGTCGCGAGATCTACGTCAACGGAAATCCCATTCCCCAAGGGACCTTCCTGCGCCCGAACGACTTCATCCTCCTGGGAACCGGGGTCGCCCTGCGCTGGCTTCCGGTCAGCGTCCTGGCCAAGGAGGAACGCCCGGCGCCAGCCCC
>JAAZKF010000115.1 GCA_012799975.1 Burkholderiales bacterium
CCCCAGAATTGAACGCCGGCCTGCTGGAACCCTTCCCAGATTCTGCGGGAGGCGTTTCCCCAGAGCCTGTAAGCCTTTGGACGTACCTGCGGGGCACACGGTTCTGGGGAAGACGGAGAAGGTCCGGCGGACCGGGCCGAAAGGAATCCTGCCGGGAAGGCGAAGAGGCCCACGTTCAACGGTTCACAGACCTGAAGGGCCCCGTCATCCGGGCCCATGAAACGTCGACTCAAGCCTGGAGCGAGGCCTTCTCAAATTGGGTTATCTGGCAATTCTGGCGGCCATTTCGGCGGGCATCCTGTTGACCAGCGTGGGGGAGTCCAGGGGACAACAAGGCCCGGGGTTCTGGGAACGCGCTTTGATCGGTCCACCTTTGGGAATCGCCGCCTGGGGTCTGGTGACCAGCGCCTTGTGGACCGCCTTCGGACCGTCCGATGCCCTCAGCCTGTTGGGCCTGGTCCTTCTGTTGGGCCTGGGAGTGCTGTGCTGGGCCCGAGGGCCTCGCGTCCTGCAGGGTCGTCCTCCGACAGGCGCCCAGGTGGCCAGGTGGATGGCCATCCCTGCACTGGCGGTGATGTTGCTGATCGGAATCCGCCACCTCACCACGGCCGACGGCCTTCTCCTCCAGGGCGATCCCATGACGGACCTCCCTTTCCATATGGCCCTGGCGGGCATTCTGGCGGAGGCCTCCAGCGTCCCGATCGACCACCCCCTGATGTCTGGTCTGCCCCTCCGATACCACGTCGTCGCGGACCTGGTGGCTGCCGCGGCGGTCCGCCTCAACAGTGCATCGGCGGGTTTCGCCGCCTTGGGAAGCCCGGAAGCCTTCAGCCTGGAGGACCTGGTCGCGGTCTTCAACGTGTTGGACATGGTTCTGGCCGCGAGCCTTGCCGGACTGGTCGGCCTGCTGGCCTTTCGTCACGGTCTGTCTCCGGCTGCCTCCCATCTGGCCGTCTGGCTCTTCCTGCTGGGTGGGGGACTGGGCTTTGCCTTCTACTGGCCCGACCTGCTGCGGGATCCCGGCCAGGCTCTGGCCAGCATGCATTCGCCTCCTGACCGCCTGCATGATTGGGGAATCGTCTGGACCGGCATGCTGCGCGATTTCGTCGTGCACGCGCGGGCCACGCTTCTGGGCCTTTGCCTGGGGGTGGCGGCCTTGGTGCGCTTCACCGCCGGTCGACGCCTGGAGTTGGGCGATGCGGTCGGAGCCGGGCTCTGTGCAGGGCTGCTGCCCTTCTCGCAGGTCCACTCCTTCATCGGGACCATGCTGTGTCTGGGGGCGCTGTGGCTCCTCGGTCGGCGCAGTGGAAGCAGGCCCTTCTGGCTGACGGTCCTCGCCCTGGTGGCGCTCCAGCTCCCTGCGCTGCTGGCCATGCGTCAGGGGATGGTGGCGATCCAGCCCGGCTGGGAGAGCCCCCGGCACGATGCCTTGGGCCTGCTGCAATTCTGGGCCCTGAACCTCGGGGTTCTCTTCTTCGTGCCTCCCCTGGTGGCATGGCGGCCTGGGGGGGACCTGCGCAGGCTCTGGTTGGCCTCCCTGCTGCCTTTCGCGCTGTGCAACGTGCTGGTCTTCACGGTCCCCTGGAACAACATCAAGATTCTGCACTCGTGGTTCCTGGTGGCCTGCATCCTGACGGCTGCGGGCCTGGGGGAACTGTGGAACACGTCGCGCCTGCTGCCCCGGCTGCTGGCCCTCGGCCTGGCCCTGCTGAGTGTGGCGACCGGCCTGGTCAGCCTGGCCTGGCACTCCGGCACCCATGCAGTCATCCCCCGGCCGATGTTGGAATACGCCCTCCAGGCTCGACGTTCGGTTCCCCGGGACCAGGCCATCGCCACCTTCCCGGACGTGGCCCTGCTCCTTCCATCCTACTCGTTTCGCAGGGTCTACCTGGCCCAGTCGGGGCTCAGCGTTTCTCACGGAGTCCATCCTGGCGAGAGAATCGAGGCCATCAGACGACTGTACTCCGCAGCCTCGCTGGAAGACCTGGTCTCCCAGGCCAGGAAGATGGGGGTTGCGTTTGTGGAACTCCAGGCTCACGACCCTGGCTTCCTGGTCAACCGTCCCTTGATCGAGAGCCTTCCCCTGGAGGTGGACGGGGGGGACCTGCGCCTCTATCGGATTCCGCCTCACGCGGTCGAAGCCAGCGAGGCCCCGTCCAGAGCGGGAGGACAGGTTCATCCGCCGTCTGGGAAGACGTAGAAAGAAGGCCCGGTTCGCCGGGCCTTCCTGCGGCCTGCAACCCCCGCTCGGTCTTCGGGCGGAGGCCGCGAAGCCAGGAACTTTAGCAGGAGATCCCTCGCCGATGCTCGGTCAGGAGACTCACACAGGCTCTTAGGCCTTCAGGACCTGTGGCGAGTGACGATGGTGCTGGGGATGGTGGGGAGTGGGAGGCTTGGGGCGCGTCTCGGTGGCTTCTTCGCCACGGCGGAACTGGTTGAGCGTCTTGCGCTCCGTCAGCACAGCCTTCTCGATCCCGATGAACTCTTTGAGGGAGATTTTGTCATCCTTCAGGGCTTCCAGGATCATCTGGGGGGACTTGGCGGAGGCGTAGTACTGGCGCACCTCGTCGCTGGTGAGGGTGCCATCCTCCTGGCCGGCCGTCAACGCGTTATAGTTGTTGGCTCCCTGGCTCTGCATGAGCTTCAGGATACCGGTCTGGGGGCCCCCCGCCTCGATAGCAGTGCGAAGTTCGTAGTCGCTCATGCACATGTAGAACATCGCCATGGAATTGCCTTGACTGATCATCTGGACGCCTCCTGAAATCAAAGTCACTGGTTTGTCACGCGGTCTTCGGGTTCCGTCAAGGGTCTCTAGGAGAGGCCTTCGAAACTTGTCGGCAAGGGTGTGCCCGGGCGCAGGCGGCGCCTATTCCTGGGGGGGAACGGCCGCCTCCTTCGCCTCTCGGAATGCGGTCATGCCCTCTTGCGTCTCGGCGTAGGCCGCATCCAGGAGGCGCAGGCGTGTCTCCGCCCCCTCGCCGTGCTCCAGGGCCTGCTCCAACAGGGCCGGGTCATCGGTTTGCAGGGCCTCCAACAGCCACTGGAGAGCCTGGATGTATTCGTCGAAGCCCCGGCGCATCTCTTCCCGGAGGGGTTCCAGGAGTTCGTGGTCGGCGGGGGCCTCGGCAACCTCCCGTTCCGCCTCGAGGCGTTGGAATTCGTTCCCGACAACCATCAGGAGTTGCTGCCGCTCGGCC
>JAAZKF010000116.1 GCA_012799975.1 Burkholderiales bacterium
CCCCGCCGACATGCCCCCCCGGTGGCCCCAGCCGAAGCGGGGTGCAAGAGGCCCGGCGAAGCGACCGACGCGATATCAACACAAGCTGACGGCAGCCGAAGCGGGGGTGCTACGCACCGGAGGGACTTTGGCTCGGCGGATTCAAGCCAGGTAGCGGATGAAGGCCAAACCGTGATGAAGAGCCAGCCCGGTTTCCCGCCACCTGAAAGGGCCGCCTAGCAGACGATGGAAGAGAGCGCTCCCTTGCCATGCTCCTGAAATTCCGAAGAATCCTGCTCCCCTGCCTCCTGCTGGTCTTGTTGACCCGGACCCTGCCCGCCCAGGCCAACGAAGTCAAGGCCCTGCGCCATTCCTCGGGCCCGGGCAAGGTCCGGATGGTGGTGGACCTGAGCGATCCCCCGATCTACCAAGTCTACACCCTTTCCTCACCGGAACGCCTGGTGGTCGAACTGCTGGACACCGAAGCCACGGCTCTGCGCCCCGCCACCCCTCCCACCGCCGGGGTCATAGCGCGTTGGCGGGTGGAACAGCCCACCCTTCGGCGCTTTCGCTGGGTGGTGGACCTGGATGCTCCGCTCACCTCCGACCGGGTCAAGACGATGGTCCTGGAGGATCCCCACCGCCTGGTGGTGGATCTGCAAACCACCTGGGAAGAGGAGAGAAGCCTGCCCTTGACCGAGGGCGTGACCTGGTTTCGCCGGGAGGTGGTGGGCGGCTTCCGCGGCTACCTGCTGTGGAACGAGCTGGCCTTTGATCCCCAGGACCCCCACCTGCGGCTGGACCTGGGCCTGGCCAAGGACCGCCTGGACGCCCGCGAGACGGTGACCGCCATGGCCCGTCGGACCGGTGCCCTGGCCGCCATCAACGCGGGTTACTTCGCCAGTTCGGGAGGTCCCCTGGGGGTGGTGGTCCGCGAAGGCCGGATTCTGGCGCCGCACGTCTCCCGACGACCTCCCCGCACCGTCCTGGGACTGACGAAAAAACGCGAGGTCCTCTTCGACCGGGTCGCTGTCCGCGACAAGAGCCTGACCAGCCTGAGCGGTCAGGATTGGAGCGAGGTCGAGATGGCCTGTGGAGGTGGCCCCCGACTGCTGCACGCGGGGCGGGTGGCCCTCACCACGAACGAAGAGCAACTGGGACCGAACGGCAACAACATCACCCGGGTGGCCGGGCGCACCGCCGTGGCCGTCACGGCCGACGGGAAGATGCTTCTGGCGACCGCTTCAGGGTATCGCGACAACCACTCTCAAGGGATGAAGCTGGAGGAGCTGGCCTCCACCCTGCTGCGCCGGGGAGCCCACGAGGCCATGAACATGGACGGCGGGGGGAGCGTCAGCATGGTCCTCGGCGGGCGCAAGATCTCCGACGGTGTGGGCTGTCGCCTGGCCGAAAGACCGGTGGCCACCGCCATACTGCTCTTCGACGAGCGCCCGACCCTATACCCCGAGCAGGTCGTCTTGGAACTCGCTACGACCCGGCTTCCTGCCGACGGGCGCTCGACAACCCAGGCAGTGGTCCATGTCCGCACGGCCTCGGGGGCCCCCGTCCCCGACGGCACCCCGGTCGAATTCCGGGCCGAAGGCCTGGCCGCCCCGGCGCGCGCCAGCACCCGGGCGGGGAAGGTAGAGGTCCCCCTCACCACCCTGTGCCTGCCCGGGAAGGCCCGACTCCGGATCAGCAGCGGCCATGCCGAGGCTTCCGGCGAAATCGTGCTCCAGGCCGGGGCTCTCCAGCGCCTGGTCACCCGGGTGGGCCCGGCCACGCCGACTCCCCCGACGGACTCGCAACCAGGCCTGCCCGAGGCTGAATCCACTCCCCCCGCTCCGACCTCCCGAACCCAGCTCCTGGAGGTCCTGGCCGAAGACGGCTGGTACAACACCCTTCCCGGAGTGCCGGTGGTTGTGAGCGTGGATGGGGCCGAGGTGGGGACCTTCCCCACCCCCCGCGAGGGTAACCTGCAGTTGAAACTGGAACTGCCCCTGCAGGCCTGTCAGGTCACCCTGCAGGCAGGGGAGCTGGACCCGGTCACCGTGCCCATCCCCACCCTCTCCCCTCCCCAACCGTAGGAACAAAGCCACCAACCGGGAAGGGGGGCATCATCCTCATCAGAAACCCGAGAGGATCGCCCACGTGAAGATCAGCATCATCGGTTGCGGCTACGTAGGCCTGGTGACCGGAGCCTGCCTGGCTGAACTCGGCCACGAAGTCCTGGGAGTCGACAACGATCTGGAGAAGGTCCGCATCCTGCAGTCCGGGGGAGTCCCGATCTACGAGCCGGGACTGGATACCCTGGTAGCCCCCCATCGCCAGGAAGGTCGGCTGAAGTTCTCTTCGGAGATCCGGGATGCCGTAGAACACGGGCAGATCATCTTCATCTGCGTCAATACGCCTCCCAAGCCGGATGGCGGGGTGGACCTCTCCTTCGTCGAGGCCGTCTCGCGGGAGATCGCCCAGCACATGACCGAGTACCGGCTGGTGGTCGAGAAGAGCACCGTGCCGGTACAGACCGGGGACTGGGTCCATCGCACCATCTCCGAGAATATCCGGCCCGGCGTGGAGTTCGACGTAGCCTCGAACCCCGAGTTCCTGCGCGAAGGCACGGGAATCCAGGACTTCCTGCGCCCCGACCGGGTGGTGATCGGAGCCTCATCCGAGCGGGCCACCTCGCTGCTGGTCTCGCTGTACGAGCCCCTGAATGCCCCCTTGCTGCTGACCGACATCAAGTCGGCCGAGCTGATCAAGCACTCGGCGAATGCCTTCCTGGCCGTCAAAATCTCGTTCATCAACGCCGTGGCCCAAGTCTGCAGCCTGGCCGGGGCCGATATCAAGAAGGTCGCCAAGGGCATCGGCCTGGACCACCGGATCGGCATGGCCTCGATGGAGGCCGGCATCGGCTACGGCGGGATGTGCCTGCCCAAGGACGTCAAAGCCTTCATCCAAATCGCCCGCGAAGTGGGCTACGACTTCGAGCTTCTGAAGGCCACCGAACGCATCAACGCCACCCAACGGATCTGGCCCGTGCAGGTGCTGCACCAGACCCTGGGCGAGCCCTTGCGCAACCGGAAGGTCGCCATCCTGGGCCTCTCATTCAAACCCAATACCGACGACCTCCGCTCGGCGGCCTCGCTGGACATCATCGCGGCCCTGCAGGCCGAAGGGGCGCTGGTGAGGGCCTACGACCCGATCGCCATGGAGCGGGCATTGAAAAAAGTTCCAGAAACCACCATGTGCCAGGATCCCTACCAGGCCGCCCGGGACGCCGAGGCCCTGGTGATCTGCACCGAGTGGCAGGAGTTCCGGTACCTGGATCTGCCCCGGCTGCGGGAAGAAATGGCCCGCCCCTTGATGGTGGACGGACGGAATCTCTTCGAGCCGGCCCGCATGGCCAGACTGGGCTTCGAATATCACTGCGTGGGCAGGCCCTTCATCCCCGCTGCATCCCGGAGCCTGACCGCCAGCGCAACCTGAAGGGTGCCCGGAGAGTCTCAAGCAGGGATGGCTCCCTGGAGGGGGCCACTTCGAGGAGGTCAGAGAATGAAGCGGTTGGCGCTGGGATTCATGGTGGTGGCCATCCTGGGTCTGGTCCTGGCGATCCCGACTCCCGCCCGGGCGGATGCCCAGGTGGAGGCGATCTTCGCTCGGGTCCGGCAGATCAATCCGGGGCTGAACGACTACCAAGCCGATATCGACATCTCCCTGAAGGCCAAGGTTGCCTTCCTGCCCTACAACCCCACCATGAGCGGGACCTACTACCACAAGCGCCCGGACAAGCACAAGCTGGTCCTGGAGAAGGCCCCCTCCTACGTCAAGAAATACCCCAACATCTTCGGCTGGAACCTTCCCGTACTCGAAAAGTTCAACAGCCGCGTGGCTGAGCAGACAGACCTTGCGGGCCAACCCACCTGGCGGATCACCATGACCCCCAAGCAGGGTATGGGCGACATCCAGATGGTCGAGATCTGGGTCAACCGCAACGACTACAGCATCCCCCGCCAGGTCACCCACTACAAGAACAACGGACTCCTGGGAGTGAACGTCGCGTATCGCCAGACCGAAGGCTTCCTGGTCTTCGACCGGATGACCGCCGAGTTCCAGTTCCCTGCAGTTTCGGTCTCGGCCACGGCCACGGCCAACTACGCCAACTACCGCTTCAACCAGGGGCTCTCCGACGAGTTCTTCAAGAAACAGAAAAAGTAATCCTCAGGTAGACTTTGAAACCTGCAGGGCCCCGGAGTTTTGCCTCCGGGGCCCTCAGTCTTCCGGGCCCAAAAGTGGATCGGAAGTGGCTATGCAGTCCAGATCCCCGATACCCGGGTCCGACCTGTCGAAATTGTTACCTTTGTTCTCCGATCTCGGATCCAAAGAATCCTAGAATGAAAGCATGGATATTTCTCGCCTTCATCCGGGTATTGCCCCCCACCGGCCCGCCCCCGCCACCGCCACCGGGACCAGCACCCGGTCGGAGGCGCCCGAGGCCCTGCCACCTCCGGTCGAAGATGCCCTGAGCCTGGCACAATTCGTAGCCACCGGCCTGGTCTACAAGCTGGAAGGTTCCCGAACCGAGCGCCGGCTGGACCAGGAACGGCCCCTGGAAAGCCAGCCCCGGGTTCAACTGGAGCGCCCCTTCGTGATGGTTCCGGGGTGGACGACCAATCCCGCGGCCTTCAGTGACCTGGGTTCCAAACTGACCGAAGGAGGAATCAACGGGGGGCAAGTCTTCTTCGTGCGCGACGGAGAGTTCTTCCGCGATCCGGAAGCCAAGGTCCAGGCCTCCCCCGAGAGCGTGCCGGCCGATTCCCGGGTCTTCCAGGTGCTCCCGAAGGATAACCACGCCTCCCCAGAGGTCGTGGCCGACGAGCTGGAGCGCAGCTTTGAGGCGATCCGCCAGGTTACCGGAGCCCCCCGGCTGGATGTGGAAGCCTACAGCATGGGTGGCTTGAGCACCCGGGTCTATCTGGATCGCGGCGGGAAGGCCGTGGGCCGTCTGATGATGCTGGGCACGCCCAACCGCGGCACCCGCTTCGCCGAACTGGCCAAGCACATCATCCAACGCGACATTCGCTGGGCCATGAGCATGGGCGGCCTGACCGTCGGGGACCTTCCGGCTCTGGAGTGGATGTCTCCGGTCCAGGGCAAGGGTGCTTCCAACCCTCGCCTGAGCGATCTCAATTCCCGCTGGGACGAGCAGGCCAGCCGCCTCGAGGACTTCCATGCGGTGGCCGGCCAGGGGCTTATTACCCCCGCCGACAAAGGCGGTCGCCTTTTCACCAAAGGAGATGGCCTGGTCCCGGTCGACCACACGGCCCCTCCAGGCGTCGAGGTCACGGTCCTGTCGGGGGACAAGCACCACCGCCTGTTGAACCGGGAGGCCGAGACCTATAAGGAGTTGATCGGCTTCTTCGGGTGGACGCCCCTGAGCGAACCCGCTGCTCCGCCTACAGCCACCTGAACCGGCTGGGACCGAGCCGCCGACCCTGGCCCCGGAAACCCATCGAAACCCGAGCGAAGCGAGTCAGTCCTGAGGCTGGACTTCCCACACGAAGTCCCGGACCAACTGATTGAAGAGGCTGGCGCCTTCGCCCATGCAGGCATGGGCCAGATCCGGCATCTGGACGAAACGCCCCCGGGTCAGGCATGCTGCCAGTTCCCGACCCTGGGCCGGCGGTGTCAGCAGATCCTCTGAACCGGTCAACACCAAGGCGGGGACCTGGATCCTGGAGAGGAGCTCGGTGGTCTGCATGCCGTGACAGGCCGCCAATTGGCTGGCGAAGGCCTGGGCGGACTGGGGCCAGGGAGACTCGACGTGGAGCCGGGTGGCCTCGGCCACCGCCAGGCGATTCTCGAAGAAGCGCCGCGAGAGGATCCAGGGGAGGAAGCCCCGGGCGAAGGCTTCCCGGGAAAGCCCCTCCTGCATCCAGGCCAGCCAACTCTCCAGGACTTCCAGGGCTCGCGGCTCCAGCGACGTGGCCGTGCCGACCAGAACCAGACCCGCGACCCGCTCGGGAGACTGGGCTGCCAGGCACTGGGCCACACCCCCTCCCAGGGAATGCCCCACCACGAAGGCCGAAGGGATGCCCAGGTGCTGCATGGTCTCGGCGACGTCCCCGGCCATCTCGATACAGGAGCAAGGACCGGACGGATCCGGGCTGGGCCCCGACCCGGGCAGGTCCAGCCGCACCAGACGGAAGTGGTTGGAGAGTTCGGGAACCTGGAGGTCCCAGCACAGATGGTCGGACCCCAGACCGTGGATGAAGAGGAGGACGGGGCCTTGCCCACAGGACTCAGCGTGGAGGATCATGGCCGTTCCTTCTGTCTCCAGGGGCCGGCTCCTGGCAGGTCATCCAGACCGCCTACTCCACCTCGAATCCCTGGTTGGTGAACTTCAAAGTCCTGGCGTTCTCGGTAACGGTCCGGATCACATGCTCGGGCACGTCGTCGGCGAACTCGGCTGCGATCTCCAGGGTAACGGTGACCTTGGCGCCGACCAGACCGGCCAGGTGGGCGATAACCTGGGGGCGACATGCCTTCCCCAGGCTTCCCCAGGCGACAAGACAGCGGCGGATTCAAAGCCAGGCGCCCGGGCCTCCGAGATGCAGACCGTGGCTACAGGACTTCGCTCCTGCGGACGGCGAATTCGTGGCGGAAATTCCTGATGATGTTGAATTCCTCCACCCCTACCCGAGCCCAGCGCTTCCGCGCCCGCAGGAAACGCTTTCCAGAACAAGGAAGCTCGAGGGTTACGCAATGAGTCCCTACGCCCCGTTCATTCCCGAAGGCCTTGCCCGGAGGAGCGGAGCTGACTGGTGTCTAACCCGCGTCGCCGCGCCCGGTGACTTCGGACCAGACTGCAGCTACTCCACACCCTTCCTGCACCCCGGTCGAATTCCAGAACCGGGCAGGAGGCCCTGATGCAGGAGAAGCCCAGCATCCGGATATGGGAACTGGTCGTCCTGGCAGTGGTGACCGGCGTGTTGATCTGGCTGTGCCTGGGCTATATCCAGGCCCAACCAGCAGCTATGCCGGAGCACTCCGGTCGCTCCATCATGAAGAGCGTCACGATCTGGCTGCGCTTGGCCTCCGGCCTGCCGCTGCTGGCGGACGACTATCCTCCGCTCTCCTACCTGGCCAGCGCTGCCTGCTACGCCCTCTTCGGGTTCTCCCACCTGGTGGCCCTGGGCTCCCAGGTCCTGTTCCTGCCCCTGCTCCTGGTGGGCGCCTGGTGGATTGGCCGTGAGCTCGGAGGGCGGGGCGGGGGGATGCTCTGCCTCCTGGCGGCTGCCGGCAACCCCTGGCTGCCCATCAACCTGACGGCCTACTTCCTGGAGGTCGGGACGCTGGCCATGGTAGCGGTCTTTTTTGCCCTGCTGCTGGCCTCCCGGGGCGGACGCGTGCCCTGGCCGACCTTTGGATTGGGCCTGGCCATGGGACTGGGCATGATGTCCAAGTGGTCCTTCCTCTTCTTCACGGCTCCGGCCCTGCTCTGGCCCCTGACCCTGGCTTGTAAGGCTGGACGAGGCTCACGGATGCTGGCCCTGGCCTGTCTGGCCTGCCTGCTCCTGACCACGGCCCTCTTCCAGGATATGCCTATAATTCCCGACATTGAATTTCCGGCAAGTCACTTCGTCCGAGCCCTGGGCGCATGGGTCTGGTTGGCTGTCGGGGCGGCCTGGATCCAGCGCCGGGATGGTTGGAGTCCGGGCGTGGGGATGAGCTGGGCCTTCACTCTGGCCTTCCTGGTCTGTGGATGGTGGTATTTCCTGTCCGCCTCCACGCTTCTGCACAAGGCCGGAGGCGACCTGGCCCAGAGCTTCCCCGTGGGGAAGGCCCTTAGCGCGAGCCTGGGAAGCCTGGGAACCTGCATCTGGCTGGCCCCGCTGTGGTTGGTCCTGGGGACCGTGGTCGGGTTGGCCATCCGCCCGCTACGCATCCCGACTCTCTGCCTGCTGGGCGGAATACTGACCCCGCTGGTCATCTACACCCAGGCCGGAATCCCCTTGCACCCGCGCTACATCCTCCCGGCCACGGTCCTCCTCACCAGCCTGGGTTTCGGATGGTGGGGGCGGGTCCGTTGGCTCCCACCGCTCCTGGCCCCGGGCCTGCTTTTCCTGGGATTGTACCAGCTCGGGTGTCCCCTACCCGAGCGCATCATGCCCCCGCACTACTTGACGCTCGAAATGACCGACCAAGGCAAGATGAGCTGGCTAATCCCAAGATACACCACGATCGACAGCCTGGACCGGGATATCGGCCCCATCGCCGAACGGGTCATGGCCGAGCTGGAGAAATCCCACGAGCTGCGGATCACCGCCCTGATTCAGCCCGGAACGCGAGGAAATGTGGATGGTTTGATGTTCGAGGGCCTCCTGAAGAAGCGGGTGGTGCTGGTCGAGAGCTTCAGATATGACGACCCCGCACCCCATCCGGCCACCTCGCTGGTCCTGACCGTGGGTCGACCCGAGCTTATGGGAAACTGGCTTTCAGAATACGAACTGATCGCCACCTGGAGCGAGGACCCGGCTGCCCCCTGGGCCCTCTACCGACACCCGACCCGCCGGGAGGACCACGAGACCAAGCAGGGAATCGAGCACCTGCCATGGCCCGAGCCCCTTTTCGGGCCGTGACCGGCACCGGAACCCGACCCTACCGGGAACGCGTCACCTAAAGTACCCGGCTCGAGAGCAATCCAACCCCGAGGGCTTCCCTGCCCCCCGCAAAACTAGGAGATCCTGAGCATGAAGATGATTCCCAGGGCCCGAAACCGGCGGCATCTGGTGCTGGCCTGCCTGGCGGTGGCGGCGGTGTTTGTCCTGGCCAGACCCCTACTCTTCCCCTCCAGCCCCCCGAACCCGGTCGAGCCGCTCGGCCGGACGGAATCCCCGGCCCGACCCGAGCCCGAAACATCTTCACCTCCCGAGCCGGAGTCCCCGAATATGTGGGCCATCCCCGTGCCTGAAGAGGTCGCGTGCGGGGTGCAGCCATCAACCGCCCCTACGCCGGGGCCATCCCCGTGCCTGAAGAGGTCGCCCCCCCCTCTGCGAAACCCGGGGAGTGGAAGACCATGCGGCACGAGGGCTACATGTACAGTTTCCATATCCCCGGGGATTGGATAATCTGCACCCCGAGCCAGATGAATCGGTCCCGGAGTCGCCTGGTGGCCCCCCCGAAACAGAAGCAGGTTCGGGTGATATGTGCCCCCTTCGGAATCTACGACCGCGCCCTGGAGGCAGACGTGCCGGCCATGGACGCCGCCTTCCTCCTGCACGATCCAGGAATCCATACGGTGACGGAGGTCTCATCCAGCCGGCCGAAGGCAGGACGCTTCGACACCAGAAGGACGGTCCGCCGATTCACCTTCAAGAATCAGCCCCTTCCTTGGATGGCCATCGCGACCTACATCATCGCCAGGCCCAAGTGCTTTGCCCTGGTCCTGCTTTGTCCTGAAGGGCGTCTGGAAGAGACATTACCGGTCTACGAGCAGATGGTCCGCACCTTCGAGCACTGGTCTACCGAACTCCACTGAGCGCTGCAGGAAGCAGGGCCTCAACCCCCCTTCAGGACCTTCTGGGCCTGCTGGTAGAACTGGATGGCATCGGTAAGACGCCCTTTCTCGGCCTTGGCCTTGCCCTGCTCGGCCAGGGCTTCGGCCTGCTTGATCCGGTCCGGGGTCGCCGTCTTCCCCAGGGTGGCCATCTGCGTCGTGAAGAATTGCTCCAGCAGGCGCGCAGCCTCCTGGAGCGCCTGTTTCTCGGCGTCGAGCTGGTCCTTCTGCTTCCCGAACCGCCCCGCATTGATGGATTGCCGATAGAAGACCCGGACCGGAGTGATGTCCAGCCCCATCTCCTTCAGGATGGGGAGTCCGGCATCGAGCTGGTCCTTGGAGCCAAGGCCGACCGGAGGGGGAACATCGATATCCGGTGGGGGCGGAAGCACAGGAGGAGGCGGAGGCGGCGGGGAGACGGCCTGGGGGGGCGGGGGAGGTGGGGAGGTGGCCTGGGCAGATCCACGGTCCGGGCGCTGCTCGAGGTAGAACCACAGGACGACATTCACCAGGGTTACCAGGGCGAGGGCTACGGTGAGCCAATCGATCCCCTCTCGGCGGGGCGGAGCCGGCGAGGATTCCTCCACGTCCCCTTCCGGAGAGGAGAGCCCCTCCTCGGGTTGAACCGAGGTGCCAGTTTCCGGACCGGATTCTGAAGCAGGCTCTTTCTCGGGACGAGTTTCTTCGGATTCAGATGCAGGCC